>CALGMY010000068.1 GCA_937958785.1 uncultured Gammaproteobacteria bacterium | reverse complement strand
GCGCTCGCCCGTGGTGAAGCTGTCGGTCGCGAGCAGGTGGGTGACGGGCAGCCCGAAGATCCCGGCGACCTCCCCCGGGTCGGGGCGCAGCACGTATCCCGGGCGCAGCACCGCCACGACGGGGCTCACGGCGAACCCCGTCACCACCGTGTGGGGCGGCAGGTAGCCGAGGACGTCCACGAAGCGGGGATCGAGCCCGACCTCCTCTTCGGCCTCACGGAGCGCCGCCGCCAGGGGAGACTCGTCGGCGCCCAGCAGGCGCCCGCCGGGGAAGCTGATCTGGCCGGGATGGTCCCGCAGGTGCTCGGTCCGGCGGGTGAGGAGGATTTCCCAGCCGTTCGATGCCGGCATCAGCGCCACGAGCACCGCGGCCGGGACGAGCGGCCTGGGAAAGAGCCGGCCCGCGAGGACGGGGTCCAGGCGGGCCAGCGCCTCGGCCGGGAGGTCGGCCGGCGGCCGGGATGCCCGCAGGCCCGCCAGGAGCCCCTCGGGCAACACACCACCGGCCGTGGCGTCAGGACTTGATGCCACCCTTGGTCAGGTCCCGGGCATTCAGCAGCCGATTCAGTTCCTTGTCCGAGAGGTCGGTCATCTCGGCGGCCACGTCCCGGACGGCGCGGCGCTCCGCATAGGCCTTCTTGGCTATGGCCGCGCCCTTCTCGTAGCCGATCACGGGATTCATGGCCGTCACCAGGATCGGGTTCCGGTCCAGGGCTTCCGCCAGCTTGTCGTGGTTGACCTTGAAGCCGGCGATGGCCTTGTCACCCAGCACGCGGCTCGCATTGGCCAGCAGCTGGATGCTCTGGAGCAGGTTGAAGGCCACCACCGGCAGCATGACATTCAGCTGGAAGTTGCCCGACTGGCCGGCCACCGCCACGGTGGCATCGTTGCCGATGACCTGGGCCGCCACCATGGCCACCGCCTCCGGGATCACCGGGTTCACCTTGCCCGGCATGATGCTGCTGCCCGGCTGCAGTCCGGGCAACGAGATCTCGCCGAGGCCGGCCAGCGGTCCGCTGTTCATCCAGCGGAGGTCGTTGGCAATCTTCATCAGGGCCACGGCCAGCGCCCGCAGGTTGCCGGACAGCTCGACGGCGGTGTCCTGGCAGCTCAGTGACTCGAACAGGTTGCGGGACACGTCGAACTTCACGCCCGTGCGCTCGCCGAGCAGCACGGCGACCTTCCTGCCGAACTTCGGGTGGGCGTTGATGCCGGTGCCCACCGCAGTGCCGCCCTGGGCGAGGCGTGAGAGGCGGGGCAGGCAATCCTTCAGGCGCTCCTCGGCATTGGCGATCTGCTGGGCCCAGCCCCCGAGCTCCTGCCCCATCCGCACGGGCATCGCGTCCATGAGGTGGGTGCGACCGGTCTTCACGACATCATCGGTCTCCTTCGCCTTCGCCCGGATGACGTCCCGCAGGTGGGCAAGCGCCGGCAGCAGGGCCTCGGAGACCTCCAGGGCGGCGCTGACGTGGATCGCCGTGGGGATCACGTCGTTGCTGCTCTGGCCCATGTTGACGTCGTCATTGGGGTGCACGTCGGCGCCGAGGCGCTTCGTCGCGAGGCGCGCGATCACCTCGTTCGCATTCATGTTGGAGCTGGTGCCGGACCCGGTCTGGAAGACGTCGATCGGAAACTGGTCGTCGTGCCTGCCGTCGGCGACCTCCAGGGCGGCGGCCTGGATGGCCATTGCCTTGCCGCTCTTCAGGAGTCCCAGCTCGGCATTCGCCCCCGCAGCCGCCCACTTGACCAGGCCCAGGGCACGGATGAAGCCGCGGGGCATGGGGAGGCCGCTGATGGGGAAGTTGTCGACCGCACGCTGGGTCTGCGCGCCCCACAGTGCCTTCTCGGGCACCCGCAACTCGCCCATGCTGTCGCGCTCGACCCGGTAGCCCTTGTCAGCCATGTTGCCGCCTCTGGTGTATGATTTCGGGCCGGAATTATAGGGATTTTCGGCGCCATCAACATGGACCGTGAGCCGCTCACTGCAATTTCCCCGCTGGACGGGCGGTACGCGGCCCGGACGGAGGCCCTGCGCGCCCTGTTCAGCGAATTCGGCCTGATCCGGTTCCGGGTCCTCGCCGAGGTGCGCTGGGTCCAGTTCCTGGCCGCCGAGCCTGGCATCGAGGAACTCGGACCCCTCTCGCCGGTCGTGCACGACGTGCTCTCTGCCCTCGCCGAGCGGTTCGCACCCGACGACGCCCGGAGGGTCAAGGAGATCGAGCGGCGCACCAACCACGACGTCAAGGCCGTCGAGTACCTCATCGCGGAGCGGCTGGGTGACGGCAGCGACCTGAAGCGACTGCGGCCGTTCCTGCATTTCGCCTGTACGTCCGAGGACATCAACAACATCGCCTACGCCCTCATGCTCCGGCACGGCCGCGATGACCTGCTGCTGCCCCAGTTGCGCCAGGTGGTGGCGGTACTGGACGGCATGGCGCGGAGCCTCGCCGAGGTGCCGATGCTGGCGCGGACCCACGGCCAGCCGGCCAGCCCCACGACAATGGGCAAGGAACTCGCCAACAGCGCCTGGCGGCTGAAGCGCCAGCTGCAGCAGCTGCGGGCCGTGGAGCCGCTCGCGAAGATGAATGGCGCGGTCGGCAATTTCAATGCGCACCGGGCCGCCTATCCGGATGTCGACTGGCCAGCCCTCTCGCGACGCTTCGTCGAGTCGCTCGGCCTCGCCTGGAACCCCTACACCACCCAGATCGAACCCCACGACTGGATCGCCGAGTACTGCCACTGCCTGGTCCGCTGCAACGTGATCCTGCTGGACCTTGCCCGGGACACCTGGGGCTACATTGCCATCGGCTATTTCCGGCAGCGCAAGGTCGACACGGAGGTGGGCTCCTCCACCATGCCCCACAAGGTCAATCCCATCGATTTCGAGAATGCCGAGGGCAACCTCGGCATCGCCAATGCCCTGCTCACCCACTTCGCCGAGAAGCTGCCGGTCTCGCGCTGGCAGCGGGACCTCAGCGACTCCACGGTCCTGCGCAACCTGGGGGTCGCCCTGGGGCATACGGTGCTTGCCGTGCAGTCCCTCCTCACGGGCCTGCGCAAGCTCGAGGCCGACGGCGGGCGCATGCGCGCCGAGCTCGATGCCGCCTGGGAAGTGCTTGGCGAGGCCGTGCAGACGGTGATGCGCCGGCACGGCCATGCGGACGCCTACGAGCAGCTGAAGGACCTGACGCGGGGCCAGGCCCTCACCCGGGAGGCGCTCGCGTCCTTCCTGGCTGCCATCGACCTGCCGGGCCCGGAGCGGGACCGGCTGCTCGCCCTCACCCCCGCCGCCTACACCGGGGACGCCGCGCACCTGGCGCGCCTGGCGGCCGACAGCGAACCCTGATCCGGCCGGTGTCCGTGCCGGCAAACGTGACCGGGTTGGCACATCGGCCCGGCCGGTGCTCCGTACAATCAGGCGTGGTCAAGGGCAGGCAATCCGATTCGATGCAGGCGGAACGCAGCCAGGGTCGCCGCTGGGTGCTGGCCACGATGGAGGACACGCTGGCCGCGGCGGTGGAGATCGCGGCGGTGGCCAGGCGCGGCCTCGCCATCCTGACGCCGGACCTCGAGCCCGGGGTCTACGACCACGAGCAGTTCCTCGAGATCGTCAAGCGGCTGGTCCTCGCCAAGCGCTTTGCCCGGGTGCGCGTGCTCATCTCCGATCCCCAGCGGACCATCCGCACCGGCAACCGGCTGGTCGCCCTTGGCCGGCGGCTCAATACTTATGTCGAATTCCGCAACGTCCACGAGGACTACCGCGAGCACCGGGAGGCCTTCCTCCTGGCCGACGACGTCGCCCTCCTCTACCGGATCAACCATGTCCGGTGGGAAGGCATCGCCGACACCTACGAGCCGGCGGTGGCGCGCCGCTACCTGGCGCTCTTTGACGAGATCTGGGCCGCGTCCGAGACCTCCCGCGAGCTGCGCCAGTTGCGTGTCTGAGCAGTCCCGCCCATGAGCGAACGCGCCCTGCTGCAGCCCGAACTCACGGTGGCCGCCGTCGTCGAACGGCATGGCCGCTACCTGCTCGTCGAGGAGCGCGCGGCCGGACGACTCGTGCTCAACCAGCCCGCCGGCCACGTGGAGCCCGGCGAATCGCTCGTCGAGGCCGTGGTCCGGGAGGCCCTCGAGGAGACGGCGTGGACCTTCGTTCCCGAGGCGATCGTGGGCGTCTATCTCTGGAGCCGGGCCGGGGCCGCCAACCCGTTCCTGCGGGTCGCCTTCTCGGGACACTGCACCAGCCACGATCCCGCGCGGCCGCTCGATACCGGCATCCTCCGGACGCTGTGGCTGCGCCGCCAGGAACTCGTGGCGCGGCCTGACGACCTGCGCAGCCCCATGGTGCTCCGGGCGATCGACGACTACGAGACCGGCACGCGGCACCCGCTCGACCTGTTCCAGGACCTGGCGGTGGAACAGCTCTCGCGGCGGGCCGCAGTGCTCTGAACCCGCCGCCGGAGCCTGCCGGGCCCCGCTGCTAGAATCCGGCGCCATGCAGGGCGCAGCCCCAGAACGCGTGATGGTCGCATTGTCCGGCGGCGTGGACTCCGCCGTGGCAGCCCTGTGCCTCAAGCGCGCCGGCCACGCGGTCGAGGCACTGCACATGACCAACTGGGAGGATGCCGGCGAGCACTGCACGGCAGGACAGGACCTGGCGGACGCCCGGCGCGTGGCCGACGACCTCGGCATCCCCCTGCACCACGTCAACTTCGCGGCCGAGTACCGGACGGAGGTCTTCACGGATTTCCTCGCCGAGCTCCGGGCCGGGCGCACCCCGAATCCCGACGTGGCCTGCAACCGGCACATCAAGTTCGGGGCCTTCCTGCGCCAGGCGCTGCGGCTCGGTGCCGACCGGATCGCCACGGGCCACTACGCGGCACTGGCGGCGGCGGACGATGGCACCATGCGCCTGCTCCGCCCTGCCGACCGCGACAAGGACCAGACCTACTTCCTGCATGCCGTGGCGCAGGACGCGCTGGCCCGGGCGATCTTTCCCCTAGGGCACCTGACCAAGCCCGAGGTCCGCCGTCTCGCGCGTGACCATGGCCTTGCCAACCACGCGAAGCGGGACAGCACCGGCATCTGTTTCGTAGGTGAGCGGCCGTTCCGCGAGTTCCTCGCCGGGCACCTCACCCTGGAACCCGGCCCCATCCTGACGCCCGCGGGCGAGGAGATCGGCCGCCACGAGGGCCTGCCCTGCTACACCGTGGGCCAGCGCGCGGGCCTGCGCATCGGTGGCCGGCGCGGGGCGGCCGAGGCGCCCTGGTTCGTCGCCGCCCGGGATCCGGTGCGCAATGCGCTGGTGGTGGTCCAGGGACATGATCATCCGGCGCTCCAGCGCCGGGAAATCACCGCCACCGGCCTGCACTGGCTGTCGGGTGCACCCCCCGGCCTCGCGGACGGCGTGGTGCTCCGGGCCCGGCTGCGCCACCGGCACGAGCCCGCCGCGTGCCACGTCCGGCAGCGGGACCAGGACCAGCTCGAGGTGCGCTTCGACGTACCCCAGCGCAGCCCGGCCGCCGGCCAGTACGTGGTGTTCTACCAGGACGACGAGTGCCTGGGCGGCGGCGTCATCGACGAGGAGCCGGCCGCCCTGCCTACCGGCGCCTGAAGCGCTGCCCCGGGCGGGCGTTGGGCTATAATTTTCGGCTGGTTCCGCGCCCTTCCCGCTTCGGAGATCCGACTCATGGCCACTGTGCTCGACGCCAAGTCCACCCTGTCCGTCAACGGCACCGACTACGTCATCTACAGCCTCGCTGCCGTCAAGGAGGGGCACGTCGCCCGGTTGCCCTATTCCCTCAAGATCCTGCTCGAGAACCTGCTGCGGCACGCCGCCAGCGGCGACGTCCGTCCCGAGGACATCAGTGCCCTCGCCAACTGGGACCCGCGCTCCGCCGGGGAGCACGAGATCGCCTTCACCCCGGCCCGGGTGGTCCTGCAGGATTTCACCGGCGTGCCCGCGGTCGTCGACCTTGCGGCCATGCGGGATGCGGTGGTCAAGCTCGGTGGCAAGGCCGAATCCATCAACCCGCTCTCCCCCGCCGAGCTCGTGATCGACCACTCGGTGCAGGTGGACAACTACGGCACGGCCGGCGCGCTGGCTGCGAATACCCGCGTGGAGTTCGACCGCAACCAGGAACGTTACGGGTTCCTGCGCTGGGGGCAGAACGCGTTCCGCAACTTCAAGGTGGTGCCACCCAACACCGGCATCGTGCACCAGGTGAACCTGGAGTACCTGTCCCGGGTCGTGTTCAGCACAGACGTCGCTGGCCAGCGGGTGGCCTATCCCGACACCGTGGTGGGCACCGACTCCCACACGACCATGATCAATGGCCTCGGCATCCTGGGCTGGGGCGTCGGCGGCATCGAGGCCGAGGCAGCGATGCTGGGCCAGCCCGTGACGATGCTGATCCCGGAGGTCATCGGCTTCCGGCTCACCGGCCGGCTGAAGGAAGGCACGACGGCCACCGACCTCGTGCTGACGGTCACGGAGATGCTCCGCAAGAAGGGCGTCGTCGGGAAGTTCGTCGAGTTCTTCGGCGATGGCCTCGCCACCCTGCCGCTGGCGGACCGGGCCACGATCGGCAACATGTCCCCCGAGTTCGGCAGCACCGTGGCCATCTTCCCGATCGACAGCGAGACCGTGCGTTACCTCGAGCTGTCGGGTCGCCCCGCCCAGGAAATCGCGCTGATCACGGCCTACGCCAAGGCCCAGGGCCTGTGGCGCGAGAATGGCCAGGCGGATCCGCTCTTCACCGACATCCTGGCCCTTGATCTCGGCGACGTCGAGCCGAGCCTCGCCGGCCCGCGCCGTCCCCAGGACCGCATCACGCTGAAGGCCCTGGCCGCCGCCTACGGCAGGATCGAGGCCGAGCAGACGGCCGATGGCAAGACCGGCACGGCCCCGGTCAGCGTCACCAGCAAGGGCCAGACCTTCGAGCTCAGGAACGGTGCCGTGCTGATCGCCGCCATCACCAGCTGCACGAACACGTCGAATCCCTACGTGATGGTGGGCGCCGGGCTGCTGGCCCGGAACGCCGTCCGGCGGGGGCTCGTTTCCCGCCCCTGGGTGAAGACCAGCCTCGCGCCCGGTTCCCGCGTGGTCAGCAACTACCTGGAGAAATCCGGCCTGCAGAAGGACCTGGATGCCCTCGGGTTCAACATCGTCGGCTTCGGCTGCACCACCTGCATCGGCAATTCGGGTCCCCTCGACGAGCCTGTCG
>CALGMY010000067.1 GCA_937958785.1 uncultured Gammaproteobacteria bacterium | reverse complement strand
CCGGCCTGGTACCAGCCGCCAAGGCCGGCCTCCCGGCCGGCGAGCAGCAGTCCGATGACCAGCACGACCTGCAGCAGGCAGACGATGAAGAGGTCCGCGGTGCCGAACAGGATTGCCGTCGAGCGGACCCCGATGCGCAGGTCCTCCTCCCGGTCGGCCATGGCGTACATCGTGTCGTAGATGACGGCCCACACGAGCACGTCGAGCCACAGAAGCCAGGCCAGGCGGGGCACCGCCTCGGTCTCGGCCGCGAAGGCCATGGGAATGCCCCAGCCGAAGGCGGCGCCGAGCAGCAGCTGGGGCGCGGCCAGCCAGCGCTTGCTGAAGGGATAGACGAGCGTCAGCACCGCCGCCCCCACTGCCAAAAGGCGCGTCAGCGGATTCAGCAGCATCAGCAGGGCGAGCGCCATGAGGCCCAGCACCGCGAACAGCGCCAGGGCCTCGGCCGGCGCCACTTCGCCCGAGGCCAGCGGCCGTGACCGCGTGCGCGCGACCGCACCGTCGATGTGGCGGTCGGCGAAATCGTTGATCACGCAGCCTGCCGAGCGCATCACGAGGACGCCTGCGACGAAGACCAGGAAGTTCACGGGTTCGGGCCGGCCCGCGCCCGCGATCCACAGCCCCCAGAGCGTCGGCCAGAGCAGCAGCCAGGTGCCGATCGGCCGGTCGAGGCGCATCAGGCGGGCGTACTGGCGCGCCTGCTCGGCAAGTCCGCCGCCGAGTCGCGCGAGGGGATGGGTCGTGCCATTGGCCATGGGTTGAGTGTAGCCCGCCGGGCGCGGGCCGACCGCGGGCGGTCCTCGGCCGCCCACCAGTCGCCGGGGCTGACTCCGGCCAAGTCAGCACCTATTAGACACAAGAAAGAGTGATATCAGTCAGATGGTTACAAAGTTGTCAGTACTTGTCAGTTCTCCAGCAGGGCCGGCCTCCAGAAGGCTCGGATCAGGGGGTTGCGGAGCTTCTTCTCCAGGGTGAAGAGCCCCACGTCGTAGGGGGCGAGCGCCGGCCGCACGGGCAGCACGCTGACCTGCCCTGCCAGCGGGCTGTTGGCCAGCACGATCTCCGGGACAACCCCCACCCCGAAGCCGAGGCTCACCATGCTGACGATGGCCTCGTTGCCGGCGACCTGGGCGTAGACCTGGGGCGCCACCCCGAGGTCCCGGAACCAGCGCTCAACCCGCTGCCGCGCAAGGCCACTCTCGGGGAGGATCATCGGGGTCCCTGCCCAGGCAGCGGGAGCGGGGGCCCGCCGGCCAAGGTCCCGGCGCCCCGTCTGCCCGGGCGGGGCGATGAACACCAGCCGGGAACGGGTGATGGACCGGAAGGCGAGGCCGGCGGGCAGCGCGTCGGGACGGGCGCCGATGGCGATGTCCTCGCTCCCGGCGAGTACCCGGGCGATGGCGTGCTCCGGGTCCCCCGTGTGTACCTTGAGTTCGATCCGGGGGTGGTCCCGCCGCAGCCGGGACAGCAGTTCGAAGAGGAAGCTGTAGCTCGCCGTCACCGAACAGTAGAGGCTGACCTCTCCCTGCAGCTCGCCGGACTGTGCCTTGAGGGTCTGCCGGACCCCGTCCCAGCCGGAGAGTGCGTCCCGGGCCCAGGCGAGGAAGGTCTCTCCCTGGCGGGTCAGGGTCACCGACCGGTTGTCCCGGTCGAAGAGCACCGCCCCGAGCTCTGTCTCCAGTTGCCGGATGCTGCGACTCAGCGCCGAGGGGCTGACGTGGCTGGCCGCGCTGGCCCGCCCGAAATGCAGGGCCTCGGCCAGGTGCACGAACTGCCGGAGCTGACGCAGGTCCATGGGGCCAGTGTTGCATGACCCGGCACATCATGTTGCGAATATTTCGCTTCTCGCAACAAAGGCCCGGCGCTAGAGTGCCCGCCTCAACCAGCCCCGAGGAGCTCCCCATGCAGGTTTACTACGACAGGGACTGCGATCCCGCCATCATCCGCGGCAAGAAGGTCGCCATCATCGGTTATGGCTCCCAGGGCCACGCCCACGCCGGCAACCTGCAGGACTCCGGCGTCAAGGTGACGGTCGGGCTCAAGCCCGGCTCCGCGTCCCGCAAGAAGGCCGAGGCCCACGGCATCAAGGTCGCCGACGTGCCCGAGGCGGTGAAGGGCGCGGACCTCGTGATGATCCTCACCCCCGACGAGTTCCAGGCGAAGCTGTACACGGACGAGATCGAGCCGAACATCCGCCAGGGCGCCACCCTGGCCTTCGCCCACGGCTTCTCGATCCACTTCGACATCATCAAGCCCCGGGCGGACCTCGACGTGATCATGATCGCGCCGAAGGCCCCGGGGCACACGGTGCGCTCCGAGTTCCAGGCCGGGCGGGGGATCCCCGACCTGGTCGCCGTCGCGAAGGACGTGTCCGGCAAGGCCCTCGCGACCGCCCTGTCTTACGCCTCGGCCATCGGCGGCGGCCGCACGGGCATCATCGGCACCACCTTCAAGGACGAGTGCGAGACCGACCTCTTCGGCGAGCAGTCCGTGCTCTGCGGCGGCTGCGTGGAGCTGGTGAAGGCGGGCTTCGAGACCCTGGTCGAGGCCGGCTACCCGGCCGAGATGGCCTACTTCGAATGCCTGCATGAGCTGAAGCTGATCGTGGACCTCATGTACCAGGGCGGCATCGCCGACATGAACTACTCGATCTCCAACAACGCGGAGTTCGGCGAGTACGTGACGGGGCCCAGGGTGATCAATGCCGAGTCCCGCAAGGCCATGAAGGAGGCGCTGGCCAACATCCAGAACGGCAGCTACGCCAAGCGCTTCATCGCCGAGGGCGCCGCGGGCTACCCGGAAATGACGAAGGCCCGGGCCGCCAACGCGAAGCACCCGATCGAGACGGTGGGCGCGGAACTCCGGAAGATGATGCCCTGGATCGCCGCCAACAAGATCGTGGACAAGAGCCGGAACTGACGCGGGACTGCCCGCCTCACCCATCCGGGTGATGTCGCGGCTGCCCCGGTGGGGGTAGGCTGAGCCCCCGGGGAAGATTGCGGGGGCTGTCCTCATGCGCGGGATCATTGCGTCGGTCGTGCTGGTCGCCACCGGGGCCTCCGGCGGGGATATACCCCGCCGCATCCCGGTGGCCGAGATCTTCGCCAACCCGACGCTCTCCGCCCCCGAACTCTCCGACGACGGCAAGACCTTCGCCTACATCTACTCGAAGGGCGACCTGCAGGTCATCTTTTCCCGACCCGTGGCCGGGGCCGAGCCCGTGGCGCTGGCGAAGATCGACGATCCCGAGGTGCGCCTGGCGTGGCTCGAATGGGCGAACAGCGACCGGCTGTTCATCAGCGCCCAGGCGCGCAACATGGCTGCCGTTGGCGTAAGGCCGCGGACCACGCGACTGTTTGCCGTGGACCGGGACGGCAAGAACTTCGGCTGGCTGGGGAAGAAATGGGCCATCTACGGCCAGCTCCAGTTGCCGGTGTCCTACCAGGACCAGATCGTGCACTGGACGCCCGACGACCCGGCGACGGTGCTCATCTCCTACTGGGCGCCTTACGACAGTTCCCCCAGCGTGCGACGGATGGATGTCAACAGCGGTCGACTGGGCATGGTCCAGCCGCGCGCCCACGGCATTCGCGAATGGCACGCCGACCGCACGGGCGCGGTTCGCGCCGGGGAGGCGGCCGAGGGCGAGGGCTACCAGCTATGGCTGCGTTCCACGCCGAAGGGTGACTTCACCAAGGTCATCGACCGGCCCGCCTTCGGTACCGACCAGCTGCGGTTCGCCGGGTTTCACGCGGACCCCGGGAAACTGTACGTCATCGATGTCCACGAGGGGCGGGACGCCATCTTCGAGTTCGACATCGCCACCGCCAGGCGAGGCTCGCTGGTGTTCTCGCACCCCGACGTTGACGTGGACGGCATCCAGCGGGATCCGGGCGCCGAGCGGCGGGTCGTCGGCGCCCGCTATACGCTGGACCGCCCGGAGATCCATTTCTTCGACCCGGCGGCCGAGGCCGAGTACAAGGGCATCCGCCGGGCCCTGGAGAAGGATTTCGGCGCGCCCGTCTTCCATGAGGCGGTGAGTGTCTCGGCCAGTGGCGCCCAGCAGATCCTCGAAGTCCAGTCCGAGACCCAGCCCCCGGTCTACTACTTCTACGACCGGGACCGGCGCGAACTCACCCACCTGCTCGACCAGCGGCCGGAGATCAAGCCGCAGGAGATGGCGCAGACCCGGCGCGTGACCTACGCGGCCCGGGACGGGCTGAGGATTCCCGCGTACCTGACCCTGCCGGTCGGTCGGGAGCCGAAGAACCTGCCCGCCGTCGCCCTCGTGCACGGCGGTCCCTGGGCCCGGGACCTGATCCAGTGGGACCCGGAGGTGCAGCTGCTGGCCAACCGGGGTTTCGCGGTGCTGCAGATGAACTTCCGCGGGTCCTCGGGCTTCGGCGATGCGCACCTCACGGCGGGTTACCGGGAGTGGGGCCAGAAGATCCAGGACGACATCACCGACGGCGTGAAGTGGCTGATCGCCGAGGGCATCGCCGACCCGGACCGCATCGGCATCACCGGCGGCAGCTACGGGGGCTATGCCACCCTCGTGGGCCTTGTGAAGACGCCGGAGCTCTACCGGGCGGGAGCTGCCTACGCCTCCGTGACCGACATCGAGTTCCTCATCTCCGACGACCGCTGGTACGACTGGGGCGTTGCTTGGCACGAGACCATGGTCGGCGGCGGCCGGGACGACCGCGCGCGCCTGCGGGAGAGCTCACCCCTGCGGCGGGCTGCCGAGATCCGGGCGCCGGTCCTGCTGGGTCACGGCGTCGATGACCAGCGGGTCCACGTGCGCCAGTCCCAGCGCATGGCCGAGGCGCTCAAGAAGGCGGGCAAGCAGGTCGAGTACCTGGAGTTCCCGGACGAAGTCCACGGCTTCCTGCTGGAGTCGAACCGGGTGCGCTGGTACGAACGGCTGGCGACCTTCTTCGAGGAGAACCTGGCGCCCCGGGCGGCGGTCGCGGACGCAACGAGGTACTGAAAGTACCCCGCGCCGCCTATTTCGCCCCGGCTGCCTGCTCGGCCAGCACCACGATCTCCCCCAGCGCGTCGGCGCCGCGGTTCCAGTCGTACCAGGCCATCTTGCGCTCCAGGCGCTCCTCGTCGCTGATCCGGCCGGTCATGCCGAGGTACCACCACTGCAGGGACGCGGGGCGCTCGACCCAGGCGGCGACATCCTTGCCACCCCGGAGGAGGACGACGGTGGGCGTCGAGGCGCGGCCGTCCGGGGTGCGGTGGGCCTCCATGAGCGGCTTGCCGGCCCGGAAATCGACCACGCGGAGCGGGACACCCGCCCGCGAGGCGAGCTGCGCGATGTAGGGCACGCTGTGTACCGAGTCACCGCACCAGTCGGCGGTGATGACCAGCAGCTGGAGGCCATCACCGGCCTGCTTGAGGCGGTCTACCAGGGCCTGGGGCGCCGCGCGCCCGGCGTTCTTCACCCAGGTTGCCTGCTGCACCTTGGCGCCCGCGAGGAACTGATCCCAGGTCATGCCCTTCCGGTAGAGGGCAGCCGCGTCGGCGGGCGCATCCGCGGCCGTTGCCGAGACGGTCCAGAGGGAAGTTGCCAGCAGGACGCAGCCTGCCAGCAGGTGACCGATCCGGCGCTTCATGACGGCAGGTGTGTTCATGGGGACTCCTCCAGACAGGATTGTCACCCTAGCAGACACCGGCAGGCCGGGCGACGGGTTCCAGGCGGTAGCCTGTCCGGTGCCAGGCGAGCGCCGTCAGGAGGTGCAATGACCAGAGCAGCAGGCAGAAGACCCACTCGATGGCGTTTTCCACCGGGTCCTTGTCGGCAATGAAGTTGGACACCGGGATGCTGCCGAGACCGAGCACCAGCAGCACCCCGAGCAGTGCCTGCTGGCCCCGGAGCAGGCGCGGGGCGATGGCGGCGACACCCCGGTCGCGCAGCAGGCCGAGCCGCCACGTGTACAGCAGGTGCGCCAGGTAGCCGAAGCCGAGGGTCAGCGAGACACCGAAGCGGCGCAGCAGGTGGTACACCTCGCCCTTGTGCCCCAGGAAAGTGGTGTACAGCGCGAGGAACACCGCACTCGCCACGCCGAGCCACAGCAGGGCCCGCAGCGCCGGGCCGTGGTCACCGGCGAGCCGGAGGTAGCGCACCGCGAGCAGCCAGAACAGGCCCGCCAGCACCGCCGTGGGCAGCATCCCCGCCTTGAAGAGGAAGTAGGCCCAGCCGTGGCGGCCCGTGCCGCTGATGGACACGCAGCCGTCGACGTAGGGGATGCAGGCCGCGGCATGGCCGCCGGCCAGGGAAAGTCCGTAGCAGGCGTGGACGACCAGGATCGGCAGCAGCCCGCAGGCCAGCGCCAGGGCCGCCGGGTGGAGGGCTTCGTCCCGGCGCGCTACCGGCTCTTCTCCACCATGTAGGCCACCGCCGCGCGGATCTCCGCGTCGCTGCAGGTCTCGCAGCCGCCCCGGGCGGCCATCTTGCCGATGCCCGTCACGGTCGTGGTCGTGAGGCCGTCCACGCCCTTGGGCAGCAGGGCCTGCCAGTCTTCCTTGTCACCCACGGCCGGCGCGCCGCTGAAGAACCCGCCGATGCCACCCGAGTGGCAGTTGGCGCAGGCAGCCTCGAAGACGGCCTGGCCGGACCGGGGCGGGGTGCCCTGGCCGACGGCCAGCGACGCGGCGCCAA
Source organism: uncultured Gammaproteobacteria bacterium (assembly GCA_937958785.1). Classification (GTDB taxonomy): domain Bacteria; phylum Pseudomonadota; class Gammaproteobacteria; order Steroidobacterales; genus SHZI01. The sequence continues at coordinate 3,638 of CALGMY010000067.1, read as the reverse complement.
GGCTGGCGAGGGCGGCGACGGCAATACCAGTGGTACGGAGCTGCATGGCTGAGGTTCCTCGGGCCGGGATCGGCGGTGGGTTGAGACTAGCCAAAGTCACGTCACGGGCGGTGCGGTCTATTGCCGCTTGACCGTGAAGTCGGTCACCAGCACCGCGTTCGCCGGCACCGGCGTCTCCGGGATGCCCTTGTAGTTCTCCGGCCCGAGCTTCAGCGACGACAGGTCCATCACGTGGGAATACAGGGCCTTCAGCTTGTCGCCCGCCATGCGCACGAAGACCATCTTGCTGCTGTCCCGGGAGAAGGACTTCATGCCGTCGAAGCCCGGGTTCCAGGTGAGCCGCCGGGGTGGCTCCCCGCCCAGGTCGCCCAGGAACAGCTCGTGGTTATTGCCGTCGATGATGCGCGTGAAGATGTAGTGGCGCCCGTCGGCCGCCGGGCCCGGGCCCCAGGTCATGTCGTTGTCGAAGGTGCGCTGCTTGAGGTCCGTGCCGTCGGCCTTGATGGTGAACACCGTCATGGGCGTCGGGGTGACCTTGCCGAGCTCGCTGGCCCGCCAGGCCTGGAAGATGATGGTCTCGTTGTCCGGCAGGTAGAACGGTGCCCCGGGCTCCCAGTCGCCCGTGAACGTGACCTGCTGTTCACCGGTGCCATCCGAGCGCATGCGCCAGATATCCGCATTGCCGTCGATCACGCGGGTCCACACGATCCACTCGCCGTTAGGCGAGACGGTCACTTCCGCGTCGTACCACGCGTTGGTGGTGAGCCGCTTGATGTCCTTGCCGTAGAGGTCGGAGGAGTAGAGCTCCGCGCCCTGCGGGTAGTCCTTCGGGTCGGACCAGTTGCCGAGGGGCATCGTCATGTTGTCCCGGGTCGAGGTCCAGATCACCCGTTTGCCGTCGGGGAAGAAAAACGAACAGGCGTCCTGGCCCCGGTCGTTGATGCGGCGGATCGTCTTGCCGTCCTCGGTGAAGATGTAGGTGAGCGCGCTGCCGATGCGCGCGTCGCCGGACTGCTGGGCATCCGGGTCCCGCACCTGGGCGATCAGGTGGTAGCCGTCGGGGGAGTAGTAGGCCTCGGCCGCCGGCGGAATGTTCGGGATGATCCGTACCGGGAGCTCCCTGCTGCTGTCGGCAGCGGCGACCGGACTGGCGCCGGAGACCGCGTCGACCTGGGCGTGGGTGGCGGGGATGGCCAGGCTGATTGCCAGGGCGATGGCCCACCGGCCGGGGAGGCAAGCGACGTGCATGATGCCGGACCTCGCTAGAACTGGACGAATCACCACGATAACAGGTCAGTCGGGCCCCGAGAACGACGGGATGACGAGCAGGAGGCGCGTACCAGCGGCATCGCTCGCGACCCGCAGCTCGGCACCGAGGAGACGGGCGCGCTCGTGCATGTTGTGCACGCCCTTGCCCCCGGGGCGGCCGTGCAGGCCACCGCGCCCGTTGTCCGTGAACCGGATGCGCAGCTCGTCGCCATCCTGCTCCCACCCCATGACCAGTTCAGTGGCGCCTGCATGGGAGAGGGCATTGCTGGCTGCCTCGTCGAACAGCCTGAGGACGTGCAGGATCTCGGCCGGCCGGAACGCGCGCTTCACGGCCGCTTCGCCGGGCTGCCAGGCGAGGGTGATGCCACACCCGCGCAGCCGCCGTTCCAGCCGGTGGCGGAACTTCGCTAGGGCCGTGGCGAGATCGCCTTCCGGCGTCTCCAGCGAATCGATCACCAGGCGCAGGTCCTCGATGGCGCTGGTCAGCCCGGCCTGGGCGTCGGTTCCGGACAGGTGGCCTGCCCGCGCCCTCGCCAGCAGCGCGATGAGCTGCCCGCCCACGCCATCGTGCATGTCCCGGGCGATCCGGTCCCTTTCGCGGCCCAGCAGCCGTACCCGTTCGAGTGCCCGGACCCGGCGATGGCCCTCCGCGAGTTCCCGTCGCGCCTCGTCGATCCGTTCGTTCATGACCTCGTTCATCCGTTCGACGGTAGCCAGGCTTCGCGCCAGACGGCCGACCAGCAGTGCGGAGAAGGCCAGCAGGACTACCGACGCCGAGTAGTGCAGCACGTAGCCGCTGCCCCAGGGCAGGATGCCGAGGCCAACCAGCGTGTCGTGCAGGGCGAAGACCACGACGACCGTGCCGCTGGCCGCGAGGACCTGCAACTCGTGGCTCCGCCGGCGCCAGGCCTCGACGTGGAAGTTCGCCAGCACGTAGAAGCCGACGGCCATGATTGCGGCGTTGAACGGCCCATCGCCGAAGGCCGCGAAGCGCCCCTCCGGAATCAGCAGCAGCACCGGCAGGCTGAACAGCACGATGGCGAAGGCGAGTACTTCCATGGCCGGCCGCCGGATGCCCAGGTAGCGGTGCACGAAGCAGGTGGCCAGCGCCGTGAAGAGTCCCAGCGTGAGGTAGGCACCGGTCTCCCAGAGTCGCTGGGAAACCGGCGGCGTGACGACGACGAAATTCAGCGTGTGCACGGCCCAGACGGCCATGCCGAGCGCGTACAGGCCGAACACGCTCTCCCGCCGCATGAGCCACAGCAGCAGGATGAGGCCGGCCACGGCCGCCATGGTCCCGATGATGACGAGGATGAGGGTTTGCTGAAGCAGGTGGCGACCCGCGGCCACCGGCGCGAGCACCGCCAGCGGGGCCACCTGGGGCGGCGCCAGGTACCCGGCTCCCGGGTTGGCCGCGGCAACGTCCACCCGGAGCCGGTTCGTGCCCTGCACCAGCAGCCCGGGTGGAATCGTGTACAGCAGTGGCCGGTGCCAGGACCGGGCCACGGGGCCGTCGAGCAGCGTCGTGTCCCCGAGCGGGTGCCCGTTGATGCTGGCGGCGGCGTGCATCCGCACTGAGGGCAACAGGATGGCCCACGGCGCCGGCGGAATCGCCGGCAGGTCGAAGCGGAACTCGTAACTGCGCCGGAGTGCGTCATCGCCGTCCGTGCGCCAGTCGTCGGGCAGCTCGATGGTCTGCACACCGCCGCTGGCGGGCGCTGCGACCTCGGCGCGTGACAAGGCCGTGACGCCTGCCGGCGTCGGCCACCCGATCCAGAAGACGGCCATTGCCGTCGCGAGCACCGCCACCTGGAGCATCATCCACGTTGGGGCAAAGGGCAGGCGCACGGGCCCTACTCCAGGCGGATGATGCCCATCTGGCAGGCCTCGAACACGGCCTCCGCGCGGGACGAGACTTCGAGCTTGCGATAGATGTTCTTGATGTGAGTGCCCACCGTGTGGCTCGACAGGGCCAGCTGCCCGGCGATCTCCCCGTAGGTGAAGCCCCGGGCCAGTGCGTTCAGCACGTCGCGCTCGCGCTCCGTGAGGCGGGCCTGGCCGTCGGGTGGCGCGCCAGCGGGCTGCAGGCGGTTGAGGATGTGCCGGGCAATGCCGGGACTCATGGGAGAGCCGCCCAGGACGAGGCTCCGGATGGCCTCGCCCACGCGCTCCACCGGCTCGTCCTTCAGCAGGTAGCCGGTGGCGCCGGCCTCGATGGCGGCGAGGACCCGGGCCTCGCTGCCGAAGACGGAGATCACCATGCACTCGCACTGGGGGGAGGCCCGCTTGCACTCACGGATCAGGTCCACCCCATCGCCGTCGGGCAGGGCGAGGTCGCTGAGGAGCACGTCGGGGGCACGCTCCAGGAG
>CALGMY010000066.1 GCA_937958785.1 uncultured Gammaproteobacteria bacterium | reverse complement strand
GGGTCACCACGGCCACCACGAGGCCGATGGCCAGCAGGAGCACGACGCCGAGCGCCAGCAGCAGCCATTTGATGAGTGGCCTCACGGTCCGCATTCTGACGGCCGGCTTGGGGTTTGCAACCGGCGGACGCAGGGCCGGCGCGTCGGCCCGGGTCTGATTCAGCAGCCGCGGATGCGCGTGGTGATGACGGGGCTCTGGCCCGGTGCGGCGGGTGGTCGGTAGGCAACGCCGCAGGCGCGGCCCGGCGCGACGCCCCGGTGCTGCCACGCGCCGTCGGCGTAGACGAAGGCCGAGGTCTCCGCGGCCGCGAGCAGGAGCGGCAAGGTGGCCGGCGACGGATAGCCATGGTTCATGGCCACCGTGCCCCGGGTGCCGTCGATGACCGGAGGCTGGCTGGCAGCCAGCCAGCGGGCGTGGGCAAGGTCCGCCGCGGTCCCGGCCCCGAGGGCGAGCGCCTCGACCTCGTCCAGGCGGACCTCGCTCGCCAGCCGGGCATGGCGCGGCACGGCCACGACGGCGCCGGCCCCGAGGCAGGCAATGGCAATGAGCACGTCGACCCGGCTGATCATCGCCCTACTGTCGGGCGAAGGGCCGGGCCAGGTCTGTGACCGGCCTCTCAGCCGGACGTGCAGGCGTTGCCCGCCCCGGGCGTCAGCCGGCGGGGCGCGACTTCTCCGCCACGGTCTGCTGCACCCATTCGGCGAACAGCGGGTGGCCGATCATGCCCCTGTCGACGAAGGTGTATTGGAGCCCGTCGAAGTCCTTGCGGATCTTCTGGGAGACGCGTCCGCCGGCGGTGAGCAGCACGGGCTCGAGGAGCACGGTCTTGCCGGCGGCGGTGGCCTTGGCGATCCAGTCGCGCATGGCCGCGACGTTGGCTGCGCGGACGTCGGGGGGCGCGTCGTCCTGGAGCGAGCCGTAGAACACCTCGGAGATGCCGGAGACTTCCCTGGCCACGGCGGCGAGCTTGGCGAGGTTGCGCAGCTCGTCATCGTTCTCTTCCTTCTTCTCCGGCCCGTGCATGACCAGCAGCGCCGCCTCCCGGGCGGGCTCCCGGCTGGCGGTGCGCAGGTTCTCGCCGAGGATGCGGCCGATGATGGGGCTGCGGGTGGGCGAGCTCGCCATGACGACCCGGGCCTTCGTCCTGACCCGGGGCACCTCGAGGTAGCCTGAGTTGTCGGTGAGCCCGAACATGTAGTGCCACTGGCGCACCAGCGAGCTGGTTTCGCTGGTCTCGCTCGGCAGTACCACGATGGTGGTAGCCCCGGCGGCCTCGAGCTGGTCGACCGCCTTCTGCACGTGGGCCGAGTCCATCATCGACATGCCGAGCCCGACCGCGGTGGGATGCACGGCCGCCACCGCGGCGTAGCCCGCCTTGAACTGGTCGTTGCCATCCCCGGCGTAGCCATGGCCGAGGCCGAGGACGCCGATGGCGTCCCGGACGCCGGGCGGGCTGAGGTAGGCCTCGCTGTCCGGCATCATGCGGCTCATGTTCTCGTGGATCTGCGCGTCGGTGAACCCGGCGTAGAGCGGGATCTTCTTCCGCAGCAGCGCGACCTCGTCGGCGGTCATGTCGTGGCCGCCGTGGCCACCCGCGGCCTGGTGGGCCGAGTGGTCCATCTCCTCGTCGGCAACCAGCGGGGCAACCAGCAGCAGGCCCAGGGCCGCCGCACCCGCCATCACCAGGAATCTGTGCGTGGACATGCAGGCAACTCCATATCAAGTGGAACCGGGCAGCGCTTTCGACCGGAACTGTGCACCGGGGCAGGCGCCACGGGAAGGCCAGTGTGACTCCGGTCTCAGGGATTTCACATAGTCCCCCGTAGATTACCCCGGGAAGCCCCGCGTGGGGCAGCTTGCGGCTCGTCGATGAAACTGCTGCTCGTTGAGGACAATCCGGCCGATGCCGACTTCCTGGCGGCCTCCCTGCGCAGGCAGCGGGCCGGGGACGTCGAGCTCGTGCACGTCCAGAGCCTGGCGGCCGCGGCCGACCAGCTGGGTCTCGACAGCTTCGACGTCGTGCTGCTGGACCTGCACCTGCCGGACGGCTCGGGCCTGCAGTGCCTGGACGCGATCCAGGCCGTCAACAACGAGATTCCCATTGTCGTGCTGAGCGGCCAGGACGACGAGGACTTCGCCGTCAGCATCCTGAACAAGGGCGCCCAGGACTACCTGGTGAAGTGGGAGGGCCAGGGACGGACGATCCTGCGCTCGATCCGCTACGCCATCGAGCGCAAGAAGTCGGACCTGCGCCTCAGCTACCTCGCCCAGTACGACCCGCTCACCGGCATCCCCAACCGCCAGTTCTTCAACGACCAGCTCACCCGGGCCACGGCCCGCGCGCGCCGCGAGGGTCGCAAGGTGAGCCTGCTCTTCCTCGACCTGGACGCCTTCAAGGTGGTCAACGACACGCTCGGCCACGACGCCGGCGACCGGCTGCTGAAGGAGGTCGCCGACCGCATCCGTCGCTCCGTCCGGGCGGGCGACACGGTGGCACGGCTGGGTGGCGACGAGTTCGCCGTGATGCTCGAGGGACTCTCCACCCCGAGGGACGTGGAAGCACTGGCCAGCACCGTCCTGGAAGTCATTGCCCGGCCCTATCACATCGCCGACCGCCAGGTCTCGATCACCACCAGCATGGGCATCACGATGTACCCGAGCGACAACTCGGACACCCAGATGCTGCTGAAGAATGCCGACATCGCCATGTACCAGGCGAAGGAGTTCGGGCGCAACAATTTCAAGTTCTTCCACGAGCAGATGCACGAGGACCTGATGCGCTACCACGAGCTGGAACGCGACATCAGGGAGGCCATCGCGGAGGGGCAGTTCCACCTGGCCTACCAGCCCAAGGTCAACGTGGACACCAACCAGCTGCAGGGCCTCGAGGCCCTGCTGCGCTGGCAGAGCCCTAAGCGGGGCCGGGTGAGTCCTGCCGACTTCATCCCGGTGGCCGAGGAGAGCGGACACATCATCCCGCTGGGCTACTGGATCCTCAACGAGGTGTGCCTGACGCTGAAGTCCTGGCGCGACAAGGGTCTCACCCTGGTGCCGGTCTCGGTCAACGTGTCGGCGCGCCAGTTCCAGCAGCCGGACTTCCACAAGCGCGTGGCGGAGGTTCTGAAACGCCATGACATCGATGCCAGCCTGATCGAGATCGAGCTGACCGAGGGCCTGGTGATGGAGGACACGGACGCTGCCCAGCGTGAACTGGCCCAGCTGAAGGCCATCGGCCTGCGCATCTCGATCGACGACTTCGGTACCGGCTACTCGTGCCTCAGTTACCTGCAGCGCTTCCCGATCGACGTGCTGAAGATCGACAAGTCCTTCGTGCAGGAGATCGGCAGCAGCCACGGTGGCGAGTGCATCATCGACGCGATCATCTCCCTGGCCAAGAGCCTGCGCCTCGAGACCGTCGCCGAGGGCGTGGAGACCCCCGAGCAACTGCAGCACCTGGTGGACCATGGCTGCCACGTCATGCAGGGCTACCTGTTCGGCAAGCCGATGGACCTGCAGCTGGTCGAGCCGCTGCTCGCCGCCCTGGAGCACGGCGGGGCTGACTCTACCGCCGTCGTGCGCGCGCTGAAGGGCGTGGGCTGATGACCGGCGCCGCGGAAGGTGGCGGCCTCAGCCCGCAGCTCCAGCGCACGCTGGAGGCTAGCGGCGTCGGCGTCTACTCCTTCGACGCAGGAACCCGCGAGTTCATCATCGACGGGACCTGCCGGCGCATCTTCGACATCGAGCCGGGCACGGCACTGTCACCCGACACCATGGCCTCCCGGATCCATCCCGAGGACCTGCAACGCTACTGGGCGGCCGCCGCCGAGAGCATGCAGACCGGTTCCTTCAGCTGCGACTACCGGATCGTCCAGCGCAACGGCGACATCCGCTTCGTCAGCGGCCGGGGCCACGTGATCACCGGGGAAGCCGGTGCGCCGGTACGCATGCAGGGCGTCTGCATCGACGTGACGACCCAACATGCCCTCGAGGTGCAGCTCAAGGCGACCCAGGACCGCATGCAGGAACTGGCCGACGGCGTACCAGGGCTGTTTGCATACCTGGACAGGGATCTCCGGCTGCGGTTCCTGAGCGCCCAGTACGACCTCTGGTACGGTTACCCCCGGGGCCGGCATCTCAACCAGCACATCTCCGAGGTCATCACCGCCGAGTCCTGGGCACGGCGCCAGCCGCTGTACGAGCGCTGCCTGGCCGGCGAGGTGATCCAGTACGAGGAGGCGCGCCGGATGGCGAACGGCGAGGAGCGCTACTACGCCGTCACCTACCAGCCGCACCGGGACGTCCGCGGCACCGTGCAGGGCGTGCTCTCGCTGGCCATGGACATCACCGAGCGCCGCGCGATCCAGGAAGAGCTGGCCCGGTCGAACCGGGACCTGGAGCAGTTCGCCTACGTGGCCTCCCACGACCTCAAGGCGCCGCTCCGGGCCATCGACATCCTGGTGGACTGGCTCCGGGAAGACCTGTCCACCTACACGGGCGGCGAGGTGCAGCAGAACCTCGGGCTGCTCGCCCAGCGCACGGCGCGGCTGCACCGGCTGCTCGACGACCTGCTCGCCTACTCCCGGGCGGGTCGCAAGCCCGGCGAGGTCTCCCGCGTCGACTCGAAGCTGCTGGTCGAGGACCTGTTCGTGCTGCTCGCGCCGCCGGACACGATGACGCTCACGGCCGACGCGTCCCTTCCCGAGCTGCAGGCCCACCATGCGCCGCTCGAGCAGGTGCTGCGCAACCTGATCAACAACGCGATCAAGCACCACCCCACCCGCCAGGGCCAGGTCCGCGTGTACGCGCAGGACAAGGGCGATGAAGTGCTGTTCGCCGTCGAGGACGATGGCGCGGGCATCCCGGAGGAGTTCTCCGAGAAGGTCTTCCAGATGTTCCAGACCCTGAAGCCCCGGGACGAGATCGAGGGCAGCGGCATGGGCCTTGCGATCGTCAAGCGCATCGTCGAGTGGCAGGGTGGCCGGATCTGGTTCCACGGCGGTCCCGGTGGCCGCGGAACCGTATTCAAGTTCACATGGAAGAAGGCGCCCCGGAACGGGATGCGCCTCGCGGGGGAGGAGGAGCCAAATCATGGAATCGAGCAGAACCGTGCACATCTTGCTGGCTGAGGACGACCAGATCGACGAGAAGGCCTTCCTGCGGGCCATCGGCAAGCTGCACATCACCAACCCGGTGACGGTGGCGCGGGACGGCCAGGAGGCCTGGGAAATCCTGAAGGGCACCAATGGCCGCCAGCCCCTGCCCCGCCCGAACCTGCTGATCCTGGACATCAACATGCCCCGGATGAACGGCCTCGAGCTGCTCGAGCGGATCCGGGACGACGCCGAGCTGCACGATTCCATCGTCTTCATGCTGACCACGTCGAACGACGACGAGGACAAGATCGAGGCCTTCAACCTCAATGTCGCGGGCTACATGCTGAAGTCCGACGTGGGGAACAGCTTCGTGAAGGCCGTGGAGCTCGTCGACAACTACTGGCGGGTCGTGGAATTCCCCCAGTCGACCAGCCGGCGCCTGGGCGCCAACGGCGGCGATGACCGCCGCCAGTACGTGCGCCACCCCGACTCCCGCGGCGTCCTCTGAAGTGCCGCAGGAGCGGCTTCAGCCGCGACCAGCGGGTTGTCCCGCAGCGAGCGTGTTCATCTAGCGAGCGAAGGGATAACCCGCTGGTCGCGGCTGAAGCCGCTCCTACAGGCAGGCGTCTTCGGCCTCGATGACGAGCGCGCTGGTCTCGGAGGCCAGCGCATCGCGGCGCTTGTCGGAGGCGTTGCTCTTGTCGAGGGCCTGGTCGGCCTTCCTCGCCACATCCGCGTCTTCGGAGCTGGAGGCGATGAGCAGCATCGCGAGCTTCAGGTCACCCGGCGAGAGCTTCTTCGACACGAACGCCCAGGCGCAGTCGCACTGGGCGGCGGTGAGGCCGTCGACCGTGCAGATCTCGGTGTTGAAGGTTCCGCGGGGCCCGGCGGCATCGTCGGCAGCTGGCTCCTGGGCGGCGACGAGGGGAGCGGCAACGAGGCCGGCGGCGAGCGTCAGACCGAGGCCGGTCAGCAGCGTGGTGGTGGTGCGCATGGGCATCCTCCGCGGTAGTCCCGGGCCGATTTTCGCCTATCCGCCCACCCCCGTCACCTGCGCGGTCCACGCCCAGAGGCGGCGGCGAAGCGCCACGTCCCGGGCCAGGGCGGAGGGTTCGGCCTCCCGGCAGTAGGCGAAGTACCGGCCGGTGACGCCGTCGACCGCCGGGGACGCGGCCACGTGGACGTGGGTCCGGGCGCCCTTCTCCGGCGTGTTGAGCCGCAGCAGGGACCCGAGGCCGAAGACGGCGAGCGAGCCCCACCTGAAGATGCCCCGCAGGTTCCGGTAGATCGTGGTGTTCACGAAGTAGCCGGGCGAGACCGCATTCACGGTCACGCCCGTGCCAGCCAGCCGCTCGGCCAGCTCGAGGGTGAAATACACGTTGCAGAGCTTCGCCCGGTGGTAGGCCGTGAACGCGGCCGAATTCGAGAACCCCGACGCGGGCCAGATCCTCTCGTTGTTGAGGTCGTCGAAGTCGAGCCCGGGACCCGCCTTGTGGGCATCGGAAGAGATCACGACGATGCGGGACGGCGCCCCCTGCTTCAGGAGGTCCAGCAGCAGGTGCGTGAGCAGGAAGTGCCCCAGGTGGCAGGTGGCGAGGTGCATCTCCCAGCCGTCGGCACTGACGCGGCGGACCGGGTCCGTGATGCCCGCATTGCACATCAGGATGTGGAGCGCCGGGCAGCGGGCGCGCACGGCGGCCGCCAGGGCCCGGACCTCCGCCAGTGACGAGAGGTCGCAGTAGAGGAACTCGGCTGAATCCCGGCCGGTGAGGCGGTTGATGTGGTCCCGGGTCCGGGTGCCGGCCTCGCCTTCCCAGTCGACGAGGAGCACCCGGGCGCCCTGCTGCGCGAGCTCGATGGCGGCTACGCGGCCCATCCCGCGGGCGCCGCCGGTGATCAGTGCCGTCCTGCCGTCGAGTCCCATGCGGGCTTTATACCTGCCCGCGGGCCGGCTGCCAGTCAGTTTTTCCTTGGCAGCTGTTTTATCGCGTTGCCGGTCGGCTCCACCATCTGGCGGGCCCGGAGCCAGGCGAGGGCCTCGTCCGCGTCCTCCTCGAACCAGCGCCGGCTGGAGCCCAGGCGGAAGCTGTAACCCCAGGCGTCCATGTCGGCGAACAGCCGCTGCCGGCTCCACCCGGGCCCGGTCAGGTGCCCGGCGAGCAGCACCTGCAGGTAGCAGACGGCATCCTCCTCGGCCACGTCGCCGCCCGCATCCCGGTGCAGGGTGGCCCGCCGGTCCGGGGACAGGCAGCAGTAATGGGCTGCCTCGTGGAGCAGCGAGTGCACCGGGGTGTCAGCCCGGACGTAGAGCACGTCACCGGACAGTCCGGCCTCCGGGGCGCCCCAGTAGGTGCCCGGGATGTCGGCGTCGCCGGGGAGCACCACGAGCCGGAGGCCGAAGCTGGCCAACAGCGCGGTGGCGGCCGCCACGTCGATCTCCCCCACCTTCATCACGCTCATCGTTGGCTTTCCACGGCGCCGGGCCTTAGGCTTCCGCTCCCATTATGAGCGGGCAGAAGACAGCAGGTAGTTCCGGGCCGGGCTGGCCGTCGTTCCCGGCGCGCCCGACGCTGCCTGGCCTGCTCGACGGGCTCAAGGTGTCCCAGTGGTGGACGCCGGACGACCTCTCCGCCGGCCAGCAGCCCCAGCTCGCCTGGCTCGTGAACTGGGCGGCGACCCAGGTGCCCCACTACCAGGGCACCGGGTGGGCCCGCGCCGCCGCGCGGGAGCTCGCCACCCTGGCGGGCGACCCGGTGGCCTTCGCCGCCCGCTGGCGCCAACTGCCACTGCTCACCAAGCCCGAGCTCCGCCTGCTCGGCGGCAAGCTCAACTCGCGCACCCTGCCCCCCGGGCACGCCCCGGTGAGCGTGCTCAGGACCTCGGGCTCCACCGGCATCCCTGTTGAAGTCCGGTCCACGGGCCCGACCCGGCTGGTATGGGACGCCCTGACCATCCGCGAACACCTCTGGTGGCGCCGGGACTTCACCCGGCGGATGGGCGTCATCCGCTTCCGCAAGCGGGACCAGCGCGAGAAGGACGGTGAGGTAAGGGCCGGCTGGGGTGCGCCGGTCGCACTGGTCTTCCGCAGCGGGCCGTCATCGGCCATGCACATCGGAAAGTCCATGGAGGAACTGGCCGACTGGCTCCTGCGCTTCGACCCGGTGTACCTGCTTGCCTACCCCAGCATCATGCATCCGCTCATGGACGCGGTGGCGGCCCGGGGCGGGCGGCCGCCATCCCTCGAGGACGTGCGCCTGATCTCCGAGCCGCTCGATCCGGACCTCATGGAGCGCCTCGTCACCGAGTGGCAGGTGCGCTGCACCGACATCTATTCCGCCAACGAGGTCGGCTACATCGCCTTCCGCTGCCGGGAGCAGGGCGCGCTGCACGTGCAGTCCGAGTCGGTGCTGGTCGAGGTGCTGGACGACGCCGGCCGGCCCTGCACCGCCGGCGAGACCGGCCGGGTGGTGGTGACCGCCCTGCACAACCTCGGTACCCCGCTCCTGCGCTACGAGATCGGCGACTACGCCGAGGTGGGCCCGCCCTGCCCCTGTGGCCGCGGCCTGCCGGTGCTGGCCCGGGTGCAGGGACGGGTGCGCAACCTGGTGCGGACGCCGGACGGCCGGCGCTACTGGCCTGTCGCCCTCGGCCGCGTCCGGCGGATCCCGGGGCTGGTGCAGGCCCAGTTCGTCCAGACCTCCCTCGACACGGTGGAACTGCGCGTCGTGATGACCGGCCCTCTGGACGAGGCGGCCCTCGCGGCCGCCCGGGAGCATGCGCGCAAGGCGCTGGGCTACCCGTTCAACATCCTGCTGGTGCCGGTTGCGGAGATCCCGCGGGGCCCGACCGGCAAGTTCGAGGAGTTCCTCTCCCTCGTCGAGGACCCTTAGCGTTCCCGTAGGAGCGGCTTCAGCCGCGAACGGTAGCCGGCTCCCCTTGGTCGCTAGATGAACACGCTCCCGTCGGGGAGCCGGCTACCGTTCGCGGCTGAAGCCGCTCCTACCCGGAGGCTACGGGTCGCAGACGTGGAAGAACTGCAGCTCGCCAAACTGGCCGTGCTCCGGCGACGACGTGGCGGGCGGCTCACCGAGTTCCGCGGCCAGCTGCCGCGCCTCGGCCAGCGCGTGCGCGTAGCGCCGCTGGCGCTCGGCCACGGGCAGGGCGGTGGCGTCGCAGCCGGTCGCCTTCAGCGCCTCGTCCAGCGAGAACTCCTCCCGGGTCTCCTGGAACGTGCGGTGCTGCCACAGGCCGCTGGCGGGATCGAAGGCATAGAGCGGCAGGAAGCGATGGCCGTGTTCCGCGAGGAACAGGACCGCGTCCACCACGAATGCCGCCTCGGCATCATCCATGCTGTAGTGGAAGCCCACCCGGCACCAGCCGGGCTTGATGCCGAGGTAACCCTTGCGTACCCAGTCCCGGTACCGCTCCGACGTGTCGATGTCGATGCCGAGCAGCCGGTGGCCATAGGGGCCGGCGCAGGAGCAGCCCGCCCGGGACTGGATGCCGAAGAGGTCGTTCAGCAGCACGGTCACGAACTTCGGATGCAGGTAGCGGCCCCGGGGGTCCTTGAGATTGAAGGAGACGATGCCGATGCGCAGGGCCGGGTCGGGATTGCCCAGGATCTCGACGCCCGGGTGTGCGCCCCAGCGGGCCATGGCGCGGCTGAGCAGTTCCTGTTCGCGGGCCTCGATGCGCGGCACGCCGATGCGGCCCTTGAGGTCGAGGGCGAGCGCCGCCTTGAGGGTCTGCAGCACTCCGGGAGTGCCGGCCTTCTCCCGCTCCTCGATGTCCCGGATGAAGTCCTGGTCCACGGGACTCACATAGTCCACGGTGCCGCCTCCGCCCACGCTGGGCGGCAGGTCCCTGGCGTAGAGGCGCTCGTTGAACACCAGCACGCCGCTGGAGCCCGGCCCGCCCAGGAACTTGTGGGGCGAGAGGTAGACGGCGTCGATGGACGGGTCCCCGCCCGCCGGGCCCGGGTCGGGATTCATGTCGATCTCGACATAGGGCGCACTGGCGGCGAAGTCGAAGCAGGCCCAGGCGCCGTGGGCGTGGAGCAGCCGGGCGATGGCATGCACCGGCGAGCGCATGCCCGTGACGTTGGAGGCCGCCGAGAACGAGCCGATGCGCAGGCGGCCCTGGTAGGCGGGCGCGTTCAGCAGCTGCTCGAGGTGCGCGAGGTCGACGCCGCCCTCGGGCGTCAGGTTGACCTCGACCACGGTGGCGAGGCCCTGGCGCCAGGTGACCTCGTTGGAGTGGTGCTCGTAGGGGCCGACGAAGACCACGGGCTGGCGGTCGCGCAGGAACTGCTGGAATTGCGCGTGGCGCTCCCGACCCAGGAACTCGCCGAGCAGCCCGCCGACGGCCCGGCGGGTGGCCGGCGGCAGCGCGATGCCGAGGAACTGCTGGAGCTTGTCGATGGCGCCGGTGGCACCGGTGCCGGCCGCCACGATCCGGCCCCCGGGGCCGGCGTTGACCGCGCGCTTGAGCATGGCCTCCGCCGCATGCATGAGCTGGCTCATGGTGCGGCCGCTGAGGTCGTCCTCGGTGTGGGTATTGGCGTAATTGCGCTGCAGGCACTGCACGTAGCGCTCGATGAAGGTCAGGCAGCGCCCGGAGGCCGTGTAGTCGCAATAGACCATCATCCGGCGGCCGAAGGGGGTATCGAAGGAGGAATCGATGCCCACGACCTGGGAGCGCAGGTAGTCGAAGGACCAGGGATTCATGTTCGTGCCGCTGCCGGGGAAAATGGAGCGGGTGATGGGAATCGAACCCACGTTAGCAGCTTGGGAAGCTGCAGTTCTACCATTGAACTACACCCGCATCGGGCATGATTCTAGAACATGACACTGCCGACTTTCACTGACCTTGGTGTCGCAGCCAGCGTGGTCGTGCTGGCCCTGGTGCCCGCGGCCCTGGCCGTCCTGGCCGTCGCGGGGCTGCTCCAGGCCACCCGGCTCGACACCCGCCTCGAGGCCCTGCTGGGGCCCCGGGGCCTGCGGGCCACCGGTTTCCTGGCAGGGCTGGCCCTGCTCGGGCTGTTCGTGGGCCAGAGCCGGGATTGGGCCGCGGCCACCCACCTGAAGCCACTCTGCGCCGCCCTCGCGGAGCCCTGGTACAGCGGCGAGACGGCGGTGGGACCCGCCCGGCTCGAGGTCCGGCGCCGGGTCATCGAGACCACTTACTGGACCACCATCTCCGCGGACCGCTACCAGGCCGTCGATGCCGCGACGAATGCCGTGCTGGCCGAGGCCGACGAGCTGTGGATCGACGCGGGCAGGAGCCGCTATCGCTGCGGCGTGGCCAGCGGCCCGCTCCCCCGCAAGGGGCTCGGCGCCCCGACGGCTGCGGACCTCGCCACCTTCCTCGACCGGGCCCGGCGGGGTGGCGCATGACCGACACCCGCGTTCCGCGGCATGTGCGCAGCTTCGTGCGCCGGGCAGGCCGCCAGACGGTGGCCCAGGAGCGGGCCCTCGCCGAACTCTGGCCCCGCCACGGGCTGCCGCCCGGCGACGGGCCCCTCGACCTCCCGGCAGCCTTCGGCCGCCGGGCGCCGGTGATCCTCGAAATCGGCTTCGGCAACGGTGACGCGCTGCTGGCCATGGCCGCCGCGGCCCCGGCCGTGGATTTCCTCGGCGTGGAGGTGCACCCGCCGGGCGTCGGTCATTGCCTGCTCGGCATTGCGCGGCTCGGCCTCGCCAATGTGCGGCTCGTGATGGCCGACGCGATCGAGCTCCTGCGCGACCGTCTCGTGGCGGGCAGCCTCGCGGGCGTCCACCTCTACTTCCCCGACCCCTGGCCCAAGAAGCGGCACCACAAGCGGCGGATCGTGCAGCCGGAATTCCTGGCACTGCTCGCCAGCCGCCTGGCGCCCGGCGGCTACTTCCACGTGGCCACGGACTGGCCGGACTATGCGGCGCACATCCAGGCGGTGGTCGCCGGGTCGGCGGACTTCGTGGCGGCGCCGGACGGCGCCACCGGCCCGCTGGCCGCCGTCGGCCGTCCGCGTACCCGCTTCGAGGCCCGGGGTGAGCGGCTCGGCAATCCCATCTGGGACGCCGTTTACCACCGGCGTTAATGAAGATTAAACGTGGATTTCCCGTGTACCCATCCCGGGGCAAATGCGCTATAAAAAAATCCGGGCCAGCCCACGGACCGGAATCATGAACGAGCGTGCTTTCTCCACTCCCTACGGCCTGCCGGAAGTCGGCAGCTGGTTCCGCATCGGCGCAGGCAGGACCTTCGAGGTCGTTGCCGTCGACGACAAGGATCGGACCGTGGACATCCAGCACTTCGACGGCACCATCGAGGAGCTCGATGCGGAGGGCTGGCGCGAGATGGCTGCCGAGCCCATCGACGCACCCGAAGACTGGTCGGGCTCCATGGACGTGGACGACGAGGACCTGCCCGAGGACGAGTCCACCCACCAGGGCTTCGACGATCCCCTCGACTTCGTGGACGGCTACGACTCCTGATTCCCTGCAGGAGCGCCTTCAGGCGCGAGCGGCTCCCGGGCTCCCCTTGGTCGCTAGATGAACACGCTCCCGT
>CALGMY010000065.1 GCA_937958785.1 uncultured Gammaproteobacteria bacterium | reverse complement strand
GTCTACGCGCGGGTGCAGGCGGCGCTCCTACAGGGCTTTCACTGCCGCCAGCAGCGGCTCGCCGATCACCTCGCGGCGCCACCCCGCCAGGGGGCGCGGGTCGTCCTCGCCGCGGATCATGGCCGTGATGTCCTTGCGGGTGGCCAGGATCTCGGGCGGGATGCCCAGGGACTTCGCCACGTCCTCCACGACCTGGCCGATGCGCTTCAGCTGCACGGGATCCACGACCTCCGGGCGCGACTCCTGGACCAGGTCCGTGCCTTCGGCGAACTCCCGGTCGGCCGCCTCGAGCAGCTGCAGCAGCGTCTCGCCCTGCCGGCGGGCCGTACCCGGCGCCACCTCCGCGCAACTGGCAAGCGCCGCCTCGTCCCGGGGCCGGCGGACGGCGATGTCGAGCAGGCTCTTGTCGCTCAGGATCCACTGGCGGGGCCGGTCGGCCCGCACGGCCGACTCTTCGCGCCAGGCGGCGAGCCGGCGGGCCCGCAACTGGGCTGCCACCGGCAGGCGCGGGATGCCCGGCAGCCGCCGCCATGCTTCGCCAGGATTCACTGTGTAGAGCGCGGGGTCGACCAGCCGGGCGCTGTCCTCCACGGCCCAGGCGTACCGGCCCTGCTTGTGAAGTTCCGCCGCCAGGAGCGCATGGAGGGTCGGCAGGTGCAGGACATCGATGGCGGCGTACTGGATCAGTTCCGGGCCGAGGGGCCGGCGGGACCAGTCGGCTCGGGTGTGCGTCTTGTCGATGTCTATGTCGAGCAGTGCCTTTACGAGGCCGGCGTAGCCCACCTGGGCCGGCTGGCCCACCAGGGCCGCCGCGATCTGGGTATCGAACAGCGGCTGGGGCAGGCGCCGGTGCCGGATCCAGGCGACCTCCATGTCCTGCTTGGCGGCGTGCACGATGCACAGGCGCTGCCCGGCGCACAGCAGCTCCCAGACCGGGGACGTGTCCACATCCGCCAGCTCGTCCACGCAGAACACGGCGTCGCCGCCGGCGATCTGCGTGAGGCAAAGCCGGGGTGAAAACTGCGTGGTGCGGACGAACTCGGTGTCGAGCGCGAGTACGGGGGACGCGGCCAGCGCGTGGCAGGCGTCCGCGATGCGCGGCTGCTGGTCGACGAGCACCTCGGCGGGGTCAAGTACTGGCATAAACGGAAAGTGTAGAGGATCATGGCGCCTCGTCACTACGGGGCTGGCCGCGTGGCCTCCGGATGATGCTGCCGATCCTCGATGCCTTCCTCCAGATTGCCCTGCGCCGACGGGGCCCCGAGGACCTGCCGGATTCGAGCTTCCTGCTGCTGCTGGCCGCCGGTGCCTACCTCGGCACCCAGGCGGTGCTGGCTGCGCCGGTGTTCGGGTCTACGCTCGCGCTGGCCCAGGGCCTGCTGCTCGACGTGCTGCTCCTGTGCGGCTGCCTCTGGGGCCTCTTGCGCCTCGCCGGGCATCCGGGCCGCTTTCGCCAGACGCTCACGGCTGTCCTGGGAACCGGCGCCTTCCTCACGACCTGCATGCTCCCGTTCAACTACTGGCTGGACGAGGCCGGCAGCCC
This sequence comes from uncultured Gammaproteobacteria bacterium, assembly GCA_937958785.1. Lineage (GTDB taxonomy): Bacteria > Pseudomonadota > Gammaproteobacteria > Steroidobacterales > SHZI01. Next base: position 4,803 of record CALGMY010000065.1, on the reverse strand, counting down.
CGGTGAGGTCCCGCTGGCCCCAACCCTCGGGCTGCTCGCGGTAATCAGCTGGTCGCTCGTGGTCAATGGCCACATCTTCGCGCGGGCGCTGTCCCGGCCCTTCGTGGCCGGGCTTGCCGTTTCCATCGCCTATTTCTTCCTGAACTACCTGGTGTTCGCGGAGTTCGGGCCCCCGCCGGCCTGAACCTGGAACCCCGGGGGAGCGCTTCCCGATGCAGCATGTCCACATTCTCGGCGTCTGCGGCACCTTCATGGGTGGCGTGGCCGCGATCGCCAAGGAAGCCGGCTACCGGGTGACGGGTTCCGACCGCAACATCTACCCGCCCATGAGCACCCAGCTCGCACGCCTCGGTGTCGAGCTCATCGAGGGCTGGGACGCAAGCCAGCTCGATCCGGCGCCCGATGTGGTCGTGGTCGGCAACGTGATGACGCGGGGCATGCCGGTCGTCGAGGAGATGCTGAACCGCGGGATCCCCTACCAGTCCGGACCGGAATGGCTGGCGGGCACGGTCCTGCGCGGGCGCCACGTGATCGGCGTGTCCGGCACCCACGGCAAGACCACCACCACGAGCCTCGTGGCCTGGATCCTGCAATACGCCGGGCGGAACGCCGGCTTCCTCATCGGCGGCGTGCCGGCGGACTTCGAGTTCTCCGCCCGCCTCGGTTCGGACCCCGCCTTCGTCATCGAGGCGGACGAGTACGACACCGCGTTCTTCGACAAGCGCGCCAAGTTCCTGCTGTACCGCCCCCGGACGCTGGTCATCAACAACCTGGAGTTCGACCACGCGGACATCTATCCGGACCTGGAAGCGATCACCCGGCAATTCCACCAGTTGGTCCGGGCCCTGCCGGGCAACGGCCGGCTGATCGTCCCCGCCGCCGATGCCAATGTCGCCGCGCTGCTCGAGCGGGGCTGCTGGACACCCCGGGATCAATTCGGGAGCCGGGCGGGTGGCGACGGGTGGGTCGCCCTCGAGGATCCGGCGGGCACCCTGCGGATCTTTTCCGACGGGCGGGAAGTGGGCCACTGCCAGTGGCAGCTCAGCGGGGCGCACAATGCCGAGAACGCCGTGGCAGCCCTCCTGGCGGCCCGGGCAGCCGGCGTGGAGCCCCGGGTCGCCATCGAGGCCATCGGCCGCTTCCGCGGCGTCCAGCGGCGCCTGCAGCGCGTCGGTGAGTATGCCGGCGTGCAGCTCTTCGACGACTTCGCCCATCACCCGACCGCCATCCGGCGGACCCTGGACGGGGTGCGCAGGCGCCAGGGGGTCGCCCGGGTGATCGCCGTGTTCGAACCCCGTTCGAACAGCATGAAGCTCGGCGTCTACCAGGGGCAGCTGGCGCCGGCCCTGGCAGCGGCCGATCGAGCCTGGCTGCTGCGGCCGTCGGGCCTCAAGTGGGACCTGGATGCGGAGTTCACGGGCAACGACCGGGTGCAGATCCGCCCTGACGTCTCCGCCATCGTGGCGGGCATCACGGCCGATGCCCGTCCGGGCGATGCCGTCGTGGTCATGAGCAACGGCGACTTCCAGGGCATCCACGGCAAGCTGGGCGAGGCCCTCGGATCCCGCCAGTGACGTGGCCCACCGTCCCGCTGTTCCCGCTTGGCACCGTACTGTTCCCGGATGGACCACTGCCCCTGCGGATCTTCGAGCCGCGTTACCTGGACATGGTCAGCCGGTGCCTGCGCGAGGACGCCGAGTTCGGCGTGGTGCTGATCACCAGCGGCCGGGATACGGGTACGGTCGAGACGACTGACGTCGGCACGCTGGCCCGGATCGTCGACTGGTACCAGGGCAGCGACGGCATCCTCGGCATCACGGCCCGGGGCACCCGGTTGTTCCGCCTGCATGGCGTGACCCGCCAGCCTGACGGCCTCTATCTGGCGGATGCCGAGATACTGCCCGCACCGCCGTCCCGTCTGCTGCCGGACGAGTTCCGCCCGATGGCCACCCTGCTGGCCTCCGTGATCGACGACCTCGGCAGGCTGTACGATGCCGTGGAGAAGCGCTACGACGACGCGGCCTGGGTGGGTCACCGGCTGGCCGAGATCCTGCCCATGTCGCCCGCCGAGAAGCAGCGCTGCCTGGAACTGGCCGATCCGGTGGAGCTGCTGGCGTTCCTCCGGCCGATGCTGCGCCCGTTCCGTCGCGAGAAGCCGCAATAGGAAGAGACCCCGCCCGATGAAGACCTACACGTGCCTGATCTGTGGCTATCTCTACGACGAGCGGGCCGGGGACCCGAAGTCCGGGCTCGCGCCTGGTACCCGCTGGTCCGATGTGCCCCTGTCCTGGCGTTGCCCGGACTGTGGCGCCGGCAAGGAAGATTTCGAGATGGTCGAGGTCTAATCGCCCGCGGTGCCGGCGTCAGGGATGGGCCGGGCGCCGATGCCCGTCTCCTCCAGCATGCCGAGCACGCTGTCCGGCCCCACCAGGTGCAGCGTGCCCATCACCACCAGGTAGTCCCGGTCGTCACGTGCAAGCTCACGGATGGTGGCCGCGAAGTGCTCGTTGCGCTCGACGATGAGGGCCCGGTAGACCTCCGGCTGGTCCCGTACGCCCGCGAGCAGGTCCCTGTCCAGTGCCACCAGGTCGGCGGCCTTCCACGCGGTGATCATGCCGTCGGCCATGTCGTCGACCTCGGCTGCTTCCTCGAGCGTGGTCCGCAGGAACTTCCGCTGGGCGGCTGCGGAGAGGCGATCCAGCACGCCCAGTTGCCCCTCGAGCGTCTCGAGGCCACGGATCTCCTTGCCCAGCCGACCGGCATCGGCGGTCAGCCGGGACTCGACGCCCAGCGAGGGATCGAAGCCGAGCTGGGCGAGGCGCAGCTGGGTGACCGCGATGGCCGCGTACCAGGGCTCGAAGGGCCCGAGGGCCGCGATGTCGATGCCAAGGCGCCTGGCCCCTGCCGATACCTCTGGCCATTCCTCGGGCCCCACCAGCTCCCGGAGGCTGCGGCCCCGGGGATCCCGTGCCAGCCCGGCGATCGTCACGGCATTGGCTGCCGGGTCGAGATCGTCCATGTCGATTTCCATCACGAGGATGTCGGCGCCGTCGAGCGCCTTGCCCACGGCGGCCGGGAGCGGATAGTCGGTCGCCCGGAGCAGGTGGATCGAGCCGAGGACCGTGATCCGGTTCCCCGTGCCCGTGAGTTCCCAGAGGGGCAGCGCGCCGGACGGCGCTGCCGAGAGGCCGAGCAATACGACTCCCGGCAGCCAGCTGCCGCGCAGGAAGGGACGGCTCATCGGCGTCACTCCAGCCAGACGATGCGGGTCTCGATCCTGCCATCATCGTGCAGGTCAAGCCAGCGATACCCCGGCGGGCGGGTGTCCATGGCGAAGGTGGCGGACCCGGGCAGGAACTGGGCACAGGTGGATGGCGTGCTCAGCAGGCGCACGCCCTGGCGGACCCGGTCCGAGGCCTGGTGCACGTGGCCCCAGAGGATGGCGCGCAATCCCGGATGCCGGTCGCACACCGCCAGGAATTCCATGGCGTTCCGCAGCGGGACGCCGTCGAGCCACTCGCTGCCCATGGCCACCGGCTGGTGATGCAGGGCGACGAGGCTGGGTCCCTTGCCCGCGGCGGCGAGGCTCCGGTCGAGCCGTGCCAGCTCGCTGGCCGACAGCACGCCGGCGTCGTCCTGGCGGGCGTAGGTGTCCAGCATCACGAGGGTCCAGGTCCCGAGGCGCGCCTCGCCGCAGAACTGGAAGGGGGGCGTGCCCAGGAGCTCCCGCATGAGCCCCGGGTCGTCGTGGTTGCCCGGCAGGCAGTAGACGGGGATACCGAGCCCGCCCAGCAGTTCCCGGAAGCGCTCGTAGCCCCCTCGTGACTCGTCCTGCACCAGGTCGCCGGTGGCCAGCACGGCGGCTGGCCGTGGGGTTTCCGCCAGGGCATGCCCCAGGGTCGCGACGAGGGTGTCGTCGGTGTTCACGCCGCGCAGGCGGGCGTCACGCCGGGCGTGAAGGTGGGGATCGGTGAGGTGGAGGATGCGCAGGGGAGCAGCCACGCCACGACTATAGCGGGGCCTCGCGGACGGCGGCGTACCGGCTTCGCAGACGCCGCGCGGCCTGGCGCACGGGGGCCGGATAATGCGACGACGGTCGCGTTACGCGCCCGGCTTGCGGATGATCACGCCGGCGTGCTCCCGCCCCGTGGCCCGGTCGCCGCCGCCGCGCAGGAAGCGGGCTTCCAGTACCTCGAACCCGGCTGACGTCGCCACGCGGCGGAGGATGTCGGGATCGAGCGGATTGATGAAGGAAGGGTGATCGTCCGGATTCACGCCCGGCGGCAGCAGGCTGCGGTAGTCCGCCACGAAGCCGGGCCACGGTTCGCCGGCTGCCTTGCGACGCTCGTACTCCGATGCCCGCTGCCACCAGGGCCCCACGTAGGGCGAGTCGGTGACGAGGAAGGCCCGGCCCCCGGGGACGAGCCAGTCGAACATCTTGCGGGCCGCGAGGTCGATGTCCTCGCCCGCGAGGAAGTGCAGGGCACGGGCGCAAAGGATGGCGCCGAAGCTGCCGGGCGGAAAATCGACCTCGGGCAGGCGTCCGGGCTGGCAGCGCAGCCGCGTCCGGTCTCCCGGCGGGACACGCCCGGCGAGGATCGCGAGGTGTCGCGGCTCGAGGTCACAGGCCAGCACGCGGGCCCCGGCCGCCAGGGCCGGCAGCGTCGCCACGCCGTAGGCACAGCCGATGTCCAGGCACTCGCCCGGGGCTTGCGGCGCGAACTCGGTGAACGCCCGGGAATGATCGTCGAGCGTCTCTGTCATCCACCCCGTGTTGTTCAGGGTAGGGATGAGGCCCGGGAC
>CALGMY010000064.1 GCA_937958785.1 uncultured Gammaproteobacteria bacterium | reverse complement strand
CGCCCCCGCGCCTGACCCTGGAACCCATCGGCGTCGCCCGCACCAGCCACCGCTCCAAGGCCGAGGCGCCCCGGCAGCCCGCCGCCGCCCGGGACACCGCGGGCCGCATCGAGCTCTACCCGGGCCGGAACTTCGAGCATGCGCTCGACGACCTGGCGGGCTTCCAGCGGATCTGGGTGCTCTTCTGGTTCCACCTGAACGACTCGTGGCGGCCCAAGGTGCTGCCGCCGCGGAGCACGTCGGGGCGCAAGGGGGTGTTCGCAACCCGCTCGCCCCACCGCCCGAATCCGCTCGGCCTCTCGGCCGTCCGCCTGGAGCGCATCGAGGGCCTGGTGCTCCACGTGCGGGACGTGGATCTGGTCGATGGCACGCCCGTGCTCGACCTCAAGCCCTATGTGCCCTACACCGATGCCTTCCCGGAGGCGTCCACCGGCTGGCTCGGGGACGAACCCCGGGACGCTCCGGCCGATCCCATCGGCGCCTGGACCGTGCAGTTCGCACCGGTGGCGGCCGGCCAGGCTGCCTGGATCGAGGCCCGCACGGGCCTCCCCCTGGCGGAGAGGATCACCGCGACCCTGAAGCTGGGTCCCCAGCCCCACGCCTACCGCCGCATCCGCCGGGAGGGCGGCGGCTACCTGCTCAAGGTCAAGGAATGGCGGGTGCGCTTCGACCGGGAGGGGCCGGTGATCCGGGTGCAGTCCATTGCCTCGGGGTACCGGCCCGCCGAGGTCGCCCGTTCCGCCGGGGACCCGGAGGACCCGCTCGCGGTGCACCGGGACTTCCGGACGAACTGGAGCTAGGGCGCCGCCGTACAATGGAGCCGCCGGCGTCCGCCGGCGGGAGGTCGCCAATGAGCACGAACCAGCAACTCCACGAGCGGCGCGAGCAGGCCATGGCCCGGGGCATGCCGAGCCAGCTCCCCGTGTACGTGGACCGGGCCGCCAACGCGGAGCTCTGGGACGTCGAGGGCCGGCGCTATATCGACTTCGGCACGGGTATCGCGGTGCTGAACACCGGGCACCTGCACCCGGGCGTGCAGGCCGCCGTCCGCCAGCAACTCGACCGCTTCAGCCATACCTGTTTCATGGTCACCCCCTACGAGTCCGCGGTGGCGCTGGCCGAGAAGCTGAATGCGCTGGCCCCGGGACCCACCCCGAAGAAGACGCTCTTCGTCACCACCGGCGCGGAAGCCGTGGAGAACGCGGTGAAGATCGCCCGGGTGCACCCCGGGCGCACCGGCGTCATTGCCTTCGGCGGCGCCTTCCACGGCCGCACGCTGCTCGCCATGGGCCTGACCGGCAAGGTGGCGCCCTACAAGGCGGGCTTCGGGCCGTTCCCGGCGGAGATCCACCACGCGCCGTTCCCGATCGCCTGGCACGGGGTGAGCGTGGCCGATGCACTGGCCGGCCTCGAGCGGCTGTTCGTGGAGGACATCGAGCCCTCCCGCGTGGCCGCCATCATCGTGGAGCCCGTGCAGGGCGAGGGGGGGTTCTACATCGCCCCGCCGGAATTCCTCCAGGCGCTGCGCGACACCTGCGACCGCCACGGCATCGTCCTGATCGCTGACGAGATCCAGACGGGCTTCGGCCGCACCGGCAGGATGTTTGCCATGGAACACGCGGGTGTCGAGCCGGACCTGATGACCGTCGCGAAGAGCCTCGCCGGCGGTTTCCCGCTGGCCGGCGTGATCGGCAAGGCGGCGATCATGGATGCCCCGGCACCCGGCGGCCTCGGTGGCACCTACGCGGCGTCACCCGTCGGCTGTGCCGCGGGGCTCGCCGTGCTCGAGGCCATGGAGAAGGAACGCCTGCCGGAGCGGGCGCGGCACATTGGCAAGCTGATCACGGCGCGGCTCGGTGCGCTCCAGGCACAGCACGACTGCATCGGCGACGTGCGGGGCCTCGGCGCCATGGTCGCGATGGAGCTCGTGAAGGAGGGCAGGGCCAGCCAGCCTGACGCCGCCCTCACCGGCGAGCTCGTGCAGGCCGCTGCCCGCAATGGCCTGATCCTCCTGTCCTGCGGGCGGCAAAAGAACGTGGTGCGGTTCCTGGTCGCCCTGACCGCCAGCGACGCCCTCGTGAACGAGGGCCTCGACATCCTCGCGCGCACGCTGGGCGAGCTCCGCCCGGCTGCCGCCCGCCAGCGCAGCGCCTGACCCGTGACGCTCTGGCTGATGCTCTTCGCCGTGCTGATCGGCGCCGGCCTCTCCGTGCAGGTGGGGCTGAACGCCCAGGTGCGCCACTACCTGGGGGACCCCGCGCTGGCAGCGCTGGCCAATTTCCTCGTCGGCACGATTGCGATCCTCGTCTACCTGCTGCTGATGCGGGCGAACTGGCCGGGCCCCGGGCTCTTGCGCTCCGTGCCACCCGTGAACTGGGCCGGCGGCCTCTTCGGCGCGGCCTACGTGGCCGCCTCCGCGCTGCTCGCGCCCCGGCTCGGCTCCGCGTCCCTGCTGGCGCTCCTCATCGCCGGCCAGCTGCTGATGTCGCTGCTGCTGGACCACTTCGGGTGGGTTGGCTTCGCCACCCATGAGATGAACACCTGGCGGGTCGTGGGCGCGGTGTTGCTGGTGGCCGGCGTGGTGCTGATCGTGCGGAACTAGGGCGTTGCGCGGCGCAAAAGATTACGGGATGCCGCTTATGTCGCCGGGTTGCCCTTGCCGCAGTTGCGCGAGGCGCGGGAAGGGCGCAGGCTCCCCGACATACCAAACACGTATAACGAAATACCCACTACGAATAAACACAACGGGGGATCTATCGTGAAGCACACGTTCACCAAAGGACTCCTGGCGCTTGTCGCCCTCGCCACCTCTGCTACGGCCCTGGCCGCGCCACTGACACTGCAGACGGTCGGACTGCGTGCCGCCAGCGGCACCTACTACTCACTCTTCTTCGATGGCTCCGACGGCGGGCCCGTCTCCACGGCCACCTGGGACTGGAGCGGCGGCGTGCTGACGATGACCAGCGGCTTCCTGCACGCCACGCAGCGGGTGGGAGCCACTGCGCTCCTGTCCGACGTGGTCACCGGCCTGGTCATCGACACCAACACCGGGACCACCACGGCCACCAGCTACCAGTGCATCGACGGCGCCTTCGGACTGCTGACGGGTGCCAACAGCTGCGCCAATACTTCGTTCGGCGACGACTTCGTCAATGACACCACCGTGACCTACAACGTGGGTGGTGACGCCAGCTGCTCGATCCGCAACATCGGCAACGACGACTCGTCGGGAACGCCCGCGGTCTACCGGGGCCTCCGCTCCTGGGCGGGTGGCGGTCCGAACGGCTGCGGCGACAACACTGGCCGCGGCGCGCTCGACATGATCACCATCGTCCAGGACACGCTGGGCAGCAACGGTTCGCTGATACTCGCGAACTTCAATGGCGTGGGCTCCATCCCGGCCGCCTGCCTGGTGCCCGGCGCCAACCCGGGTGATGCCCTCGGCTGCCAGCGTGCGCACTGGCTGGTCTTCACCAACGCCAACCCCATCCCGGTACCCGCCGCCGCCTGGCTGTTCGGTTCGGCGCTCGGCCTGCTCGGCTGGGCCCGCCGTCGCCAGGTCACGATGACCTGATCCCGCGCACGACGGACGGGCGGCAGGCATGGCCTGTGCCAGAATGACAGGGTGACACGCCCCGTTTCCCGCCACGCCGTTCCCGTTGCCCAGCCCGGGTCCGCTAGCCGGCTCGCGCGGCCTGACCGCCTCCTCACCGCCACGGTCATTGGCGGGGGGCTGGCCGGCCTCGCCGCGGCGGTGGTGCTCGCCGAGCAAGGCGTGGCCGTGACGGTCCTCGAGCGGGAACCGTTCCTCGGCGGCCGCGCAGGGGCCTGGACGGACCAGCTGAAGGATGGCACCCCCTTCGAGATGGAGCGGGGCTTCCACGCCTTCTTCCGCCAGTACTACAACCTCCGCCAGCTGATCCGGCGCGTCGATCCGGAACTCGCGTGCCTGAAGCCCACCGACGATTACCCGATCCTCACGCCGACCGGCAACGAGTCCTTCGCGGGCCTGACGCACGCACCGCTGGTGAACGTGGCCAAGCTCACCTGGCGCACGGAGACCCTGGGCCTCAGGGACCTCATGAAGGTCAACGTCCCCGCAGCGCTCGCCATGCTGCGCTTCGATTTCACCGGGACCTACGCCGCCTTCGACCAGGTGACCGCCGGCGAGTACCTCGACTCGCTGAATTTCCCCGCCGTGGCCCGCCAGCGGCTGCTGCACGTGTTCGCGCACTCCTGCTTCAACCCGCAGGCCGACATGTCGGCGGCCGACCTCCTGCAGATGCTGCACTTCTACTTCACCGCCAACCACGACGGGCTGGTGTTCGACGTGGCCAACCGGCCCTTCGGCCGGGCGATCTTCACGCCGCTCGGCGCACTGCTCGGCCGGCTCGGCACCACGGTGCGCACCGGCGCGGTTGCCCGGGCCCTGGAGCGCCGTCCCGACGGCCGCTGGAGCGTCGACACGGGCGGGGAGACGCTGACGACGGACCTCGTCGTGCTCGCCACCGACGTGCCGGGCGTGAAGGCCGTTGTCGGCGCCTCCCGCGGCCTCGACGATGCGCCCTGGCAGGAACGCATCAGGGCCCTGCGGGTCACCAATGCCTTCGCGGTCTGGCGACTCTGGCTCGACCGGCGGGTCGACACGGGTCGCGCGGGTTTCGCCGGCACCGCCGGGGTCGGCCCGCTGGACAACATCTCGGTGTACGAGAACCTGGAGGACGAGAGCCGGGACTGGGCGGCGCGGACCGGGGGTTCCGTGGTCGAGCTGCATGCCTATGCGCTGCCGGCCGGTACCGACCAGGCCGGCCTGAAGCGCCAGCTGCTCGAGGGGCTCAACCTGCTCTACCCCGAAACCCGGGGGGCATCCCTTATTGAAGAGCGCTGGCTGCTCCGGCAGGATTGCCCCGCCTTCGCGCCGGGCAGCCATGCCCTGCGCCCGGAAGTCCGGACGCCCTTCCGCGGCCTGGCCCTTGCTGGAGACTTCGTGCGCCTGCCCTTTCCCTCCGCGCTCATGGAGCGCGCCACCGCCGCCGGCATGCTCGCGGCAAACACCCTGCTCGGCGAACTCGGCGTCGCGCCCGAGCCCCTGTGGTCGGTCGCGGTGCGCGGCCCGCTGGCGTCGCGCAAGCCGGTCCCGCGCCGCTCCACGCCATGAGCGAACTCATCGTCTTCGGCCGTCCGCTGCCGGACATCCCCCGGTATTCGCCACTGCCCGACTGGCAGCAGGCGGACCCGCGCTGGATGGACAGCGCCCTGAAGCTCGCCCTGGCCAAACCCGGCGGCGGCTGGTTCGTGGTGGACGAGAGCCGCCGGTTCACGGGCCTTGGCGACCGTACCCTGACCTACCGGATCGACGACCGGGAACTCGTGTTCTGGCAGGGGCCCCGGGGCCTCATGGCCGCCCCCGATGCCTGCCCGCACATGGGGGCGTCCATGGCCGCGGGCACCGTGCGCGCCGGCCACCTCGTCTGTCCCTGGCACGGCCTCGAACTCTGCGACAAGCCCCAGGGCGCCTGGCGGCCGCTGCCCGTGCACGACGACGGGGTGCTCGTGTGGGTGCGCGTGGACGACGCCGGCGAGACGCCGTCCGACCGGCCCTACCTGCCCGAGCGGCCCGCCCGCTACATCGACGCCGTCGTGCGCCTCGAGGCCCGCTGCCGGCCCGAGGACCTTATCGCCAACCGGCTCGACCCCTGGCACGGCGTCCACTTCCACGGCCACACCTTCAAGCGGCTGCAGGTGGTCGAGCGGGGCACGGACGAGATCACCGTGCGCGTCGCCTTTGCGGTCATCGGCCGCCTCGCCGTCGAGGTCGATGCGCGCTTCCATTGTCCGGATCCCCGGACCATCGTCATGACCATCGTGCGTGGTGACGGCATCGGCTCCGTGGTGGAGACCCACTCGTCGCCCATCGACGAGCACCGGTGCGCGGTGGTGGAGGCGACCCTCGCCACCTCGGACCGCCCCCAGTTCGCCCATGTGGTGCGCTTCGCCCGCTGGGCCCGGCCCTGGCTGGAGCGGCGCGCGCGCCGCCTGTGGGTGGAGGACGTGGCCTACGCGGAGCGGCGCCGGGCGGTGCTGGACCAGTCCGCGGCAGGTTGACGGCGGGGCCCGTAAGGGTTATCCCGGATGCTGGCCGGCCCCTGCCGGCCCCACATTGATCGACATGGTGAGGAATCCCGTGAACCTGCGTCCCTTTCTGGTGCTGGCCGCCCTGCTGGCCCCTGCCGCACTGCACGCCGCCGAGGCCGACCCGTTCGCCGACTACACGGGCGCCCAGCTCTTCGCCCGCTTCTGTGCGAGCTGCCACGGTCCCCAGGGCCAGGGCGATGGTCCCGTCGCGCCGGCGCTCAAGGTGATGATTCCCGACCTCACGGAACTCGCCAAGCGGTCCCGCGGTCAATTCCCCGAGCAGCGGGTGCGCGAAATCATCGACGGCCGCGCCGTGCTGCCGGCCCACGGTACGCGCCCGATGCCCGTGTGGGGCTACGAACTCGAGGCGCGGATGGGCGAGACCGAGGCCGGCGCGGAGCACGCCCGTGACGCGGCCCAGGTCCTCATCGACCGGCTCGTCGAACACCTGCGGTCCATGCAGAGGTAATCAATGGCTGCCAATACCGCCTGGCGATCCATCGCCGTCGTCGTCGACCCCCAGCAGAAGCGCCATCCGGCCCTCGAGAAGGCGGCCGCCCTGGCGGCGCGGTCCGGGGCGCGACTGACGCTGCTCAACACCTTCGTGCTGCCCCAGCCCATGGCGGACGTGGCGCGGATCTCGGCGCGGGAGCTCGTCAGCGCGGCCCTCCGGGACCGGCGGCGCCAGCTCGAGAAGCTGGCGGCTGGCGTCCGGCGGCGCGGCCTCAAGGTCGACTGCGTCGTCGAATGGGACCATCCCCAGAGCGAGGCCGTGGTGCGCCACGTGCTGGCCAACCGGCCCGACCTGCTGGTGGCCGAGACCGTCCAGCACGGCGTGCTCGCCCGGTGGATCCTCTCGAACACCGACTGGGAGCTGATCAGGAGCTGTCCCTGCCCCCTGTGGCTGGTGCGCGGCGGCCGGCTGCCGGCGAAGCCCCGGCTGCTGGTCGCCGTGGACCCCGCCCACGGCCAGGCCAGCCGCACCCGTCTCGACGCCCGGTTGCTCGAGGCCGCCCACCGGCTCGTCGCGACCCTCGGCGGCACCGTCTCCCTCGTCCACGCGGACGACCGGCAGGCCAGCCAGCTCGAGGCCGTCGAGCGCCTCGCCCGCCGTCACGCGGTGGTGCCAGCCCGGCGCTACGTGGTGCCTGGCGAGCCCGTGAAGGTGCTGCCCCAGGTGGTGGCCGACACCGGCGCCGACATCCTGCTGATGGGCGCCGTCTCGCGCAGCCGTGCCGGCCAGCCGTTCATCGGCACGACGGCGGAGCGGATCATCGACCGGGTGGAATGCGACGTCTTCGTGGTCAAGCCGGTGGGCTACCGCTCTCCCGTGCAGCGGAAGAAACCCCGGCTGCCCGCCTGAAATTTGCCGTTTCCTGGAGCGAGCGTGGTCTGACGGTAACGAGGAGGAACGACCATGGTGACTGGACAGGCAACCGCGAGGAACCCCGGTGCGGCCGCACGCAGCACCGGCCCCAAGGCCCACCTGCACGAGAAGGCGGTCGCCGGCGAGGACCGGTACCGCATGATCGCGGAGGCCGCCTACTACCGGGCCGAGAATCGGGGCTTCAGTCCCGGCTCGGAGCTGGACGACTGGCTGGCTGCCGAGATCGAGGTCGACGAACTGCTGGCGGAGTCGCATCCGCGCTGACGGGCAGCCGATGACGAAGCAGTCCACGATGAAGCCCTTCGCCCCGGGAGATGTCTTCCTGGGTTGTACCTACCTCATGAACGTCCCGGGGGACGATCACGCGGGCGAGGGGCGCATCCTGCAGTTCGACCGGAACCTGGTGCCCAAGGGCACCCTGTACACCGAGGGCACGACGCACCTCATCGTGAATCTCCGCTTCGCCCCCGACGGCGTGCTGTGGGGCTTCGACCCCTTCGCCCATGCGGTGGTCCGGGTCGGGACCGACGGCCGGCAGCTGCCCGCCGTGGACTTCGGTGACCGGGCCTGGGGCAGCGCCTGCTTCGCGGCGGACGGCAGCCTCTACCTCTGCGAGTACCTGAAGGGCAACAAGCCCTACACGGGCGGCGACATGCGGCGCCTGCCGGGCACCGACATGGTGGGTTACGGCCGCATCGCCCGCTTCGACGCCGCGTTCAACAAGGTGGCGGAGTTCGCCAACGAGACCGCCGAGTCGCTCACCGGCTTCCACGGCGTCACCCACTCGGTGCTGGAGCCGGGCGGGGCCTTCATCACCTACCTCACGGACCTCGGCATGCGGGTGATGCGCTTCGACGTGCACCAGGGCGGGCAGATGCCGGACCTGGTGACCTACCCGGGCGGTGACGAGTACCGCCAGAAGTGGACCACCGGCGTCGCCTACCGGCGGGACGGCACGCTGCTGCTCCTGCGCGGCAGCTTCATCGACTTCATCGACCCGGCGGGCAGGTCCCTGCGCACGGTGCCGCTGGATGCCTACGGCTATGCCATGATCACCGCGTCGGCGGACGACCGCCACGCCTTCTGCGCCAACATCTTCACGGGCGTCATGAGCAAGGTGGACCTTGCCAGCGGCCGGATCGTCGGCCAGATTGACACGGGTCTCGCGAAGCCCCAGCGGAGCCTCGCGGGCGTCGCCGAGTTCAGCCCGCCCTGACGGTCAGTCTTCCCACTCGAAGATCTCGACCTTGTCGCCTGACATCACGTAGTCCGTGTCGGCCATGTCCCCGGTCCAGGTCCTGGTCGAGATCGTGCCCGTGATCCAGTAGGGGTCCGCCATGGACTTGAGGTTGAAGGGCTTCTTGAGCTTCACGTAGACGATCTGGTTCGGCGGGGGCGGCGGCACGTGGATGCAGGCGCCGAAGTAGGGCACCAGCAGGAACTCGTCCAGCAGGCCCCCGGCATCGGATTCCAGGGGCACGATGTACCCGGGCAGCTTCACGTACTGGCCATCCAGCGCCTTCACCGGGTTGGAGGAGTACATGGGCACGTACCCGGTGTCCGGGGCCTGCTTGCCCGGCACCCCCGAGCCGGGGAAGGCGGCGGAGGGCGGGGGCGTGTAGGGGGGCACCATCTCGTCCCAGGTGAGTTCCCGGGGCTTGCCCGGCTTGGCGGGCGCGTTGGCGGCGCCGCCGGCACCGGGTGCCAGGGCGAGCGTGAGCAGCAGGCTGATGAGCAGTGTGCGCATGATGCAATCCTAAACCCGAATGGTGAGCCCGTCCGAGAGGGCGTTGCGGTAGGCGCGCCAGGCCGGGATCGTGCCCATCACGAGGGCCGCGGCGATCACGACGCCGGCGATGGTGAGGTCCCAGGCGCCGGGCGGGCGCAGGGCGACGAAGATGCCGAAGCGCTCCTCGATCCAGGGCGCGGCGCCGGCGAGCAGCAGGTAGAGCGCCGCGAAGCCCACCGCCACCCCCGCGGTCGCCAGCAGCCCCGCCTCGCTGACCAGCAGGCCGAAGATGTGCCAGGGCCGGGCGCCGACGGAGCGCAGGATGGCCATCTCCCGCCGGCGTTCGTTGAGGCTGGTGAGGATCGCCGTGAGCATCCCCAGCAGGCCGCCCAGCACCACGAAGCCGCTGATCGCGAGCAGCGCGATCTCGACGACGCCGACCAGGTCCCAGAGCTGCTGGAGGGCCACCCCCGGGATGATGGCCGACAGGGGCTCCGCCGGGTATTCGTTGAGCGCGCGCTGCAGCCGGAAGGAAGCCGCCCGGGACTTGAGGCCCACCAGCACCGCGGTGATGGCCTTGGGCGTCAGGTCCAGCTGCCGCACCTGCTCCGGCGAGATCTCCTGGCCGCGGATCCGGGTGCCGCTCTGCCAGTC
>CALGMY010000063.1 GCA_937958785.1 uncultured Gammaproteobacteria bacterium | reverse complement strand
CCGCCGCATTGACGTCCCGGTAGCCGAGCCGCCACTCCCCGTAGGCGACCAGCGGCGCCCGGGGCGCCGCCTCCACCCACTGCTCGAAGCGGCCCGTGATGGAGCCGGTCGCCGACGCCCGCGGCGCCACCCGGGTGGACGGGCGCTCGCTCACCCGTCTCGCACCCGCTGCGCGATGAGGCCGAGCACCGGCGGATGGGCCACGTAGTGGGCGTAGTACTCCGGCGAGGACGCCGCCGGATCGAGCCGCAGCGGGCACCACTCCACGTGTGCGAAGCCGGCGTCCGTGAGTGCCGCCTCGTAGGTCCGGCGGCTGTACCAGAACGTCTCGAGCCGGATGATCTGCCGGCCCGACACCAGGCCGTAACCGATGCGGCTGCCCTCCCGGCGCGGCTCCAGCGCCTGCTTGTCGAAGCCGTAGGCCGCGTAGCCGCCGTAGTCCGCCGGGTCCTGGTCGGGATTTTCAGTGAGCGCGACGAGCCAGCCCCCGGGCACCACGGCGTTCGCGAGGCGCTGGCACATGCGCCGGAGTACGTCCTCGCTGGGGGCGTAGTGCAGCAGGTAGGCCGCCAGCGCCGCGTCGAAGCCGGCCGCGCAGACGAGGTCGGGCAGGTCCTCGACGGCACAGCAGACGTAGTGGATGCCGAGGGGCGCCGCCCGCTCCTCCGCCCGGGCCAGCTCGATCATCGCCGGTGACACGTCCACGCCGGCGACACGCGCCGCACCGGCCGCCATGAGTCGTCGGGCGTGGAAGCCGTCGCCACAGCCGGCGTCCAGGATGGCCAGCTTGTGACAGTCGCCCAGCAGGGTGAGGATCGTGTAGCTCTCGACCGCCGCGCGCACCGGTGAGGCCTTGGTGCGCTGGTAGTCCCGGGCAATCGCATCGTAGGCGGCGGGAGGCCCGGCCATGGTCAGCGACCGCGGCGCCGGGCGGCCGCGAGCTCCCGGAGCGAGGTCCACCCGGCGAGCAGGGCCGTGCACTCGTCGGCGAGCAGGCCGCCGGTGACCGTCATCCCCGGGGGCACCGGGCCGCCGATCTCATGCCCGGTCGCCGCCTGCATGGCCGCGAGGCCCGCCCCGAACCAGATCCGGTCGATCCCGGCGTAATGCAGGGCCGCGAGACACATGGCGCAGGGCTCGACCGTCACGTACAGCGAACAGCCGGCCAGGGAAGGGGTGCGCAGCTCGCGGCAGGCGGCGCGGACGGCCAGGATCTCGGCGTGCGCCGTGGCGTCGGGCCCCGAGGCAACGGCAGTGTGGGCGCTCGCCACCACCCGCCCGTCCTGGACGACGCAGGCTCCGACGGGCGCCTCCCCGGCGAGCAGGCCGCGCTGCGCGGCAGCCAGTGCCTCGCGCATGGCCGCGGCCTGTGCGGCCAGGCCGGGGCCGGCGGGGTCCTCAGGAACCGGGCTGCCCGTCTTCACCCTGGTAGATCGCGCCACTGGTGCAGGTCTCGTGGACGATGACCTTGCACAGCCCGGGCAGCGAGGGCTTCAGCTGTTGCCAGATCCAGCGGGCGACGACCTCGCTGGTGGGATTCTCGAGGCCGGCCACGTCATTGAGGTAGTGGTGGTCGAGCCGGTCGTAGATGGGCTGGAACCTCGCCTTGATGTCGGCGAAGTCCATGATCCAGCCGGCGTGGGGATCCACCGGGCCCCGCACGTAGATGGCCCCCCGCCAGGAGTGGCCGTGGAGCCGGCTGCACTTGTGGCCGGGCGGCACGTGGGGCAGCCGGTGGGCCGCCTCGAAGATGAACTCCTTGAAGATCTCCATATATATAAGGGTCGCCGGGGCGGGCTGGCGGGCCGGCCGGGCTTGTTCTTCTGCGGCAGTTGTGGGAGCGGGCGAGCATTCTGCACCAGCCCCCTCGCGGAGGCCAGCACGGGCCAGTACCATGCGCCGGGTTTTCACCCTGCAGCGTGGAGTGCCCCAGCATGGCCAGTGACAGCCTGTCGAACCTGGTGATCAGCGTGGTCGGCGGCACGGGCGCACTCGGCGGCGGCCTCGCCCGCCGCTGGGCCCGGGCGGGCCTCGACGTGGTGATCGGGTCCCGGGATCCGGCCAGGGCGGAGGCGGCAGCAGCCGCGCTGCGGGCGGCACAGCCCGGCGCCCGGGTGCGGGGCCTCGGCAACCTGGCGGCGGCCCGGGCGGGCGGCCTGGTGGTGCTGACGGTGCCCTTCTCGCACCAGCGGCCCACGCTCGCCGAGATCCAGCCGGCGCTGGCGGGCAAGATCCTCGTGGACACCACCGTGCCCCTGGTGCCGCCGAAGGTCGCCCGGGTGCAGTTGCCGCCCGAGGGCTCGGCCGCCGCCATCGCCCAGCAGGTGGCGGGCGACGGCGTCTCCGTGGTGGCGGCCTTCCACAACGTGTCGGCGGACTCCCTGCACACCGACGATGACCTGGACTGCGACGTGCTGGTGACCGGCAACCGGCTGGAGGCGCGGGAAACCGTGGTGGCGCTCGCGAAGGCCGCGGGCCTCAGGGCCTGGCACGCCGGTGCCCTCGAGAATGCCGCCGCCGCCGAGGCACTGACCTCGGTGCTCATCTTCATGAACAAGCGCTACGGGGGCGTGCACACGGGCATCCGCATCACGGGCATTCCGGACGACGCCGTGTGAGCGCGCTCTCGTTCTGCCGCATTCCCGGCGTGCCCGAGGTCGGGCCCGGCGCGGACCTGGCCGCCCTCGTCATCGACGCCCTGCGCGGCGCGGGCGAACTGCCCGACGACGGTGATGTGGTGGCGGTGGCCCAGAAGATCGTCTCGAAGGCGGAAGGCCGCATCGTCCGGCTCGCCACCGTGGAACCCCGGCCCGAGGCGATCGACATCGCCAACCGGGCCCACAAGGACCCGCGGGTCGTGGAGCTGATCCTGCGGGAGTCCCGCACCGTGGTGCGGGTGGTGCCGGGCGTGATCATCACGGAACACCACACGGGCGTGACGCTGGCCAACGCGGGCATCGACCGGTCGAACCTGCCGGACAGCGACGAGGCCGCGCTGCTGCTGCCCGTGGATCCGGACTCGTCGGCGCGTGCACTGAAGGCACAGCTGGAAAAAACCTTCGGTGTGCAACTCGGCGTCATCATCACCGACAGCATCGGCCGGCCCTGGCGGCTCGGCACGGTGGGCACGGCCATCGGCTGCGCGGGGGTACAGGCCCTCAACGACCTGCGGGGCACCCGGGACCTCTATGGCCGGGAACTGCAGGTGAGCGAGGTAGCGGTGGCGGACAGCCTGGCCGCCGCCGCCGTGCTGGTGATGGGCGAGGCGGCCGAAGGCACGCCGCTCGTGCTGGTCCGGGGCGCGGGTGCGGGCACGTCGGACCAGACCGCGCGCCACGCGCTGCGGCCACCCGCCGAGGACCTCTTCCGGTGAGGGCCAGCCGGCCCCGCTACGTGCTGCTGTCGGGTGGCGTGGGTGGCGCGAAGTTCGCGCTGGGGCTGTCCCGGGTCCTGGATCCGGCGCAGCTCACCATCATCGCCAACACGGGCGACGACTTCGAGCACCTGGGCCTCGCGATCTCCCCCGATCTCGACACCCTGATGTACACCCTCGCCGGCCTCGTGAACGAGGAGACCGGCTGGGGCGTCCGGGACGAGACCTGGTCCTGCCTGGCCGGGCTCGGGGTCCTGGGCGGCGAGACCTGGTTCCGGCTGGGCGACCGGGACCTGGCGACGCACCTCGAGCGCACGCGCCTCCTGAAGTCCGGGGCGACGCTGACCCGGGTGACGCGCCACCTGTGCGACCGGCTGGGCGTGGCCGTGGACCTGAAGCCCATGGCGGATGCCCGGGTGCGCACGGTGCTCGATACGGACGCGGGCACCCTCGACTTCCAGGACTACTTCGTCCGGCGCCGGGCGGAGCCGGTCGTCCGCGCGATCCGCTACGAGGGAGCCACCGCGGCCCCGCCGGTCGCCGAGTTCGCGAGCCTGCTCACCGACCCGGACCTCGGCGCCGTGTTCATCGCGCCGTCGAACCCCTGGCTCAGCATCGACCCGATCCTGGCCATCCCGTCGCTGCGGGCCGCCCTCCTCTCCACCACGGCGCCGGTGATCGCGATCTCGCCCATCGTGGGCGGCAAGGCGATCAAGGGTCCGACGGCCAAGATCATGGGCGAGCTGGGCATCCCGGTGTCCGCCGCCGCCGTGGCCCGGCACTACGGCGAGCTGCTGGACGGATACATCCTGGACGACGTGGACCGCCCGGAGGCCGCGGCGCTGGTCGCAGAGGGCCTCGCGGTGGTGGCGACGAACACCGTGATGCGCACACTTAATGACCGCATCGCCCTCGCGGGCTTCGCCCTGGATTTCGCCCGCGGCTTCGCCGTGCGCGAGTGACATGCCCGCTGCCACCCCAACGGCCTGGGCGCTGGTGCCCGTCAAGTCCTTCGCCGCCGCCAAGTCCCGCCTGGAGGGCCTGCTGACCCGGGACGAGTGCGCGCGCCTCGCGGAGGAGATGGCCCGGGACGTGCTGATGGCGCTGCACGCGGCGCCGGACATCACGGGCATCGCGATCCTCGGCGACGAGCCGCGGCTCGCGCCGATCGCCGCCGCCACCGGCGCCACCCTGCACGCGGAGCTGCCCGGGGAGGACTACCGGGACGCGCTCGGCCGCGTGGCGCGCGAACTCACGGCCCGGGGCGCCCGGCACCTGCTGGTGGTGCCCGCCGACCTGCCGACGCTCTCCGCCGGCGACGTGCAGTCACTCCTGAAGGGTCATCAGGGCGGCATCAGCCTCTGCGCCGCATCCGCCGACGGCGGCACCAACGCCCTTCTCCTCTCCCCGCCCACGGCGATCCCCTTCCTCTACGGCCCGGACAGCGCCGCCCGGCACCGGGCAGCAGCCCAATCGGCCGGACTCCCCCTGCGGGAAGTGTCGATCCCCGGCTTCGCGCGGGACGTGGACAGCCCGGAGGACCTCCAGTGGCTGCTGGGCCAGAAGATCGCCTGCGCGACGCGGGCGTGGCTGGTGGCCGGTGGCGTGGCAGGCAGGCTCAAGCCCGGCTGAGGGGCTGTCCCAGCGGGCCGGGATGGGCGTATCTTCGGGCCTTCAGCGCCAGCGGGAGTCTCGTCCATGGGTCCTGGTGGGTGGTGGTCGGTGTCCGGGACCCGCGGGGAACCGTGTCGCTGTTGCAACCGGGCGATCAGGCGACACGCCGGCCTTTCTTCCGGCGCGGCCGTTGGGCCGCGGGCGCTGACCAGCAGGTTATTGGACGCCTTCGTCCAGTTTTATTCGGCCACTTCGGTCGGCTAATTATAGTTTGGTGGCTTCTGTGCGATCCCCGTTGGTTCCGGCGGTCACGACATTGGCGGCGGTAGTGCTTTTATCGGGCTGCTGGGAGAGCGTAGCGCCGCAAGCCGAGGGTGAAGTGCTGGGCTTTCGAATCGGCGCATCAAAGAGTGACGTGTTTGCGGCCGCTATTCGAAGCCAGAAGCAGGGCCGAATCCTCAGTCTTGAGTTAGTCGGCCTGCCTCCTACAACCTCCGCTGAGACATATCGAGGGGCGCCTATCGCGCTAGAGGATTTTGAGCGGGTCGCGACAGCGGACACATGGCACACAAGTCTTCCCGATTGCAATTGCTGGCTAAGGCTTGAGTTCAAGAACGACTCACTAGTCAGAGTCGACCATCACGAGTGGACAGGGCCAACAAAGTGACATGGCGCCACCTAACTAATCGTATATGGACTCCCCCCGCAAGTCGGGCGAGTGATCGATAGTGATGGCCGCGGGGATTTCGCCTGCAGTCGTATATCCGGCATCTGAAGTGGGCTCTCAGTGGCCCGTGCCGACATGGAATCTGCGTTGTAGCCCCCTCGGAAAGTCGGACCACCCGCACAAGGCGCGCTCCGCGTCGCCTGGTCATTGTGCGCGCCTAGCCCTGCCGCGCGCGGCCGCTGAACTGCGGCATTAGGTACGCTGACCTTCGGCCGTTCGACGACCGCCACCTCCATGAACTGATGACCTGGTTTCCCGACCGGTCGTCGTGCCAGACCTGGGGCGGCCCCGAATTCCGCTTACCGTTCACGGAAGCCAGCTTCCGGGAGGACGCGAAGCTGCAGCAGCTGCCGTCGTTCGGGTTGATGGACGAGGGCGACTTCGTCGGCTTCGGGCAGTACTACCGGCGGCTGGAGCCCCTGCCGGGCATGGACGGGGTCGTCTACATGGTTGCCTCAGGGCTGGTGCCGTAGGTCAACCCGGCGAACAGGGAATCGGGCGGCTGAACGGTCCCGCATTTCCGTGGGCAAACGCCTGAAATTGACGTGGACCCGCCCACTACCGACGTCCCATTCTCGTCAACGGGACCTTCGCCCTTGACGCACCTACAAAGCGTATATACAGTCCATGCGGTTCACGTGGGATGAACGGAAGCGCCGGTCGAATCTCCGTGATCACGGACTCGACTTCCGGGACGCCCCGAGGGTCTTCGGAGGCCCCACGTTGACCTTCGAGGACGACCGCATCGACTACGACGAACAGCGGTTCGTGACCCTGGGATTCCTTGGAGGCATCGCTGTCTCGATCGTCCACACGGAAACGCCCACGGTCATTCGCGTTATCTCCTTTCGCAAGGCCACCCAACGTGAAGAAACGATCCTCTTCGAAAGCTTCCAAAACTGACCGGGCCCGGTTGCGGGCCATGAAGGACAAGGACATCGCGGTGTCGGCCGAACACCCGGAAGCCGATGTGCGCCACATCATGCGCGGCGTCGTGCGCCGGGGGCTGAAGCCGGTCCCGCCCAAGGAATCGGTGTCCCTGCGGGTCGATGCGGATGTGCTGGCCTGGTTCAAGGCGCAGGGTCGCGGCTACCAGACCCGGATGAATGCGGTGCTCCGGGCGTTCAAGGAAGCTTCGGCCTGACGGTCCGATACGAAGGAGTGACCATGGTGCGGCTTACCGAATTCGATTCGAGCGCGTTCCTCGACGACGACGAAGTGGTCGCGGAATACCTGACCGCCGCGCTCGAGGACGCGAACCCCGACGTGTTTCTGGTGGCCATTGCGAACGTGGCCAAGGCGCGTGGAATGACGGCGGTGGCGGAGCGCGCGGGCCTGGGGAGGGAGAGCCTGTACAAGGCCCTGGCGGCGGGCGCCAAGCCCCGCTACGACACGGTGCTCAAGGTGCTGCAGAGCCTTGGCGTGAAGCTGTCGGTATCGGTAGCGTAGTCGACTGCGCTGCGGGCCTGCCGCCTCACACCGGCATCGGCAGCGCCGGGTGGCTCTGGGTCTCCAGGTAGAAGAAGGCGTCCGCCACCGGCTTGCCCCAGGCCTTGGTGAAGATCGTGTAGGACGGGTCGTTGGCGTGCAGGATCTCCTTGAAGGTGTAGATCTTTCGGAGTGCGTATTCCCGGTCCTCCTCCCGCGCGATGGGCTTGCCCGGCAGATAGTAATGCTCGATCCAGATCTTCAGGTACTCCCGGGTCGCCTGCAGGAATCCCTCCGTGTCCAGGGCGTCGTACTGGCAGTGCAGGAGGTAAGGTGAACAGATCCTGTTCACCCAGTCCAGCTTCGACGGCGGCACGCCCAGGATGTCGCGGAACTTCTCGAAGGTCGGGATCAGCGGGGTGTAGTCCACATCCGGCAGCGTGGGGCTGATGTCGAGCAGCGCGATCTTCTGGGTCTCGTTCCCGCCCAGCTGGAACATGAAGATCGGGATGTCGTAGCCCGCCTCGGGCAGGGTCAGCATCACGTTGCCCTTCAGCTTCTCCCGCACCCCGTACTCCTCCAGGATCACGTCCGTGAGGTTCGGCGCCTTGTAGATCTCCGACAGCAGGTAGGTGTTGGTCCCCTTCCGCACCCCGTTGGTGAAGAACTGGGTGAAGTTGTCGTGGGAGAGCCGGTCGCCGAAGAGCTCGTGGAACATCTTGAGCGGGCCGGTCTTGTTCTGGCGCAGCTGGTACATGGGCGGGTCCGGGAGGGCGCGGGGCGCAATGGGGGGTATGGTCCCCGTTCCCTGGCAGTGGCGGGCCTCAGGGAAACTACGTATGGGCGCCGGAAATCCCGCCCCCCTGTCCTGCCCGTGGCCAGCTGCCGCAGGGGCCTTTCTGGCACCCCCGGCGGCGTGCAGAATGCCCGCTGGACCCGCCGCGAGAGCCCCGAGGACCCGTGTCCACGCCCGTCGCCATCGACCACCCCGACCTCGCCGACGCCCGTCGCCGGGGCGAGTCGCTGCTGCCCGACCTGCTGGCCGGCGCGGCCGCCTTGCGGGACGAGGGCCACGGCCGGCTGGTCACGTATTCCCGCAAGGTCTTCATCCCGCTCACCGAGCTCTGCCGGGACGTCTGCCACTACTGCACCTACGCCAAGACCCCGCGCCGGCTGGCCACGGCCTATCTCTCGCCCGACCAGGTCCTAGCCATCGCCCGGGCCGGCCAGGCGGCCGGCTGCCAGGAGGCGCTCTTCACCCTGGGCGACAAGCCGGAGCGGCGCTATCAGGTCGCCCGGGAGGCACTCGCGACGCTCGGCTACGCCACGACCGTGGACTACCTCGCCGCCATGGCGGAACGGGTGCGGAAGGAGACCGGCCTCCTCCCCCACCTGAACCCGGGCGTGCTCGACCGGGCCGACTACGAGCGGCTGAGGGCCGTCGCGCCGTCCATGGGCATCATGCTGGAGTCCGCCTCGCCCCGGCTGTCTGCGCGGGGCGGCCCCCACTTCGGGTCGCCGGACAAGGACCCCGCCGTGCGCCTCGCGTCCATCCGCGCCGCGGGCGAGGCGCGGGTACCGCTCACCACGGGGCTGCTGATCGGCATCGGCGAGACCCGGGATGAGCGCCTGCACTCACTGCTGCTGCTCCGGGACCTGCACCGGGAATTCGGTCACCTGCAGGAACTGATCATCCAGAACTTCGTGCCGAAGCCCGGCACCGCGATGGCCGACGTCCCCGCCCCGCCCTTCGCGGAGCTGCTCTGGACGATCGCCATGGCCCGGCATCTCTTCGGTCCCGACATGAGCATCCAGGCACCGCCCAACCTCAATGCGGGCCGGCTCGGTGAACTCATCGGCGCCGGCCTGAACGACTGGGGCGGCGTGTCGCCCGTGACGCCCGACCACGTGAACCCGGAGTCCCCCTGGCCGGAAATCATCGCGCTGTCCCGGGAGACCGAGGCCGCCGGCAAGCTGCTCGTGCCGCGGCTGACGGTGTACCCGCGATACATCGAGCAGCGCCGCGAGTGGCTGCACCCCGCGGTCGCGCCCGCGGTGCTGAAGCTGGCCGACGCGAGTGGCCTCGCCCGCCCCGACGCCTGGGCCGCCGGTGCCGGCCTGCGCCCGCCCGTCGGCGTCGGACTTGGTGCCGTAGGAGCGCCGACCGGCGC
>CALGMY010000062.1 GCA_937958785.1 uncultured Gammaproteobacteria bacterium | reverse complement strand
GTCGAGGCCTACCAGAAGGTGCTCGACTTCCTCGGCCGGAACCTCGGGCCCGGCCCGACCTGATCAGCCTGCCGCCGCCGTCTGCGCGCGGACCCGCCCGGGGCCATCGGAGAAGCGCCACTCGTAGGCGAAGCGCAGCACGTCGAAGTCGGCGCGCAGGCCCTCGGGGAAGGGCTCGAAGGGCGCGGCGAGGCGCAGGATCTCCATGGCAGCCCGGTCCAGCTCGCGCTGGCCCGAGGAGCTGCGCACGACGACCTCCTTCAGCTGGCCGTCGGCGCGGATCGCGACCTCGAGCACGGGGTAGCGGGCGCCTGCCGTCCTGCTCGCCACGACCGGGAAATTGAGCGTGCCGACCTGCTCCACCTTGTTCTTCCAGGCACTGAGGTAGGAGGCGATGCGGGACTCCCGGGTGTTCGCGCTGATCAGGAGTTCCCGGGGCCGGGCGTCCGGGATCGCGGTGGTCGTATCGAAACGGCCGACGATGTCGATGGCGTTGCTGGTGGAGGGCAGCATGCTTCTCCGGGCTTCCGGCGCCCGGTCCGGCTCGCCCTCGTCCGGCGCCACCCGGTCCGAGTCCCGGGCGAGCAGCACGGGCTGGAGCGTGCGGTCGTGGGCCGGGTCGCCGGGGCGCACGTCGCGCGGGCCCCCGTCCTCCGCGGGACCCAGCTCATCGGCGGGCAGGGCGAGGCCCGGGGCCGTGCTGACCACGGCATCCGGTGCGGCGTTGCCCACGCCGGCCAGGTTCCGCTGGGCCAGCAGCACGGCGCTGTCCGAGGGCTCCCGGTCCTCGTAGTCACTGGTGACCAGCACCACCTCCATGGAGCTCGTGAGCCCGTCCGGGGCGGGGGCTGCGCTGAAGGTGATGCCGAGGATCAGGATGCCGTGGAGCAGGGCAGCGAGGAAGGCGGTGGACGACAGGCGGTCCCGGGCGGCCTCGGCCGTCCAGGTGGTCTTCAGTCGGGAGGGTACGGCTGCTTCCTGCATGCCTGCCTGGGGGATGCCCGGTGCCCCGCCGGGATCTGCCGGGATTATACGCACCGGCGCCAGGCCGGGCGGCGACGGGTCACAGTTCCGGGGCCTCTCCCGGCGCCGGCCAGGCCAGAACGGGCAGACTGCCGCCATTGTCGCGCGCGAGGCGGGCGGTCATGGCCGGCGTGGCCAGCAGTTCGCCTGCGGTCGTGATGAGCAGGGCGGTGTCCACGCCGAGTGCCGCTGCGACGGCGACGAAGTCATCCGGCCCAGCCACCATCAGCGCCGTTGAGGCCGCATCGGCGGTTTCCGGGTCCCGGCTCACCACCGTGACCGCGGCGGCCCCCGTGGTGGGCTCGCCGGTGCGGGGATCGAGGATGTGGTGATACCGGTGCTCGTCCTCACCAACGTAGCCTCGTTCGTAGTCCCCCGACGTGGACGCCGCCTCGCCTGGCGCGAGGGCCAGGCGGGCGAGCACCCGGTTCTTCCTCGGGTGCAGGATGCCGATGGTCCAGGGGCGTTCCCCCCGGCTCCCGATCGCCAGCTGGGTGCTGCCGCCAATGTCCACCAGGGCATTCCCGATGCCCTGGGAGGCGAGGATCCGGCCGGCGGCGGCGAGGGCGGTGCCCTTGGCCATGCCGCCCAGGTCGATGCACAGTGGCCGGTCGGCCGCCAGCGTGCGGCCGTCGAAGCGCAGGTCGGCCAGGGTGGCCTGGCGGGCCCGCAGCGCGCGGATTTCGTCCGCCGGTGGCGGCCCGGCGGCGGAGGCCAGGGCTTCCTCGCTGTCGAACTGCCAGAGCCGCACGAGGGCACAAACACCCGGGTCGAAGCGCCCGCCGCTCAGGGCATGCAGCTCAATCGCCCGCCGGATGAGGGGTGCGAGGGCCGCGCTCACCGGTGCCGGCTCGCCCCGGGCCAGGCGGGCATTCACGGCGGCGAGTTCCCCGGTGCCGAAGGCATACCAGTCCCGGTCGGCCTGGCGGAACTCCGCCTCGATGCGGGCCACCGCGGTGGCCGCCCCGGCTCCAGCCGCGGCCACCGTGATGCGGACCGGCGTGCCGAAGGCCTGGAACTGCCACTCCCGGTCCCCGGGCGGACCGGCGCAGGCCCCGGCGGCCAGCGCCAGGAGCGCAGCGAGGCCGGCGGCCCGTCCGTTCAGGGGGCGGGCCGCCCGCGCCCGGCCAGCCGGGCCTCGAGCGCGTCGAACAGGGTCGCGGCCACGTCCAGCCCGGCGAGCTTCTTCAGTTCCTGCATGCCGGTGGGGCTCGTCACGTTGATCTCGGTCAGGAAGTCGCCGATCACGTCGAGGCCCGCGAACAGGACACCCCGTTCCCGGAGCACGGGCCCCACCTGCTCGCAGATCCACAGGTCCCGGGCCGTCAGCTCCCGCACCTCGGGCTGTGCTCCCGCCACCAGGTTGCCCCGGTTGTCGTCGGCCGCCGGGACCCGGGCGAGCACGTGGGACACGGGCCTGCCGTCCACGAGGATGATGCGCTTGTCGCCGCGGGTGATTTCCGGGATGTAGGCCTGGGCCATGGCGAACTGCTGGCCGTAATCCGTGAGGGTCTCGAACACCACGTTGGCGTTGTTGTCTCCCTGGCGGAGCACGAAGATCGACCGGCCGCCCATGCCGTGCAGGGGCTTCACGACGATGTGGCCCTGTTCGGCGAGGAAGGCGCGCATCCCGGGGATGGAGCGGGTGATCAGGGTTTCCGGGCAGCACTGGGGGAACCAGGCCGTGTAGACCTTCTCGTTCATGTCCCGCAGGCTCCGGGGCCGGTTCACCACGAGCGTGCCGGACAGTTCGGCCCGTTCCAGCAGGTAGGTGGTGTAGATGTACTCGGTGCCGAAGGGCGGGTCCTTGCGCATCAGGATGAGGTCGAGGTCGGCGAGCGGCATGTCCTCCCGGGGCCCGAGCTCGAACCAGGCGGACTTGCTCTCCGCGACGGTGACGGGCCGGGCACTGCCCGTCGCCACCCCGTTCCTGAGGTGCAGGTCGCCCTGCTCGAAGTACCAGAGGCGGTAGCCGCGGCGCTGGGCCTCGAGGAGCATGGCGAGGGTGCTGTCCTTGGCCGGATTGATGCCCGCGATGGGGTCCATCACCACGCCGAGATCGGGCTTCCGCATCAGTCAGGCTCCGTGCTTAGGTCAAATGAGGTCGCGCGGGGGACGGGTGCCGCGAGCCGGTCCGTGGCGCCCGGTTTTGCGACGCCGTGCCTATTCTCGCCCGCCGGTGCTGAAATGGCACGGAGCGCGGGGGTATCATGGCGCGACGGGCGTTCCGGCCGGGCTGGCCGGGAACACAGCGGTCCGCGGGCGCGGACCAGGGCAGGTAGCACGGCGCTTTTCCGGGCTGGCGCGGGCGCCGGCACGGCGGCCGGACCGCGTGGCTGGGCATGGATGGTTATGTTAAAAGTTCACGGTGCGGCGGGCGGCAGGACGCCCCGCCTGGAGAATCCTGTGACGGATAGCGCCGCGCCGGCATTGCACGGGCTCAAGGTGCTCGTGATCGACGACAGCAAGACCATCCGCCGGACGGCCGAGACCCTGCTGTCGAAGGAGGGCTGCACGGTCTACACCGCCGTCGATGGCTTCGATGCCCTGGCCAAGATCGCCGACTACCGCCCGGACATCATCTTCGTCGACATCATGATGCCGCGGCTGGATGGCTACCAGACCTGCTCGCTCATCAAGCACAACCGCACCTTCCGCGATACCCCGGTGATCATGCTCTCCAGCAAGGACGGGTTGTTCGACCGGGCCCGGGGGCGCATCGTGGGTTCCGAACATTACCTCACCAAGCCCTTCACCAAGGACGAGCTGCTGGGGGCCATCACGCGCCAGGCCGCCCGCTGAGCGGGCTTGCCCGGCACGCGCCCCCGCAAGGACACGGACATGGCATTGGTACTCATTGCAGACGACTCGCCGACCGACCAGCACATCCTGTCGCGGGCGCTCGAGAAGCAGGGCTACGAGACCCTGGTCGCCCGGGACGGCGAGGAAGCCCTGAAGCTCGCGGCCGAGCGCACGCCCGACGTGATCCTCATGGACATCGTCATGCCGGGCCTCAACGGCTTCCAGGCCACGCGCCAGCTCGCGCAGAACCCGTCCACGGCCGCGATCCCGGTGGTCATCATTTCCACCAAGACCCAGGAGGCCGACCGGGTCTGGGGCCTGCGCCAGGGCGCGGTGAGCTATCTCACCAAGCCCGTGTCGGACAATGACCTGGTGGCGGCCGTGCGGGCGGCGCTCACCCGGTGAAGCGGCGCTGACAGCCCATGGTCGTCGCGAGCACGGGCAGCCTGCGTGCGCTGAGGGACCATCCCTTCGACCTGCTGCGGGAGATCGAGCGCCGGAGCAGGGCTGCAGCCGCGGGTGCCCAGGTCGACGATGCCGGACTCGCCGAGTGGGTGGGCGTCGGTTTCCGCCTCGCGGACGAGCGTTTTGTGGTCCCGCGGGACGAGATCCGCGAGGTACTGATGGTTCCCCCGGCCATCACGCGGGTGCCGGGCGCCAAGTCCTGGGTCCGGGGCCTCGCGAACGTGCGCGGCCACCTGCTGCCGCTCATGGACCTGCGGGAGTTCCTGGGCTACGGGGTTGGCGGTACCGAGCGCAGCGCCCGGGCGCTGGTCGCCAACAGCAGCGAATTCCCGGTGGGGCTCGTGGTCGATGAGGTCTTCGGGTTCCGGCGCTTCGTCGACCGGGAACTGGCCGAGGAGGCGCCGGCCACCCGGATCCGCGCCGAGCGTTTCCTGACCGGCTGCTTCCGCCGCGGTGGCGAGGTGTGGCCGGTTTTCAGCCTGGCACGCCTGCTGGATGCGCGCGATTTCCAGCGGGCCGCAGGTGACTGACGGCTGCTACAACCAAGCACGGCTACAGCTGAGTGGGTCAACAATGACAGAACAATCCGGCGGAATGCGCGCGTTGCCCACGCTGGGCATCGTCCTGGTACTGGTGCTGGTCGCCGCCCTTGCGGTGCTCGCGTTGCGCCCGGGCGAGGGCGCCCGCGGGCCGGCACCCGTGCCCGGGGCCACGGCCTATACGGAAGCCCACGCGGCCTACCGCCTGGCCGCCAGCGCGATGCGTGGCGATGCCCGCACCTTCCCCGGCCTGGCCGCAGCCAACCGGCGCATCGCCGCGGCCGACCTCGACGGCGTCGACGAGGAGACCCGCCGTCGCCTCGAACAGGTGCGTGCCAGCCTCGCCGCCATCGAAGGCGGACGCACGGAACTCGTCGGGCTGCGTTCCGCGGCCGATCGCCTGGACCGGATGCTGCCGCGCCTGACGGATCAGATCGACCAGCTCGAGGCCACCGGCGCGGTCCGCGGCCAGCCGGCCACAATGGCCCAGCTCGAGCGCCTGCGCGCGCTGGCGGACGGCCTGCGCCGGGACGTGCGCGGCCTCGCCCAGGGCGCCCTCACCTCCGACGTCAACAGTCCCGCCCTGCTCGACGCGGACATGGCCATGGCCCAGATCGTCCGTGGCCTCGGCGAGGGTGACGCCGAACTCGGGCTGCGGGCGCTCAGCGGCGTGGACGCGATCCGGGCGCTCGATGGCCTGAATCAGCAGACCGCGGACTTCAGCAAGACCGTCCGGGACGTGCTGGCCGGCAGTGACCGCCTGGGCGCCCTGCGCCAGTCCATGGGCCAGCTCGACGAACTGGTGGCCGGGCTGCCTGTCGAGGTGGTGGCCCCAGCCAGCAGTGCGCCGTCGAGCATCTGGACCCTCGTGGCCACCGGCCTGCTGTCCGTGGCCGTGCTCCTTGCGCTGGCCATGCTTTGGCTGCACCGGCGGCTGGCGGACACCGGCCGGGAAGCGGCCCAGCAGACCGCCCAGAACGAGCGCAACCAGCAGGCGATCCTCACGTTGCTGGACGAGATGAGCAGCCTCGCCGACGGCGACCTGACCGTGCATGCCACGGTGACCGAGGACATCACCGGCGCCATCGCGGACTCCATCAACTACGCGATCGAGGCACTGCGGGAACTGGTCACCACGATCAACGAGAGTGCCATCCTCGTGGACGGCGCCGCCAAGCAGACCGAGGGTTCCGCCCGGCAGCTCGCCGCCGCGAGCGAGGCCCAGTCAAAGCAGATCGAGTCGGCCTCCCGGGCCATCGGCCGCATGGCCGCCTCCATCGAGGAAGTGTCCGGCAACGCGGAGCGCTCCTCCGACGTCGCCCGGCACTCGGTCGACGTGGCCCACAAGGGCGGCGACGCCGTGCGCCGCACCATCGAGGGCATGAACACCATCCGGGAGACCATCCAGGAGACGTCCAAGCGCATCAAGCGCCTCGGGGAGAGCTCCCAGGAGATCGGCAACATCGTCGAGCTGATCAACGACATCGCCGACCAGACCAACATCCTGGCCCTGAACGCCGCCATCCAGGCCTCCATGGCCGGGGAGGCGGGCCGGGGCTTCGCGGTGGTGGCGGACGAGGTCCAGCGGCTCGCCGAGCGCTCAGCCAACGCCACCAAGCAGATCGAATTCCTGGTGCGCACCATCCAGGCGGACACCAACGAGGCCATCGTCTCGATGGAGCGCAGCACTACCGACGTGGTGGGCGGGGCGTTGCTGGCCGAGAACGCCGGCGCGGCCCTCGAGGAGATCGAGCAGGTCTCCAACCAGATCGCTGCCCTCGTGCAGAACATCTCCAGTTCCGCCCGGGAGCAGGGCAAGGCGGCCGGCGCGGTCACGCGCAGCATGGACGTGCTGCAGGAGATCAACTCGGAAACCGCCGCGAACACCAGCGCGACCACCAGCGCCATCAGCAAGCTGGCCGAACTCGCCACCCAGCTGCGGCGCTCGGTAGCCGGCTTCCGGCTGCCGCCGGTGACTGCCGGCAGCCCCCGCTCGGCGGTCAGCGGGCTCTCCGGCCGGTTCCCGGTGCTCACCGAGGGCACCGATTTCGATCCCGGCACGCCCGAGGAGGCGTCCGGCGGCGACCAGCCCGAACCCCATGCCCGGACCGCCCGGTTTGACGAGCCGGTGTCGTTCGTGAGCAAGCGTACCGCCTGACCGTGGCAGCCTTTCCCGGACCCACGGGCGCCCAGGGCGTCGTCGACCCGGTCCGGGAGCCGTTGCTGCTGGTCGCGGATGAGCTTGGCGTCACCCTGAACGAGGCGCGCGCGGCCCTCGAGCAGTACGCGGAAGGTGATCTCGGCAACCAGCCCCTCGAGCGTTGCGCGGCCCTGCTGCACTCGGCGCGGGGCGCCCTGCAGATGACCGAGACCTGGGGCGCGAGCCTGCTCGCCGAGGAGATGGAGCAGACCTGCCGGCACCTGCTGAAGACCCGCCGGGACGCCCAGGCCGACGATGGCATCGAGGCCCTGTCCCGGGCCGCCGTGCAGTTGCCGGCCTACGTGGAGCGCATCCGCGACGGCGGCCGGGACGTGCCGCTCGTACTCCTGCCGCTTCTCAACGACCTGCGTGCCGCCCGCGGGCGGCCGCTGCTCTCGGAAAGCACACTGCTGCTGCTGAACATCGCCCCGGGCGCCGTTGGCGGCCCCCGGCCGGTGTCTCCCGTCGCGATTACCGCGCCGGTCCCCTCCCGGGATCCCGCCGCGCCGGACGCGGCTGCGCTCGCCCGCATGCTCCGGCCGCGGTTCCAGCTGGCGCTGCTCGGCTGGATCCGGGGCGAGCCGGGCATGGACTCGCTGGTCCGGCTGCGCGAAGTGGCTGAGCGCCTCGAGGCCGCCGCTGGCAATGAGGTCGTGTACCAGCTCTGGTGGGTGACTGCCGGCGTGCTCGAGGCCCTCGCCGAGCGCGGGCTGGAAGCTGGCGTGTCGGTGAAGCGCCTGATCGGCCAGGCTGACCGGGAGATGAAGCGCCTGCTGACCCTCGGTGAGCAGCGGTTCGCCGCGCAGCCGCCGGTCGAGCTCGTGAACAACCTGCTGTACTACGTGGCGCGCGCCTCCAGCACGGGCCCGCGGGTGGCCGCGATCCGCGAGGCCTTCAACCTTTCCGGCCTGATTCCCGGTGACGAGCAGATCGAGGTGGCCCGCCAGGGCCTGGCGGCACCCAGCGTCAAGCTCATGCAGACGGTCGCGGCCGCGATCCGCGAGGACCTGGCCCGGGTCAAGGACGTCCTCGATATCTACGTCCGCACCGGCATGGAACGCGTCGAGGAGCTGGCGCCCCAGGTCGAGCTGCTGAAGAAGATCGGCGATACCCTGGGCGTGCTGGGGCTGGGTGCCCTCCGTGAGGTCGTCCAGACGCGGCGGGCGGAGCTCGAGGAACTGATCGCCGGCAACCGCCAGCCCGATGAGCCAACCCTGGTCGGCATGGCCACGGCGCTGCTCGAGGTCGAGGACGGCCTCGAGCGCCAGCTGATCGGTCTCATCGCCCCCGACGCCGGGGAGGCGGCCACGAGCGCCGACAGCGAGGACGCCGACCAGGTGCTCGTGACCCAGGCAGTGATGCGCGAGTGCCTCGCCAACCTCGCCCGGGTGAAGGAGGCCATCAGCCAGGTCACCGAGCGGGCCGGCGACGGCGCCGCCCTGGATTCCATCCCGGCGCTTCTCCGGGGCATCACCGCGGCACTGCTGATCGCCGAGAAGGAGCGTGCCGGTCGGGTGGCCGAGCGCATCGCCACGGCGGCGGGCGACGTGGTCCAGAGGGGCACCGGCCCGGAGGCCCGCGCGGCCCTCGAGCGTCTCGCCGACGCGATCGTCAGCCTCGAGTACTACATGGAAACCCTCCAGGCCGGGCGGCGGGAGCCCGGCTGGATGCTGGACAACGCCGTCCGCTCACTCGATGCCCTGGTGCTCCCCGCACCGCCCGTGAGTGAAGAGCTGGCGGCAGCCACCGGGCGTCTCTCCCGGGAGGACCTGCCGGCCACCCTGGTGATCGACCGGGATGACGAGGCGTTGCCGCCCGAATTGCCCGCCACCGTCGTGCCCATCGCCGTGGTGACGCCGCCCGTGGCGCCCCCCGCCTACCGGGAGCCCTCCGCGGACCGGCCTGTCGTTGCGGATGGCGGCCAGAACATCGACCCGGACATCCTCGAACTGTTCATCGAGGAGGCCCGGGAGGCGATCGACGCGCTGAACGTGCACTTCCCCGCCTGGGAGCTGGACGAGGGCGAGCGCGAGTCGCTGCTCACCGTGCGCCGCGCGTTCCACACCCTGAAGGGCAGCGGGCGCATGGTGGGCGCCGAGCTGATCGGCGACTACTGCTGGAGCGTCGAGCAGCTGCTCAACCGGGTCATCGACGGCACCGTGCCCCGGTCGCCGCCGCTGGTCGATTTCCTGCGCCGGGCGATTCCGGTGGTGGGGGAGCTGCTCGAGCAGCTCGAGGTGGGCGCCCCGCCGGCCAGCAACCTGCGGGCCCTCATGGCCGAGGCAGGCGAGCTCGGCAGGCCCCAGGCGCCGGTCGAGCCGGATGCCGCGGCCGACAGTGCTGATGTCACCGAGGTGCTGCCGGTGCCCGAGCTCGATGGCATGCTGGCCCCGGCGGCTGCCGAAGAGCCCGAACTCGCGGGCAACGAGGCCACGCTGGTGGCGCGCTTCCCGCCCGACCTGCCGGCGTCCGCCATCCCGACCGTGGTGCTGGGGCCGGAGGACGCCACCCTGCTGGCCCCATCCCTCGCCGGCCCGGCGCCGGGCCCGGATGCGGCGCCCGAACCCGCGCCGCCAGCCGCCATGGATCCGGTCCTGCTGGACATCCTCTCCCGGGAGGTGGCGGTCCACCTGGGCACGCTCCGTGACTTCGTCGCCCGCACGGGCGAGGCGGTGTCCCAGCCCCTGCCGGAACGCATCTTCCGGGCCTGCCACACGCTGCACGGCAGCCTCACCATGGCCGGGGTGACCCCGGCCGTCGCGGTGGCAGAGCCACTGAACGAGCTGATGGGCTTGCTGCACACCGCCCGTCTGCCCGCGGACGGGGCCATGGTGGCGGCGGCCGGCGAAACCGCCGCAGTGGTCGCCCACATCATCGACCAGCTCGGCAGCGCCGACCCGCTCCCGCCGGCCGAGGCCCTGGAACTCGAGGCGGCCATCGCCGAACTCCGCGCCCGCCTGCACGGCCTCATTGCCCGGGCGGGGGAGCGCGCGGCAGCGGTGTCTGCGGACCTCGACGGCGGCACGGCCTCCATGCCGGTACCCGCCTTGCGTGACGAGGATTTCGCCCTGCCGGAGGTGGACGAGCCGGCCGAAGTCTCTCCCTGGATGGCGAGCCTGGCCCCGGTCCCGGCCGACGAGGAACCGCCCGAGCCGGGCCTGGATCTCACCGAGGTCTTCGACGTGGGTGAGATGGAGATCCAGGCGCCGGGGCTGGACCCCGCACCGGGACCCGCACCGGAACCTGCACCGGAACCTGCAGCTGAGCCGGAACCCGAACCCGAATTGCCGGCCACGGCCACCGCGGCAGGTTATGACGCGGAAGTCGCCGGCATCTTCGCCGAGGAGGCAACCGAGCTCCTGGAGTCCTGCGACCTGGCGGTGGCCCGGCTCGTGGCCCGCCAGGACGAGGGGGCCGCGCTGGCCGAACTGCAGCGGTGCCTGCACACCCTGAAGGGTGGCGCGCGCATGGCGGGCCTGTTTGCCATGGGGGACCTCAGCCACGAGCTCGAGACCGTGCTCCAGCGCATGGAGGATGGCCTCCTGCCCCGGGACGAGGCGGGACTGGGCCTGGTGCAGTCGGCGCTGGATGAACTGCACCGTCTCCGGGACGAGATTCCGTCAGGTGCCCTGCCGGCGCCCGCGGCCGCACTGCTGGCCCGGCTGGCGGCGACCCTGAAGGGTGAGCCTGTACCGGAGCCTGTACCTGCGCCGGCTGCGGTCGCACCGCCTGAGCCTGAGCCTGAGCCTGAGCCTGAGCCTGAGCCTGAGCCTGAGCCTGAGCCCGACATCGTCCTGGAAGCCTCCCCGGCACTGCCCGACGAGACGTACCCGGAGCTGATTCCCGAGCCGGCAGCGCCGCCGCCGCCTCTGGCCCCCTCGATTCCGCCGGCCCTCGAGCGACTCGGGGAGCTGGCGCGGGAACTGACCGCGCCGCCGGCGCTGACGGACCCGTCGCTGCTGGACGGCGGCTTTCCTCCGCTGCTCGAGCCGGAGCCGCCCCGGCCGCCGCGCCCGCTGTCACTCACCCGGGAACGGGCGCCGGAGCCCGCGCGGGAGTTCGCCCGGGTGGATGCCGGCGTCCTCGAGCAGCTGCTCAACGGGGCCGGTGAGATCAGCATCGCCAATTCCCGGCTGACCCAGCAGCTGTCCCAGATCCAGTTCAACCTGGATGAACTCAACCAGACCGTCGTTCGCCTGCGGGACCAGCTCCGCAAGCTCGAGATCGAGACCGAGGCGCAGATCCTCTACCGGCACCAGTCCGAGCCCCAGGGCGACCCGGGTTTCGATCCGCTCGAGCTCGACCGGTACTCCAGCATCCAGCAGCTGTCGCGGGCCCTCGCCGAGACCGCCAGCGACGTGAGCAGCATCAAGGACCTGTTGCACAACCTCAGTGCCGACACGGAGGGCCTGCTGGTCCAGCAGGCCCGCACGACCACCGAGCTGCAGGACCAGCTCATGCGGACCCGCATGGTGCCTTTCGACCAGCACGGTTCCCGCCTGGCCCGGCTGGTGCGCCAGACCGCCAAGGACCAGGGCAAGCTGGCCGAGCTCGGCATCGTCGGCAGCGGCGACCTGGACCGTCAGGTCCTCGAGAAGATGCTGCCGCCGTTCGAGCACATGCTGCGCAACGCGGTGATCCACGGCCTGGAGTCGCCCAGCGAGCGCGAGGCCCTCGGCAAGCCGCCCGCCGGCTCCATACGCATCACGATCCGGCGTGAGGGTGCCGAGGTCGTCATCGACATCGCCGACGACGGCCGCGGCCTTGATGTGGCGGCCATCCGCCGCAAGGCCGTCGAGCTGGGCTTCGTCGGCCGCGAGGCGGTCCTCACCGAAGAGGAGGCGATGCAGTTCATCCTGCGCTCGGGCTTCAGCACGGCCGACCAGCTCACCCAGGCCGCCGGCCGAGGCATTGGGATGGACGTGGTCGCGAACCAGGTGGCCAAGCTCGGTGGCACGCTGGCGATTGCATCCCAGCGGGGGCGGGGTACCACGTTCACCCTGCGCCTGCCGTTCACACTGGCCGTGACCCAGGCGCTGATCGTGCGCGCCGCCAGCGAGCTCTACGCGCTGCCCCTGCCGACCGTGGAGGGCATCATCCGCATTGCACGCGGGGAATTCGAGGAGCGCATGGCTCGGCCCGAGCCGGCCATCGAGGACGGCGG
>CALGMY010000061.1 GCA_937958785.1 uncultured Gammaproteobacteria bacterium | reverse complement strand
AGCACGGCAGCGGCTTGCGGATTGTGGGCGACATCGAGGACCCATTCGTGCTCCCGCTGGACCCGCTGGAATCGCCCCGGGGGTGCTGAGGTCAGCAGGACGGGATTCAGGCTTGCCGGGCGGAGTCCGCCGGGGACGCCGAGGTCCGCGAGCGCGGCGAGGGCCAGGGATGCGTTCCGGTACTGGGCTGCAGTCCAGTGGCCCGGGGCCGCGAGGCCCGCCAGGTGGAGCCTGGGCGGCCCCAGCACCGTGAACGTCCAGGTCCCGTCCGTCGAGCGCGCGTGCACGAAGTCCACACCGGGGAGGCGCAGCTCCGCGCCGATCCGGCGGGCGTGGGCCGCCAGGGTGGCAGGGACCGGGTCGTCGCCATAGAAGGCCGGGCGCCCGCCCCGGTAGATCCCCGCCTTCTCGGCGGCAATCGCCTCGACGGTGTCCCCCAGCCAGTCCTGGTGATCGAGGCCGACGGTGGTGACCAGGGCGAGGTCCGCCTCGAGGGCGTTGACTGCATCCAGCCGGCCGCCAAGCCCGACCTCCAGCAGCCAGGTGTCACAGCCCGCCTCGGCGAAGCAGGCGAAGGCCGCCAGGGTGCCGAACTCGAAATAGGTCAGCGGGACCCCCGCCCGGGCCGCCTCCACCCGCTCGCAGCCCCGGATCAGGCGATCATCGGCCACGGGTTCGCCACCGATGCGGATGCGCTCCTGGTAGCGGATGAGATGGGGCGACGTATAGAGGCCCGGGTTGCCGCCGGCGGCCCGCAGGACGTCGTGGATCAGCGTGATGGTCGAGCCCTTGCCATTGGTCCCACCCACGGTGACCACCCGGCCAGCCGGGGGCCTCAAGCCCATCCGGGCCAGGACTTCACGGACGCGGTCGAGGCCAAGGTCGACGAGCCTCGGGTTCAGGGCCTCCTGCCAGCGCAGCCAGTCGGCGACCGTTCGTGCCGGCCTGCCGGCCGGCGGGCTAGGCACTGCCGTCGGGCGGTGGCGCCTGCTTCAGGACCTTGGCCAGCAGCCCGGCGATCTGGTCCCGCAGTTCCCGCCGGTCGACGATCATGTCGATCGCCCCATGCTCGAGGAGGAACTCGCTGCGCTGGAAGCCCTCCGGCAGGGTCTCCCGGACGGTCTGCTGGATCACGCGGGGGCCGGCGAAGCCGATCAGCGCGTTCGGTTCCGCGATGTTCACGTCGCCCAGCATCGCCAGGCTTGCGGACACGCCACCGGTCGTGGGATCGGTGAGTACGGAGATGTAGGGGACCCGGGCCTCTGCCAGCTGGGCGAGGGCTGCGCTGGTCTTGGCCATCTGCAACAGTGAATAGAGTGCCTCTTGCATGCGCGCCCCGCCGCTCGCCGAGAAGCTCACCAGCGGCTGGCGGTTCTCCCGGCTGAAGTCCGCGGCCCGGGCGAACTTCTCGCCGACCACCGAACCCATCGAGCCCCCCATGAAGCGGAACTCGAAGGCACAGGCGACCAGCGGCTGGCCCTTGAGCAGGCCGGTCATGGCTACCAGTGCATCGCGCTCGCCGGTCTCCTTCTGGGCCTGGGTAATGCGCGTGCGATAGGGCTTGCTGTCCTTGAAGCGCAGCGGGTCATGGGGACTCAGCTTCTCGGCAATCTCCCGTCCGGTCCCGGGATCCAGGAACAGCATGAGCCGGTCCCGGGCGACCAGCCGCATGTGGAAGTTGCACTTGGGACAGACCTGCAGGTTGCGCTCCAGCTCGGCCCGGTAGAGCTGGGCGCTGCACTGCGGGCACTTGATCCACAGGCCCTCGGGAACGGAGCGCGTGCGTCGCTCCGTCTTGATTCGCGAAGGCAGGACCTTCTCGTACCACGTCATGGGCGCATCATAATCAAGTCCGGTTCAGCGATCACGCCAGGCCGGGTAAGGCTCGGCGGCAGGCAGGCCCAGCCCGGCCGGGTAATGCACTTCCGCCAGGTAGAGCCCCTGGGGTGGTGCCGTCGCCGCCCCCTGCCGGCGGTCACGGCTGGCCAGCACCTCGGCAACCCACGCGGGATCGGCATCGCCGGCGCCCACCCTGACGAGCGCGCCGACGATGTTGCGGACCATGTGGTACAGGAAGCCGTTGGCGCGCACCTCGACGGTTACGCTGTCACCTGCCCGGGTCACTGCCAGGCGCTCGAGGCACCGAATGGGGCTCCGCGCCTGGCAGCCGGTGCCGCGGTAGGCCGAGAAGTCGTGCTCCCCCAGCAGCAACTGGCCGGCGGCAGCCATGCGCTCAGTGTCGAGCGGCGCACGCAGGCACCAGGCGCGATCCCGGTCGAGCGCCGAACGAACGTCCCGGTTCCTCAGCAGGTAGCGATAGGTGCGCGCCATGGCCGAGTGGCGGGCGTGGAATCCAACGGGAACGGGTTGCACCCAGGTCAGTACCGCGTCGGCGGGCAGGTTGCTGTTGACGCCGAGGAGCCAGGAACGCAGCGAACGTCTGGCCGTGGCATCGAAGTGGACCACCTGGCCGGTGGCGTGGACGCCCGCGTCGGTGCGACCGGCTGCCAGCGTGGTGACGGGTTCATCGGCGACCAGCGAGAGGGCCGCGTTCAAGGCCTGCTGGACGCTGCGGACACGGCCCTGGACCTGCCAGCCGAAGAAGGCACTGCCGTCGTACTCCAGACCGGCCGCGTAGCGCTGGGCGGTCACGTCCCGTCTCCCGGCGGGCGGATCAGTCGGTCAGCTCGTCGAGGAGGCGGCGGGCTTCCTGGCGTTGCGCGGAATCGCCCTCCTCCAGCACCTCGTTGAGGATGCTGCGGGCACCGTCCGGATCACCCATGTCGACGTACGCGCGGGCGAGGTCGAGCTTGGTCCCGACTTCCGTCATGGTCGGGCCCTCGGGCCCGCGCCGCCGGCCGGTCATGACGGAGGTGGGCTCGAGATCCTCGGCAGCGTCATCACCGATGTCGAAGTCAACCTGGCTGAGCTCGGCGGATTCCTCCCCCAGCGCGCCGGCGCCTGCCCGGGGTTGCTCCGCCGTGTCCTCGACCGCGCGATGCTCGGCCGTGTCACTGGCCGTGTCCCTGGCCGTGTCGCGCAGTGCCTCACCCCGACGGGAGGCGCTCTTCTCGAGGGCATTGCCGAAAGCTGGCAGGTCCAGCGTGCCCTCGTCGAGGGCCATGCCACGCATCTCCGCGGTGGAATCGACGTCCAGGCCGCGGACCAGGTCAGACGGCTCGGCATCCTCGTCCGGGTCACCCACGTCGAAGGTCAGCTCTTCCCCGAGGTCGGAATTGCCGGTAGCCGAAAGTTCGTCGTGCACGCCGGTGCCGAGTTCGCCGGCCGCCTCGTCGAGACCCGTGAGATCGAGGCCCAGGTCCTCGAGGTTGATCTCCTCGGTCTGGTCCGCGCCGCCGGAGCGCCGCGCATCGCCGGAGGCCTGGAGTCCGGGCACCGCGCTCTCCAGGGTGGGCGTCTCGAGGGTACCGCCGGCCGGGGTCTCCACGGTCGGGGTCTCGAGGGTCGGCGTTTCCATCGTGCTTCCCAGGCTGCGGGATTCGATGGTGGGCGTCTCCATGGTGGGCGAGAAATCACCCGCGTAGGGGGCCTCGATCGTCGGCCCCTCGACGGTCGCGCCGGTGCCGGCGCGCCGGATCCCGGTCTCGGCGCCGAAGTCGGTCCCGGCCTCTTCGCCGGCCTCGCCCAGGTCGAAATCGAGCAGGTCCGAAGCCGGGCCCTGGCGGGCCGCGGTGAGGTCCAGGTCGAGGTCCTCCGCGTCGGTCTCGTCGAAGGTGAGGTCCACGCTGGTCTGGTCGTTGGCAGCGCCGAGATCGAGGCCGACGTCGCCCGTCGTACCCACCTCGCCCGCGAACAGCGCCTCGCCGGGGCAAATCTGCTTGCCCATGATCACGACCTTGTTCCAGTCGGGATCCGGCACACCCGCCAGCTGGCGGTGGAAGACCTGCGCCTCCTTGAGGAAAGCGGCCTTGTTCTCCCAGATGAAATAGACCTCGAGCAGCTTCAGGCGCAGGTCCCGGCGGTTGGGGTCACCAGCCAGGGCACGGTTCAGCAATTCCGCCGCCTGGTCGTAGAGGCCGTAGGCCATGTGGAAGTCGGCTTCGGCCACCACATCGGCCTGGTCGAGTTCGACAGCACCCTCGGTGCTGATGGTCTTCTCGAGCGGCGCCTCCGCGTCGGCTGCCCCGTCCCGGGGCCGCGGCGTGGTCAGCGCAACCTGGGTCCGGTCGGCGCTCTCCTCGACACTGTAGCCCTCCTTGCGGACCAGGGGCTGGGTGCTCGCGGCGCCAATGGGCATGCTGCCCCGGAACTCACCGTCGAAGCGGCCCGTGGCCTGGTCGGCGTCGGCCATGCGCCGGCGGGCAAAGATGAAGAAGAGCCCGGCCAGCAACACCGCAGCAGCAGACACGAGGAACCAGGCGTTGAACACGAGGCTGCCGAGGCTGGCCAGGAATCCGGTGGACTGGCCCTCGCCGCGTTCGGCCGCCGGGCGCCGGACGGGAGGGCGTTCCTCCTCGACGGCGGCGCCAGACTGCTCGGCACTGGGCTCCTCGGCACTGGGCTCCTCAGCAACGGCATCGGCCGGCGCTTCAGCGGCAGGTGCGGGGGTCGCCGGCGCGGACGCGTCGGCCGGGGCGGCGGGGGCCGGCGCTCGAAACGCTGCGGATTCCCCTGCGCACGCGCCCCCGCGCCGGTACCCGCGCCAACCTCGGCCGGTGGCACGAGTTCAAGACGGGCCGGCGCAGGTTCTGGCGCCGCGCTGGCGCTGCGCCATTCATTGTCCTGGCGCTGGACTTCGCCGGCCGCCTCACGATCGCCGATCGCCGCCACGCTGGCGGCCGGTGGCACGCGCAGGATGGCCCCCCGGCGCAGCCGGTTGATGTTGCCCGCGAAAGCCTCCGGGTTCGCCCGGT
This sequence comes from uncultured Gammaproteobacteria bacterium, assembly GCA_937958785.1. Classification (GTDB taxonomy): domain Bacteria; phylum Pseudomonadota; class Gammaproteobacteria; order Steroidobacterales; genus SHZI01. The sequence continues at coordinate 4,913 of CALGMY010000061.1, read as the reverse complement.
AGAGCGCGACCATCATCTGGTTCAGGGAGGCATTGCTGGTCCCGCGGAGCCGCTCGGAAATCCCCCACAGCGTTTCGTTCGCCCGGACGGGGCCATACACGTCGCCGTCAGGCCCGGCGGTGACCTGTCCCTGGGCCTGGGCCTGGGCCTGGGCCTGGGACGCGGAAGGCGGCGCAGAAGCCGGTGCAGCGGGCGGGTCCCGGCGGATGGCCGGCGCGACCTGTGCGGGACCTGCGGCCACCGGTGCCGCGGCGGGGGCTGCCGCACCGGCCTCCCCGGCAGCAAAGGCCGGCGGATCGAGCAGCACGGTGTACTCGCGGAGCAGCCGGCCCTGCCCCCAGCCCACGTCGACCAGCAGGGACACGAAGGGCTCGCTGATGGGCTGGCTGGAGGTCACGCGGACCACGGCCCGGGCACCCTCCCGGCGGACGTCGAAGCGGAGGCCATCGAGGAATCCGGGGCGGTCGAGGCCGAAGCGCTCAAAGGTGGCGGCAGGCGCCAATTGCACGGAGAGCTGGGCGAGTTCCTCGGCGGACTCGCCGGTAACGGGGATCTCGGCCAGGAAGGGTTGGTTCAACGCGGACCGCAACTGGATCTCGCCGAGTCCCAGCGCACCAGCGGTCAACGGTAGGAGTCCCGCCAGCAGCGGGACTGCAGCGAGTCGAACTCGTGGCATCACCAATCCCCGATCGCGCCGTCAGCACCACCCCGAGGGCGGGGCGCCCAAGTAGCCGATGGCCTAGAAGTGGACCCAACTATAGCCCATATGGTCCCGCCGCGTAAGGCGGAGCGGACTCAGGGCCGCGAACGCCCGGACTCGACCGCCGGTGTGAGTGGCCGCACGTCGGCATTCTGGGCCCGGTGCCGGAGGTAGTGGTCCATGAGCACGATGGCGAGCATGGCCTCGGCGATGGGCGCCGCTCGCAGGCCGACGCAGGGATCGTGCCGGCCGGTGGTTGCGACCTCGGCCGGCTCTCCCTCCTCGTCCACCGTCTCCCCCGGCAACCGGATGCTGGAGGTGGGCTTCAGCGCCATGCTGACCAGGATGTCCTGGCCGGTGGAGATTCCCCCAAGGATGCCGCCCGCGGCGTTGCTGCGAAAGCCGGCCGGGGCGATCTCGTCCCGGTGCTCGGTACCCTTCTGGGTGACCACCGCAAAGCCGGCGCCGAGCTCGACGGCCCGCACCGCATTGATACCCATCAGGGCGTGGGCGATGTCAGCCTCGAGCTTGTCGAACACGGGCTCGCCAAGGCCGGCCGGGACGCCGGTCGCGACCACGTTGATGCGCGCCCCGATCGAGTTGCCCTCCTTGCGCAGGGCATCCATGTAGGCCTCGAGCTCCGGTACCCTGGCGGGATCGGCGCAGAAGAACGGGTTGTCGTCCACCGTAGCGAGGTCCACCACGTCGAGCACCAGGGGCCCGAGCTGGCGCAGGTAGCCGCAGATCTCGACGCCGAGTCGCGTACGCAGGTATTTCCGCGCGATCGCGCCGGCAGCCACGCGCATGGCCGTCTCCCGCGCCGAGGACCGGCCACCACCCCGGTAGTCCCGGAGGCCGTACTTCTGGATGTAGGAGTAGTCCGCGTGACCGGGGCGAAAGCGGTCCTTGATCCTGCGGTAGTCGCCGGACTTCTGGTCGACGTTCTCGATGAGCAGGCCGATGGGCGTGCCCGTGGTAAGACCCTCGAACACGCCGGAGAGAATCTTCACGGCATCCGGCTCCCGTCGCTGCGTGGTGTGCCGGGACTTGCCGGGACGACGGCGCTCCAGGTCGTGCTGGATGTCGGCCTCGGACAGCGGCATCCCCGGCGGGCAGCCATCCACGATGCAGCCGATGGCCGGACCGTGGCTCTCGCCGAAGGTGGTGACCGTGAAGGATCTGCCAATGGAGTTGCCGGACATGGTCTCGCTCGTATCAGTGCTGGTCGGCCAGGACGCGGAGGTCAGCGGCACTGGCCAGGGCGATGCCGTCCCCGCCGTGCACGAACTCGGGCCAGATGAACGGCACGGTCGGGAAGCGGGCCTCAAGCGTCGCGGCGCCGGCACCCACTTCCAGCGCCAGCCATCCCTGCGGCCGCAGAAAACCTGCGGCATGGTGCAGGATTCGCGCCGGCGTTTCCATCCCGTCTGTACCCGAGGCCAGGGCGAGTACGGGCTCATGACCGTACTCGGGCGGCAGGGTCGCGACCTCGGCCTCCGGCACGTACGGCGGGTTCGAGACGATGAGATCGAAGCGGCCGCTGACGCCGGCGAAGAGATCGGCCTCAAGCAGCTGCACGCGCCCACCCACGCCGTGCCGGGCCACATTGCGCGCTGCCACCTCGAGCGCCGCTGCCGAGATGTCCGTGGCGACCACCCGGGCCTCCGGCCAGGCCAGGGCCAGGGCAACGGCGATGCAGCCGCTGCCCGTGCCTATTTCGAGGATCCGGTGAACGCCCGCCGGATCGATCCAGGGCGCGAACCGGGCGGCGACCAGTTCGGCAAATGGCGAGCGCGGCACCAGCACCCGGTCGTCCACGTGGAACGGCAGGCCGGCGAACCAGGCCTCGCCGGTGAGATAGGGCAAGGGTCGGCGGGTGGCGATGCGCGCGGTCAGCAATTCCTCGACCGCTGCCCGGCCGGCATCGGTCACCGGCAGCGCGTAGGCCCGCGCGGCGTCCGCATGGTCGAGGCGGAGGACGTGGAAGACCAGCGCGGCCGCCTCATCGCGGGCCGTCGCCGTGCCGTGCCCGAAGTAGACCCGGGCGGCCTCGAGCCGGGCCGCGCACGCGGCGACCAGGGCAGCCACGCTGTCCGCGGGGACCCGGCGTGCGCCGCCGCGGCGAGTGCCAGAGGGCCCGCTGGTCATGGGCATACCGGAAGGTGCGGGTTCATGGGCGTATAGAATACGTCGCCCCCGCGCCCGGAAACCCGTTCCGCATGCCTCCCTCCCTGCTGGACCAGCTCTTCGTCCTCCTCCAGCGCCTGTTGCCGGCCCGACTGCTGGGCCGGGTGGTCGAAGCGCTCACGCACAGCCGCCGGCCCTGGCTTCGCACCCTGCTCATTCGCGGCTTCGTGCGCCTCTACCCGGTCAACCTCGCGGAGGTCGAGAACCCGGATCCCGCCGCCTGGGAGCACCTGAATGCATTCTTCACCCGGCCACTCCGGCCGGGCGCACGCCCGGTGGCACCGGGGCCGCACGCCGTCGTCAGCCCGAGCGACGGCCTGCTCGAGCATCTCGGCTACGTGTCCCGCGGGGACCTGCTCCAGGCCAAGCGTTTCCGCTACCGGGTCGCGGACCTCCTCGTGATCGACGAGGCCGAGGCCGAGGCCTTCGACCTCGGGGCCACCGCGACGATCTACCTGGCGCCCCACGACTACCACCGGGTACATCTTCCCCTTGCGGGCCGCGTGACCGACACGGTCTACGTGCCCGGGCGGCGCTGGGCCGTGAACCGCCGGACGGTGCGCACCGTGCCGGGCCTGTTCGCGGCGAACGAGCGGGTCATCGTCTGGTGCGAGACCCCGGCCGGCCGGTATGCCGTCGTCCTGGTCGGCGCCCTGAACGTCGCCAGCATCTCGCTGGCCTGGTGCGGGGTGGTCCCGCCAGCCGGCGGCATCGTGCGCACCCGCCTACGGGACGACGACCCCGCGCTTCGCCTGCCAGCCGGCGGCCTGCTCGGCCAGTTCAACCTGGGTTCCACGGTGGTGATCGTGGCCGAGCGCGATCTGCTGCGTTGGGATGACACCCTCGCTCACGGCGTCCCCGTCCGCATGGGCGTCCGTCTTGGCCAGGCGAACGACGCGGCGGGGCCCGGTTGACCTGGCGACCATCGGCCTCGCTGGACACCCTTCGCCTGCGGGCGAGGCTCCTGGCTGCGACCCGCGATTTCTTCGCGGCGCGCGGCCTGCTCGAGGTGGAGACTCCCGCCCTCGCGCCCGCGACGGTGACCGACCCCCATCTGTCGAGCATCGCGGCGGCACTCTGCACAGGACGCCGGCTCTACCTGCACACCTCGCCCGAATTCCACATGAAGCGCCTGCTGGCGGCAGGCGCACCGGACATCTGGCAACTCTGCAAGGTGTACCGGGACGGCGAGACCGGGCGCCGACACCAACCCGAGTTCACCCTGCTCGAGTGGTACCGGCATGGCCTCGACCTGGCCGGCATGGCCACCGAGACCTGTGCGGTGCTGCTGCACCTCGCGCGGGCGGCGGAAGCCGCAGGTGCACCCCCGGTGCTCACGGGCCGGCCGCCCCTGCGGACAACCTACCGGGCGGCCTTCGAGGGCGCGGTGGGGCTGGACCCGCTGATCGCCCCGCTGCCGGCGCTGAAGGCGCGGGCGGCGACCCTGCTCGGTCCCGCACTGGATGAGGACCTGTGCGCAGGCCTCGGCGAAGAGCGGTCCCTGTGGCTGGACCTCCTCATGAGCCACGCGGTCAGTACGTCGCTCGCGACGGAGCCGCTGGTCGTCGTGGCCGGCTACCCGGCCGACCAGGCCGCTCTCGCGCGGCTCGAGCCAGCGCGTCGACTCGGCCAGCGTGTCGACCCAGGCCGGCTCGCCGCTGTCGACCCAGCGCGCATAGGCACCGGTGGCGCGGCCCTGGCAGAACTGGAACAGGCTCACCGTCTGCTCGGCGATGCGCGTCGACGCTTCGGCCGCCGCGGCCGCCTCGGCCCAGCGGCCCTGCCAGCTGTACATCACGGCGCGCCAGCCGGTGATCGACGCGCCGATCTCGTGCCGCTCGCCGTCGACGACGCTCCAGGCCTCGTCGAACAGGGCATGCGCCTGGTCGAAGTCGCCGCGGTCGCCGACCACCGAGGCGAGGCAGACGAGCGCAAACGCCAGCCCCACCGACGGCCGCGCGCCGCGCCGGTGGCTGCGCTTGATGGCCGCGGCGTCGCGCAGCAGCGGCTCGGCGCCGTCGTAGTC
>CALGMY010000060.1 GCA_937958785.1 uncultured Gammaproteobacteria bacterium | reverse complement strand
GGTCAGCACGTGCACCTGCTTGGCCTCGAACACCGGGATGTAGATCTCCGCCCGGCCGAGCGGGCCCGGATCGTCGTACCGGACGCTGGGCACGCCGATGGTGGAGATCACCTCGCCCGGCGAGATGCCATCCGGACCCATGATGGTCTGGGTGGTGTTCGGGCCGTAGGTGTCGTTGATGTCGAAGATCACCGCCGACTGGTAGTCCCAGTTGGTCGTGCTGGGCGACTTCGGGGTCAGCAGCCAGACCTTCGAGGCCTCGTCGCCACCGACCACGATCCAGGGCTTGACCTTGCCTTCCTGGCCGCGCACCGGCCAGAAGACCTTGGCGGGCCCCGGCGCCAGCCGGCCCGGCCCGGCGGTGGGCGCCGGGAAGGTGGGGTTCGGCCGGATGTTGTCCTTGATCGTGCGCCGCACCCAGCCGCCGGCGAACACGTTGCCGCTGGCGGGCTGCTCGTACACGTTGATGCGGCCCGGGATGGCCTGCTGGGTGACCGGGAAGCAGTTGTCCTCCTGGTGATTCGACGCGAGCACGTCGATCTTGCCGTCCATGTTCAGGTCCGCCACCTGGATGTCGAAGACCTTGCCCTGCAGGGAGCCGGCGATGGTGCCGACCCGCGCGGCGGGACCATTGACCTGGTCCACGGCCGTCCACGGCAGGCCCGCCGGGGCGCCGTACACCCGGACGAAACCACCGGACATGAAGAACGAGCCGGCGACCAGCTCCGGGATGCCGTCGTTCTCGAAGTCCGCGGACTCGATGGAGATGTCCGGGCCGTTGCTGGTGACCGGATAGCCCACCAGCACGTGTTCCTGCCACTGCACGTTGGGCTGCAGGGCGGGGCCGGGGTTCTGGAACCAGACCAGCTCGCCGGTGAAGAAGCAGACGCTGCCGTAGCCCGCGACCTTGAACGAGGACCGCACCGTGGCGATGTCCTTGTACCCGTCGCCGTTCATGTCGACGAATTCGAGGTCGTGGTAGAACTTGGGGTTGCTGACGTTGCTCGCCGGGTCGCAGCCCGCGCCAGCCGGACCACCGGTGCTCTGGTGGACGATGTATTCCGGCAGCCCCGGGTCATCCAGGTTGATGAAGCTGAGACGGCCGGGGGGCACGGCCGGGTGGAAGCCCTGGGGGATGGCCACCGCCTCGAAAGGCACCATGCCGTCGGGCATGCGGACCGCATCGTTGGGCCAGACGGTCTTGTTGGGCGCGTCGACCACCGGGGGGCCACCGACGTCGGTGATCTCCTGCACATCCCAGTCCTTGTCGAAGACCGCGAGGTTCAGCTCGTCCAGGTTGCGGACCCGCGCCACGAGGTCCCGCTCGAAATAGCCGGTGACCGTGGTGCCGGTGGGGTCCTTGGTGACGTTGAAGAAGCTGGTCACCATCAGGTCGTCCCGGGGACCGGACGGCCCGTTGTAGGTCTCGATGTTGGTGAAGGCGGCGTTGAAGTTGAAGGTCATCACGCCTTTCCGCCACACGGCCGGGCAGTAGTTGGCGGCCTCGGCGACCGGTGCAACGAGCGCGGGCAGCAGGGCTGCGCCGGCCAGGATGGCGGCGCCACGGACGGCGCGCGCGAGTCGGGCATTACCGGTAGTCATGTTCTTGTTGTCTCCCCCAGTGAAATCGGCTCGATCCTCGACCATATGCCGACTCTTAAAGCAGGTCAAATGGAGGTCAAGTGCCGGTCAAGTGGCCCCCGGGGCCTGAGCATCCGCGGCATTTGTCTTAATCTGCCGCCCCGTGGCCGTGCTTGGCGCCGGCGCCAAAGCAGGCTAATGTCGCGGCAGGACGGACAAGAACAACGACCGTCCGCTGCTCTAGCCGGGGGAATCTGCATGACCGTTACCGCTCTCGAGCCGCGCGCCGGCTTCCGTCTTTCCGCCGCCGCCTCGCTGCTGGCACTCGCCGGATCGGCCCTGATGTGGTCCGGCAGCGCGCTGGCCGTGAACGTGCCGGTGCTGTCGGTGTCCGTGAACGGCGCTCCGGAGGTTTCCCTCGAGGACTACCAGGTGTGCGACGGGGTGAAGGCCGTGACCTGCCTGGGCACGGGCGCGGTGGATGACCTTCTCATCAGTTCCTTCGAGCTGACCGCGGACCCGGACCCCTACGTCACGGGCGCCTTCAACTTCTACAACGCCTCGACCAGCACCCTGTCGGTGGTGGCAACCATCGTGTTCCCCATGGCGGGCAGTTTCGGCAATACCGAAATCACCCTCGACACGGGTCTCCTCAACAACGTCTTCGGTGGCGGGTTGCTGAACCTGCAGGTGGAGGGCTTCATCGACACCCTGGCCTCGCCGGTGCTCGGCGTCTACGAGATCAACCCGGGCGAGCCCTTCAGCTTCTGCGACGACCTGGGCGCCGACCCGGGCTGCCAGGACACCACCTTCGGCCTCGGCATCGGCCAGGACGGCCCGCCCAGCCTCGACATCGTGTCCCTGATCGGCCTGCGCCTGTCCTTCGACCTGACCGCGGACACGGTGGCCACCATCGGCCTCGTCCCGGAGTCGGAGTTCGCCGGCGCGGCGTACTTCTCCATCGTGCCGGCCGCCGTCGTGCCAGTGCCCGCTGCCGCCTGGCTGTTCCTGTCGGGCGCCGGCGTGCTCGCGGGGATCCGTCGCCGCGCCTGAGCCGTTCGCCCCGCCGTCACCGCGGCGGCCCCACCCACCGGCCGATCGTCGCGCCCGGCTCCGCGGCGCCGGTGAGCAGGTCGCGCAGGTGCCCGGGCGCGATGAAATGCCCGTAGTGCACGCCCCGGAAGCGCTCGGGCAGGGCGGCGAACCGCGGGCCGAGGAACTCGACGACGAAACCCTTGGCGTGGACGCGCAGCGCGCCGTCCACGTCGACCGACGTGAGGACGAAGGGCGCCAGCCAGTCGGGGCCGGTCATGCCCGGCTCCTTCTCGTTGACCACGGTCTCGTGGGGGTCGAAGACCACGCGTTCGAAGCGCGGTTTCGTGATGCCGGCGCGGACCAGCCCGTACACGGCCCGGTTCATGTCCTGGCAGGTGCCTTCCGGCCCGGCGCAGCCCGGGCCGAAGCTGGCGACCAGGTGGTCGGCGTTCTTCAGCTTGCAGGAGATGCCGATGAGGCGCCCCGCGTCGTCGTGCCAGTGGTACTGGTGGATGGTGACGATGCCGTCGTCGATGGTCGCCTTCGACTTCACGAAGGACTCGAAGGCGGCGTGCAGCTGCATCTGGACTGGCAGGTTCGTGCGGACGACGACGCGCTGGGCCGCGCGGCAGAACTCCGCGTCAGGTGGCAGGGCGGTGAGGGCGAAGGGGTCGGACAAGGCGGTGTCTCCGGTCTATAGCGTCAGCGGGCTCGCGTAGCCCGTCATCTCCAGGTACCCCCGGCCGACGGGACGGCCGGACTCGAGCAGGGTGCTCGCGCCCTCCCAGTAGACGGCGCCGGTGGTGAGCCGCGAGTCGAGCTCCTGGTCGGGCATCAGGGGGCGGGTGTCGAAGGTGCGGCCCTCCACGCGGACGCGCTGGGCCACGGGCCAGCGGGCGCCGCTCCGCGCCGAGGTCCAGTGGTCGAGCGGGGTGAAGCTGACGGTCGCCGGGTCCACGACCCGCTCGCTGCCGTCCGGCAGGTGCCAGGCCGCGTAGCGCCAGAGCGGCGGGTCACCGGGCGTCGCGTCCTGGCGGCGCACCTGGAACGCGAGCAGCGCGCTGCCGTCGCTGAGGTTCATGCCCGTCCAGTCCCAGCCCGCGGCTTCCGGCGCGAGGGCGGTGCTCGACCACTCGTGGTCCAGCCAGGCGACGCCGGTGAGTGCTGTGGGAGCGCCGTCAGGCGCGATCGCGGCCGGATCGCGGCTGAAGCCGCTCCTACCGAGGGTGGCGGTCACCGCCAGTTGCGGCCGCGAGTAGTAGTAGCTCGCCTGGGCGGGCAGCGGGCCCTTGCGGGACAGGCCCGCGTCCCCCTGCAGCCAGGGCGGGCCGCGGGGCGTCGCCGTGAACTCCAGGCGGAACTCCCGGGCCGGAATCAGGCAGCGGTAGCTGTCGGTGGCCGGGTCCCGGGCCAGGAACCAGTCCTCGAGGCGCACGTCCGTGTCGCCGGTCGCGGCCTCCACCAGGCCGAAGCCGGTGCGCGCCAAGCGCTCGTCCACCCGCAGCCTGCCCCCGGCCGGGTCCGCGATGGCGGCATGGGCGATCACCAGCTGGCGGGCGGCGAAGGCGCTGGGATTCGCCGGGTCCACGTCGGTGCGCACCCGGAAGAAGGTCACCTGGAAGCCGAGGGGCCGTGCCGGCGGGCCCAGCCAGCCCGTGAGGTACCACCACTCCGTGCGGAAGTCCGGGTGCGCGCCGTGGTCGGCGGGAAACAGCAGCGGGCGGGGTACCACCGCCGGGTACTCCACGGCCCGGGACCCGGCCGGCAGCCCGAGGGCCCCGAGCGCGAGCAGCAGGTGCCGGCGCGACAGCATCACCAGTCCTCGTGCACGGCGCGCAGCGGCGCGACGCCGGTGGCGCGACGGCCGGCGAGGGCGGCGGTCAGCGCCGCGCAGCCGAGCAGCACGGCGCAGAGCGCGGCCATGCCGGCGGCCGGCACGCTGAAGTCCATGGTCCAGTGGAAGGACTGCCGGTTCACGACCCGCACCAGGATGAGCGACACCAGCAGCCCCGTGGCGAGGCCGATCACGAGCGCGAGGCCGGTGGCGAGCGCGCCCTCCAGCGCCAGCACCCGCAGCACCTGGCCGCGGGTGACGCCCACGTGCCGGAGCATGCCGAACTCGCGGACGCGGGCGATGGCCTGGGCGGAGAACGTGGCCGCGATGCCGGTCATGCCGATCAGGATGGCCGCGATCTCCAGCACGTAGGTGACCGCGAAGCTGCGGTCGAAGACGCGCAGGCTCAGCGCCCGCAGCTCGCCCGTGGCGCGGAACTCCAGCGCCTCGCGGGAGGGGAGCGACGCCCGGAGGTCGCGGATCACGTCGTCCGCCGCCACGCCGGGTCGCAGCCACAGGGCGGCCTCGGTGCGGGTGCGGTCGCCGGCCAGGGACTCGTAGTCTTCGGTGCGCAGGACCACCGAGCCGAACTGGCGGGCGTAGTCGCGCCAGATGCCGGCGACCACGAACTCGCGCGCCTCGCCCCCGAGCGGCAGTACCAGCGTCGTCCCCGGGGTGGCGCCGTACAGGTCGGCCAGAGCCTCGGACGCCCAGGCGGGCCGCGCGCCCGGCGGCACGTCCGCCCCGGCGCCGACCAGCGGCAGCAGCTCCGCGGCGCGGGCGGTCTCCACGGGCCGGGCGATGACGGCGACCGGTGCCCGGTCCGGCGCCAGCGCGACGCTGGTGGCCCGGCTGAACTCCGCCCGGGCAACGCCCGGATGGCCGGCGAGCGCCGTGAGGTCCGCCGGCGAGAAGTACACGTCGGTGGCGAACTGGCCGATGCGGATGTACACGTCCGCGGGAAGCACCCGGCCGAGCCAGTCCTCGAGGGAGCCCCGGAAGCTCGTCACCATCGTGCCCATCGCGACCATCAGCCCGAAGCTCGCGACGATCCCCGCCATGCCGATCGCCGCGGCGCCCGGCGCGCGGGCCAGGCGGTTGGCGGCGAGCAGCAGCATGGGCCGCGCCGCGCCCGCGGCCGACGCGGACAGCCATTGGGCGGCCGGCCGGAACGCGAGCGCCGCCAGCCGGGGTTGCAACGCGATCACGCCGACCAGCAGGCAGCCGATGGCGACGTAGGCGGCGACGGCGGCAAAAATTATGGCCGCCAACCACAAAGCATGTTT
>CALGMY010000059.1 GCA_937958785.1 uncultured Gammaproteobacteria bacterium | reverse complement strand
CAGCAAGGCACCGAGGGTAACGACGAGCAGGGCGAATCCGGCGGGTCGGCTACCAGTCAGGCGCATCGGCGGGCTCCGTGTTGCAGGGCGATTGCCGGTGCTACTGTAGTCGCCGGTTCCCCGCTTTGCACCCGCCGAGGAGGCCCGCCGTCATGCCGAGTACCGCACCGCGGTCAGTCCGCTGGTCCCCGTCTTCCGCCCTGGCCGGATTCATCGCCGGCGCCGGGGTGGCGTTTGCCGCCACCGTCGTCGCCAGCCAGGTGACCACCTGGGGGGAGCAGTACCGCTCCATACCCGCGGCCTACCAGAAGATGATCGACGACTCCGAGCGGGCCTTCATGCAGCGGGACGTGGCCGCCTCCGGCGCTTCCCTCGCCGAGGACTTCAGCTGGTACACGGTCAAGGACGACGGCCCGAAGGAGATGGTGCGGGGCCGGGCGGCCACCGTGGAACGCCTGAAGCAGTTCTTCGCCTCCCCGATGTGGACCACCAGTGATTCCGAAGTGCACCGGCTGGGCATGGTCGGCAACACCCTGGTCCAGGTGGAAATCGACACCCTGAACCTCGAGGGCAAGCCCGTGCGCCAGACCTCCCTGCACATCTACGAGTTCCGGGACGGCAAGCGCTGGCGCGAGTTCGCCTTCTACCCGACCGACCTGTAGGAGCGGCTTCAGCCGCGAATGAATCTCCCGGATTGCCTATCGACCGTTATTTTCACTATCATGGAAATATGGAAACATCAGCCGTCACCACGGCCCTCGCCGCCCTGTCCCACGGGAAGCGCCTCGACATCTACCGCCTGCTGGTGAGGCGGGGGCCAGCGGGGTTTCCGGCAGGCCTGATTGCCGAGAAGCTCGGCCTGCCACCGGCGACCCTGTCGTTCCACATCCGGGAGCTGGACCGGGCCGGCCTCGTGTCCTCCCGGCAGGATGGGCGCTTCATCCACTACTCCGCGAATTTCGCGGCCATGCGCGCCCTCGTGGACTTCCTCACCGAGAACTGCTGCAGCCTGGCCGACGAGGCCTGCACGACCGATTGCCAGCCCGTTGCACGACCCGCCCGCCGCAGGAGAGCCTGAGCCATGACTGATCGCCAGTACCACGTGCTGTTCCTCTGCACCGGCAATTCCGCCCGCAGCATCCTTGCCGAGGCCCTCATCAATCACTGGGGCAAGGGCCGCTTCGTTGGCTACAGCGCCGGCAGCCGGCCGGTCGGGCGGGTCAACCCGGTCGCGCTCGAGCTGCTTCAGCACATGCAGTTGCCCACCGAAGGGTTGCGCAGCAAGAGCTGGGACGAGTTCGCTGCGCCGGGGGCGCCGCCGCTCGATTTCGTCTTCACCGTCTGCGACAACGCCGCGGGCGAGCAGTGTCCGTTCTGGCCTGGCCAGCCCATGACGGCCCACTGGGGCGTGGAGGACCCCGCGGCGGTGGAGGGGACCGACACCGAGAAGTGGCTGGCCTTCCGCAAGGTGTTCCGCGAACTGGAGAATCGCATCAAGATCTTCGTGAACCTCAGGATCAGCTCTCTGGACCGGCTGTCGCTGCAGAACCGGCTGACGGAGATCGGCAGTATGCGTGCCGAAGGTGGCGAAGCGACGTGACCGCAACCCCTGCCCGTTCCAGGCTCTCCTTCCTCGATCGCTACCTGACGCTGTGGATTTTCGGCGCCATGGCCCTGGGCGTCGTACTCGGTTCCGTTCTTGACGGCCTTCCCGCTGCCCTGGACCGCCTGACCATCGGCGCCACCAACGTGCCGATCGCCATAGGCC
>CALGMY010000058.1 GCA_937958785.1 uncultured Gammaproteobacteria bacterium | reverse complement strand
CGAGCACGTCATGGCCGAGCGGGGCGTCCGGCATGGCCGCCTGATGCTGGTGCCAGGACAGCTGGCACAGGAGCGGCATGCCCACGGCGACGCAGTCCCTCATGCCCACGACCACATCCATGTCCGGAACCGGTAGCATGAACCCATGACCGCGAACAGTGCCGTACTCGTCCCCATGCTGGCCGCTGCCCGGGAGGCAGGGGCCGGCCTCATGGAGGATTTCACCCGGCTGGCCGGCCTCGACGTGCGTCGCAAGACGCGCTCGGACTTTTTCTCCGAGGCGGACCTCCGGGCGGAGGCAACGGTCCGGCGGGTGCTATCCGCCGCCCAGCCGGATTTCGGCTTCCTCGGCGAGGAAGGTGGACTCGTTCCCGGCCGGGATCCCGGCTCGACCTGGATCGTCGACCCGCTGGACGGTACCACCAACTTCCTCACCGGCGTGCCGATCTTCGCGGTGAACATCGCGCTGGAGCAGGGGGGGCAGGTCGTTGCCGGGGTGACCTACAATCCCATGCAGGGTGAGTTGTTCTGGGCGGAGCGCGGCCACGGTGCGTTCCTGAACGGGCAACCGATCCACGTGTCCCGGCGGACCGAGCTCGCTGACGCTGTGCTGGCGGTCGGCATCCCCTTCCAGGGCAAGCCGCGCCATGAGTACTTCATCCGGGAGATGACGCGGCTCATGCCGAACGTCGCGGGCATCCGCCGCCTCGGTGCCGGGGCCGTGGACCTCGCCTACGTCGCCGCCGGCCGCTTTGACGCCTACTGGGAGCAGAGCGTGTCCGTCTGGGACATCGCCGCCGGCGTGGTGCTCGTGGAGGAGGCGGGCGGAATCGTGTCTGACACGGCGGGCAATCCGCTGGACCTGCGTTCGGGCACGGTGCTCGGGGCGAACCCCCGCATCCACGGGGAGCTCGTCGCGGCGCTCCGGCCGTAAGTTCGGGATCGCGCCCGAAGGCGCTCCTGCGGGGTGCTGCTACTTCATCGTCGGCATCTGGTAGTCGGCCCCGCCCGGCGCATCATCCCTGAACCAGCGGGCCGTGACGGTCTTGAGGCGCGTGCAGAAGCGCACGCCATCGGGGCCATGCACGTGCAGGTCCCCGAACAGCGAGCGTTTCCAGCCGCCGAAGCTGTGGAAGGCCATGGGCACGGGGATCGGCACGTTGATGCCCACCATGCCTGCCTGCACCGCCTGGGTGAATTCCCGGGCCGCGCGGCCGTCCCGGGTGAAGATCGCGGTGCCGTTGCCAAATTCGTGGGCGTTCACGAGCGTGAGGGCCTCGGCCAGCGTGGCGGTCCTCACCACGACCAGGACGGGCCCGAAGATCTCCTCCCGGTAGATCCGCATGGCCGGCGTGACCTGGTCGAACAGGGTCGGACCCAGGAAGAATCCGTCCCGCGGTACCTCCCGCCGCCGGCCGTCGACGACCAGCTCCGCGCCCTCGGTGACGCCCGACTCGATGTACCCCCGTACCCGCTCCCGGTGTTCACCGGTCACCAGCGGCCCCATCTCGACGTCCGGCACGGTGCCGGGCCCGATGGCGAGGGCTGCGAGCTTCGGGCGCAGGGCTGCAACCAGCCGGTCGCCGGCATCGCCGACGGCCACCGCGACGGAGATGGCCATGCAGCGTTCACCGGCGGAGCCATAGGCCGCGCCCATGAGCGCGTTGGCGGCCAGTTCCGGGTCCGCATCGGGCAGCACCACCATGTGGTTCTTGGCGCCGCCCAGCGCCTGCACCCGCTTGCCATGCGCCGATGCGGTCCGGTAGACGTGCTCGGCCACGGGCGTCGAACCCACGAAGCTCACGGCCCCGATGGCCGGGTGCGTCAGCAGCTCCTCGACGGCCTCCCGGTCGCCGTTGACGACGTTGAAAACCCCCGCGGGCAGCCCTGCTTCCGTGAGCAGTTCCGCGAGGCGCAGGGGGCAGGAGGGATCCTTCTCGGAGGGCTTCAGCACGAAGGTGTTCCCGCAGGCAATCGCGATCGGTGCCATCCACAACGGGACCATTGCCGGGAAGTTGAAGGGCGTGATCCCGGCGCAAACCCCGACCGGCTGCCGGAGTGACCAGCTGTCGACACCGGTGCCGACGTTGTCGCTGAATTCGCCCTTGAGCAGCTGGGGAATCCCGCAGGCGAACTCGACGACCTCGAGGCCGCGCGTGACCTCGCCCCGCGCGTCCGCGAGTACCTTGCCATGCTCGGCCGTGATGAGCGCCGCCAGTCCGTCCCGGTGCTGCTCGAGCAGCGCCTTGAAACGGAACATCACCCGCGCGCGCTGCAGCGCTGGCGTCGCGGCCCAGGCGGGGGCGGCCGCCGCCGCGGCCTCGATGGCCCGGCGGGTCTCCGTGCCGCTGGCGAAGGCGACCCGCAGGCGTGGCCGCCCGGTGGCGGGATCGAATACGGTGCCGTGTCGCCCCGCGCCGCCCGGGGCTGCCGCGCCGCCCACGTAGTGACCGAGCAGCGGCAGGCTGGTGGTCCCGACTACGGTAGCTGTCATGTTTGTTTGAGGATTCCTGGGGGCAGGGACCCGGGAAATCCTAGTCCAATTAATGACCGCCGGGCTGATCGTGGCCGTGCCGGGCAGGGTTTACCATAATCGGGCAGGAGGTATTCAAAGCGCTTTGACATCTAGCTTTTTATTCCTCAGAATGGGCCTGTGAAAGCGCCCAAGCCTGCGATGATCGCCCCCGCCCTGACCGACCGCGCCCGGGTCCTGACCGGGGCCCTGGCTGAAGCCGCCCGGCGCCTCGGGCTGCGCACCACCGAGCTCACCGCCATCATTGGTGTCAGCCAGCCCAGCGCCTCCCGGCTCCTGAATGGCAGGTACCAGCTCCAGGAGGGGGCCAAGCCCTGGGAACTGGGTGCCCACCTGGTCCGGCTCTACCGGTCGCTGTCTTCCCTGGTCGGCGGCAACGACGAATTGGCGCGGGCCTGGCTGCGCTCCGCCAATGCGGCCTTCGACGGGCGGCCCCCCATCGAGGTCATCCGGACGGTGGAGGGTCTGGTCCATGCCTGCGATTACCTGGACGCCCACCGCGCTCGCGTCTGAGGCCCGCGCCTTCGAGGGCAGCGGGTGGCGGGCCGTGGAGGCCCAGCACCAGGTCGCCAGCATGCTGCTGGTCGGTGGTGACCTGGCCGACCAGGCATTGCTCGAGACCATCCTCGAGGAAGCCAAGCCGCCCCTCGCGCCCCGGCTCGCGGGCCTCCACTGGCTGCTCGCAACGCCGTTCCGCTACCGGCCGCCCCCGTCCGGCTCCCGCTTCCGGGGGCCAGCCGATCCTGGCGTCTTCTACGGCGCGGAGGACCGGCAGACGGCGTGCGCCGAGGCTGGCTACTGGCGCCTGCGCTTCTGGCGCGACAGCGAGGGCCTCGCAGCCAAGCCGGCCACGCTGCAGATCACCCTGTTCGAGTTCCACGGCGTGGCGGCGCGGGCGCTCGATCTGACGGCCGCGCCTCTCGTGACGGACCGTCACCGCTGGACGGCGCCGGACGACTACACCGCGACCCAGGCCCTCGCCAGGCAGGCCCGTGCGGCGGGCATCGACCTGCTACGCTACCAGTCGGTGCGGTACCCGGCGGGAATGTGCCTCGCGGTACTCGGACCGGAGGTGTTCCGGCGCGAGGCCAACCCGTACCGGCACAACCAGCAGACCTGGCAGCTCTGGCTGGCACCGCCCCACCGCGTCGTTTGGCAGCGACAGCTGGAGCCGGAGAGCTTCGAGTTCCATTTCTGAGCGGGAGCACAGCCATGCCGAACGCCATCATCCGGATTCCGCTGCTCGTCGCGCTCGGCCTCCTCGCCGCCTGCGCTGGCGGACCCCGCCTCGATCCCCAGAAGTCCGCCGCACTGGCAGGCAGTGCCGCAGAAGCGGCCACGCAGACGGGTCCTGAACTCCGTTCGGAGGATGCCGTGAAGCCCCCGGGCACCCAGCCCGTGCCGTCCGATCCGGTGGAGCGGGCGGTGCTCCTGGCGCTTGCCAATCCCGCGCGCCCGGCGGCGGACCGCGCCCGGGACCGCAACCGCCAGAGCGCGGCCGTTCTGACCTTCTTCAGGATCGCCCCCGGGATGACCGTGCTGGACCTCTGGTCGGGGGGTGGCTACTACACCGAGCTGCTGTCCTATGTCGTCGGCGGCAGTGGCCGGGTGGTGGCCCACAACAACTCGCCATACCTCGAGTTCGCCCGGGATGACCTCGCGGGGCGGTTCGCGCCCGGGCGCCTGCCGAACGTGGAGCGGCTGCTCGCCGAGAACAACCAGCTGGAGCTGGCGCCGGGCCGCTTCGATGCCGTGCTCATGACCAACGTCTACCACGACATCTACTTCGTGGACGAGAAGGCTGGCTGGTCCCGGGTCGACGGTCCCGCCCTGCTGGCCGAACTGTTCCAGGGTCTCAAGCCCGGAGGCATCCTGGGCGTCACCGACCATGCCGCCCTGCCCGGGGCGCCCGCGGAGACCGGCGGTACCCTGCACCGCATCGACCCCGCCCTGCTGAAGCGGGACATCACGGCGGCCGGCTTCGTGCTGGAGGCGGAGAGCGACGCCCTGGTCAATCCCGCCGACGACCGTACCAAGAGCGCTTTCGACCCGTCGGTGCAGGGCCGGACCGACCAGGTGGTGCTGCGCTTCCGCAAGCCCCTGTAGGAGCGCCGCCCGGCGCGAGGCCGTATCGCGCCTGAAGGCGCTCCTACAGGCGCTCCTACGGGCGCGCCGACCGTGTATCCTTCGCGCCCTCATGGCCCAGCCAAGTCCAGGCGCTACGGCAGCCGGCGACCTCCTCCAGGAGGTGGCCCGTCGCCGCACGTTTGCCATCATCTCGCACCCGGACGCGGGCAAGACCACCCTCACCGAGAAGCTGCTGCTCTTTGGCGGCGCCATCCAGCTG
>CALGMY010000057.1 GCA_937958785.1 uncultured Gammaproteobacteria bacterium | reverse complement strand
AGGCCTACCTCGCGAGCGAGCCCCGCCTGCGGGCCGGGCTCGAGCGGGCCGACCTGCCGGCCCTCGAGGCCCGGCGGGATGCGCTCGCTGCGCGCCTCGCCGCCATCGAGGCCGACCGGGACGTGGCTGGCCTCGCCACGGCCGGGGAGCAGGACCGCTGGCAGCGGCTGCAGGCCATCGGCGCCGACCCGCGCCTCGCGGCGCCGGACGCCGCGGAACTCGCCGACCGGCACCGGCTGCTCAGGGGCGTCCTTGCCTGGGACCTGGACCGGGACTACCGCTACCGCCTCTGGCAGCAGCGCCAGAACCTCCGCCAGCTGGACGGGATGCTGGCGCGGGCGTCCCGGGGCGAGGCCACGGCCACCGCGGCCCGGACCGGCACGCCCGCCGAACTCGATGCCTTCGCGGCCCGTATCGCGGCCGTCACGCCGCGCATCGAGGCCATGCAGGCGCGCATCGCCGCGGCCCGGAGCGAGCAGGAAGGGCGGCTGGTCGCCATGGCCGTCGACACGCTGACGGAGCACCGGGACCGGCTGGCCGCCTACCGCGTGCAGGCCCAGTTCGCCCTCGCCACGATCTACGACCGGGCGGCCACCGCCGCCCGGGCCGTGCCGGAGCCGAAGCCATGATGCCGGCCGCCGCGCTGTGCGCCGGCATCGTGCTCGCCGCGGGGCTCTGGCCCTTCGGCGGCGACGCGGAGCGCGATGGCGACGGCGCCGGCGCCACCATCCGCAGCCTGGAAGAACGCCAGCTCGAGGTGAAGCCCGAGCCGCCGGCGGTCGACAGCGCCTTCCAGGCCATGGACCAGTACCGGCGCTTCCTCGCCCTCGGCACCGGGTCCCCGGCCATGCGCGCCGAGGCCCTGCGCCGGCTCGCGGACCTCAACCTGGACGCCGGCGTGAACGCCGAGAGCGCCGGCGAGACGGCAGGGGCGGGTGCCACGTACTTCGGCGAGGCGGTCGCGCTCTACACCGAGCTGCTCGCGCTGCGCCGGCAGGGCGCGTCCAGCACCGGCAGCGACGCAGAGATCCTCTACCAGCTGTCCCGTGCCCTGGAAGGCGCCGGGCGGGGCGACGAGGCCCTGACGACCCTCGACACCCTCGTTGCCGGTCACCCGGGCGGCAAGCACCAGGACGAGGCGGAGTTCCGCCGCGGCGAAACCTACTTCGTGCGCCAGGACTACGCCGCCGCCGAGCAGGCCTATGCCGCCGTGCTGGCGACGGGCCCCGGCTCGGCGTTCTACGAGCAGTCCCTCTACAAGCACGGCTGGGCCCTGTTCAAGCTGGGCCGCAACGAGGAGGGCCTGGCCTCGTTCCTCCGCCTGCTCGACCGCCGGCTGGCACCGGGCGGCGCCCGGCCCGCGACCCTCGTCGACGGCCTCGGCCGCGCCGAGCGCGAGCTGCTCGACGACACGCTGCGGGTGACCAGCATCACCTACTCGTACCTGGACGGGGCGGACTCCATCGTCCCGTCCCTCGCGGCAGCGCTGCCCGGGCAGCCGGAGCCCGCCTGGACCTACCTGCTGTACAGCGCCCTCGGCGACCTCTACCTGGACAAGGAGCGCTACCGGGACGCCGCGGGCGCCTACGAGGCCTTCGTGGCCCACGACCCGGTCAACGACGAGGCCCCCCGCCTGCAGCAGGCCGCGATCGCCGCCTACGTGAAGGGACGTTTCCCGAGCCTGGTGCTCGACGCCAAGCGGCGCTACGTGGAGACCTACGGGCTCGATGCCGCGTTCTGGGCCAACCGGGCCCAGGCGGACTACGCACCCGTGGTCACCGACCTCAAGGTCCACCTGACCGACCTCGCGACCCACGACCACGCCGAGGCGCAGAAGTCGCGCCTGCCGGCCGACTACGAGCGGGCCGCAGGCTGGTACCGGCGCTTCCTCGCGTATTTCCCGGCCGACCCCGAGTCCGCGGGGCGCAGTTTCCTGCTGGGCGAGCTGCTGTTCGAGGCCGGCAACTACGCCGGCGCGCGCGATGCCTACCTGCGCTCGGCCTACGACTACGGCGCCCACGAGCAGGCGGCGGAGGCCGGCTACGCCGCGCTGCTGGCCTCCCGGGAGCACGAGAAGCAGCTCGAACCGGCGGCGCGCGCGGCCTGGCACGAGGAGCACATCGGATACGCGCTGCGCTTCGCCAGTACCTTTCCCGCCCACCCGAAGGCCGGCGTCGTGCTGACCAACGTGGCTGAGGAGCTGTTCGCGGCCGGCCAGCTCGAGCGGGCCGTGCAGGTGGCCGGCCTCGTGGTGACCCTCCAGCCTCCCGCCACCCCGGACCTGGAGAAGGTCGCCTGGACGGTGCTTGCCCATGCCCAGTTCGACCTCGGCCGGTTCGCCGAGTCCGAGTCCTCCTACCAGCGACTGCAGGGATACGAACTCGCGCCCGGGCAGCGCCGCGAGGTGGAGGGCCGGGTCGCCGCGTCCATCTACCGGCAGGCGGAGGCGGCCCAGGCGAGTGGCGACGTGGACCGGGCGGTCGCCGACTTCCTGCGGATCGCGTTGGCAGCGCCGGGGGCGGAGATCCGTCCGGCCGCGCTCTTCGATGCCGCCACGCTGCTGCTCAACAACCAGCGCTGGGGCGAGGCCGTCGACCTGCTCGGCCAGTTCCGCCGGGAATTCCCCGGCCATGCCTTCAACGGCGACGTGACCACGAAGCTCGCCGTGGCCCTGCGCGAGGCGGGTCGCCCCGCCGAGGCCGCCGCCGAGTACGAGCGCATCGCCGCCGATGGACCGGATGGCGCCACGCCCGACGTGCGGCGGGCAGCCCTCTGGCAGGCCGCCGAGCTCTATGCCAGTGCCGGCCAGGCCGGCAACGAGGCCCGGGTCTACGAGGACCTGGTGGCCCGCTTCCCCGAGCCGCCGGCCGAGGCGCTGGAGGCGCGCTTCAGGCTCGCGACACTGGCCGGCGCCGAGGGCAACTGGCCTGCCCGCAAGCGCTGGCTCGAATCCCTCGTCGCTGCCGACGCGGCGGCCCGTACCGACCGCAGCCGCGCCCTCGCCGCCGGCGCCGCCATCGAGCTGGCGCGCCCGAAGCGGGATGCCTTCATGGCCACGGCCCTCACCGCACCGCTCAAGCAGAGCCTGAAGCTCAAGAAGACCTTCATGGAGCAGGCCCTCGCGGCCTACGGGGCCGCCGCCGACTACGGCGTGGCCGACGTCACCACCGCCGCGACCTTCGAGACGGCCGAGCTCTACTACCAGTTCAGCCGCGACCTGCTGGGGTCCGAGCGCCCGGCGGACCTCTCGCCGGAGGAGCAGGAGGAGTACGGGCTCCTGCTCGAGGAGCAGGCCTTCCCGTTCGAGGAGAAGGCCATCGAGCTCTTCCGCGTGAATGCGGAGCGGGTGGCGGACGGGGTCTACGACGAATGGGTGCGGGCGAGCTTCGCGCGGCTGGCGGTGATGTCGCCGGCCCGCTACGCCCGGAGCGAAAGGAGCGAGGATGCGTCGGCTTTCGTGGATTGAGGCGGGAATGCGCGCGTTGCCCGTCGTGCTGGGACCCCTGGTGCTCGCGGCGTGCGGCACGCTGGGCGGCAGTCCGCCCGCGCCCGAGTCTGCCGGGGCCGGCCCCGTGCCGCCGGAGCAGGCCGCCCGCTATGCGGAACTGGTCCAGCGGCTGGCAGCCGGTGACGAGGGCGCCCCGGCCGACCTCGCGAAGTTCAGTGCGGCACATCCGGACCTCGCCGGGCCGCTGGTGACGCTCGGCCTCGAGCAGGCGCGCGGCGGCGACGAGGCCGCCGCCCGGGAGCTCTTCGAGCGGGCCACCCGGGTCTGCACGCACTGTGGACCGGCGTGGAGCGAGCTCGGCGTGCTCGCCCGCCGCCAGGGGCGCTTCGCCGACGCGGAGCTGTCCTACCTCCAGGCGATCAGCCTGCAGCCCGACTACGCCCCGGCCTATTTCAACCTGGCCATGCTCTACGAACTCTACCTCCCGAGGCCGGAACTCGCGGTGCAGAACTACGAGCGCTACCTGGAGGTGGGCGGCGCGGTCGATGCGCGGCCCGACGTGGAGAAGTGGGTGGCAGACCTGCGCCGCCGGGCCGGCGCCACGCCGAAGGCCGCCCGCACGGAGCCGGCCACGTGAGCGGTCTCGTGAACATGCTGCTGCCGTCGGTGCGCGTGCTGCGCCGGTCGACGCTGGCCCGGGCGCGCGTCGCCATGCTGGGCCTCGCGCTCGCCTGCGGCGTGCGTGCCCAGGAGCCGGCAAACCCGGAGCAGCCGCCGGCGGCCAGGCGGGCGGCCACAACCGCCACGGAGACCCGGGAGCCACCGCCGGGCCCCCTGGCCCTCGACGCAACGGCGATCCGCGGCAACCAGGAGCTGCCCAAGGTGCTCTACATCGTGCCGTGGAAGGACCCCGCCATGGTCGAGCTGGCGGGGCGCCCCGTGAACAGCCTGGTCGAGGAGGCGCTCGCCCCCGTGGACCGTGAAGTGTTTCGCCGACAAACCCGCTATTTCAGTCAATTGTATGGGGCGGGGTCGGGTCAGTAGCGCGCCGCCAGTAGCGGCGGTCGGATTGGGCAAGGAGGCTTGGGAGCAATGGACATGTATTCAGCGGTAGTCGGCTTTTTCCAGGACGGCGGGTTCTTCATGTACCCGATCGCGCTGGTCTTCGCCGCGGGCCTGGCGGTGGCCATCGAACGGTACGTCTACCTGTCGAAGACGTCGGTCAGCAACCAGATGCTGTGGAAGAAGATCACGCCGTTCATCCAGGCGGGCAAGTTCGCCGAGGCGGCGAGCGTCACGTCGAAGTCGGGGGCTGCGATCGGCTCGATCCTGACCTACGGGCTGGATCGCACCAGGACCACGACCCGCCGGGACGACATCGAGAAGGCCATGGAAGAGAGCCTGATGGAGGTCATGCCGCGGCTGGAGAGCCGGACCCACTACCTGGCCACCTTCGCCAACATCGCCACGCTGCTCGGCCTGCTCGGCACGATCATCGGCCTGATCCAGGCGTTCACGGCGGTCGCCGAGGCCAATCCCGCCGAGAAGGCCGACCTGCTCTCCGCCAGCATCTCGGTGGCGATGAACACCACCGCGTTCGGCCTGATCGTTGCCATCCCGCTGCTGCTGGTCCACACGGTCCTGCAGAGCAAGACCACCCGCATCGTCGACAGCCTCGAGATGGTCTCCGTCAAGTTCCTGAATGCCGTCGAGGAGCGGCGTCGCCAGCAGGTTCCGGCCTGAGGCCTCGGGGAGCGGGACCATGCGAAGCAAGTGGCGCAGGCGGCGGAAGGTCGAGACCCCGGATCTCGAGATCACGGCCTTCATGAACCTGATGGTCGTCCTCGTGCCGTTCCTGTTGATCACGGCCGTCTTCTCGCGGCTGGCGATCATCGAGCTGAACCTGCCGGCCGAGTCCACGGTCGCGGCGGAGGAGCCCAAGTTCCAGCTCGAGGTGACGGTGCGCAAGGATGGCCTCGAGGTCGGCGAGCGCACCAACGGCCTGCTGACCCGCCTGCCCCGGGACGGCGAGGGCTACGACCTGCGCGGCCTCGCGAGCTACCTCCAGCGGGTGAAGGCCAGCTACCCGGAGATGACCAACGCCACGGTCCTGCTCGAGCCGGACGTGCCCTATGACACCCTGGTGCAGGTCATGGACGCGCTGCGGGCCTTCGAGGCGAAGGAAGGCGGCAAGGTCGTGCAGGCCGAGCTCTTCCCTGACATTTCCATCGGCGACGCGCCGGTGGCCGGCGCGGCCCGGGGAGGCTGAGCGATGCAGATGTCGAAGCGGGCGCTGCGCATGGAGCGCCACCACAAGCGGACGAAGGCCGGGTCGGCCCTGAACCTGGTGTCCATGATGGACATCTTCACGATCCTGGTGTTCTTCCTGCTGGTCAGCTCCGCCGAGACGGAGGTGCTGCCCAACCCCAAGGAAATCCAGCTGCCGGAGTCCGCAGCCCTCGAGAAGGCACGGGAGTCCGTGGTCATCATGGTCACCGAGGACCAGATCCTCGTGCAGGGCCGGCCGGTTACCACCGTCGCCGCCGCGGAGGCGGGCGATGAGCTGGTGATCCCCGAACTCAAGGCCGCGCTCCGCCAGCAGACCGACCGCGTGCTGATCCAGCAGGCGAAGGTCGATATCGCGGCCCGGGAAGTGACCATCCTGGGTGACCGGGAACTGCCGTACCGGCTGCTGAAGCGGGTGATGGCCAGCTGCACGGCCGCCGAGTTCGGCCAGATCTCCCTTGCCGTGGTCCAGAAGGCCGGCGCGGCGCCCGCGCCGCAGGTGGCTGCCCTGTGAGCGCCGCGATCCCGAACCGTCCTGCCGTCGCGCTGGCCGCCTACCGCAGCTACCTGCTGCCCTGGGACCCGTCCGCCGACGAGGAACAGCGCTTCCGGGCCATTGGCCGCCAGGTCGCCATCGGGACGGTCGTCCTTTGCCTGCTGATGTCCCTCCTGCCCATGCCGGAGCGTGATCCCGCCGTCACCCGGCCGGTACCGCCGCGCCTCGCGCGCCTGGTGCTGGAGAAGCCGGCACCGATCCCGCCACCGGCACCCGTCGTGAAACCCGAGACCCCGGAGCCGGTAGCCGAGACCCGTCCCGAGCCGGTGCCCGTGGAGAAGGTCGCGGCCGAGCAGCCCCGGCCCGCGCCGGACCGCAAGACCGCCGCCCGGGAGCGGGCCGGCAAGGCCGGCCTGCTGCCCTTTGCCGACGAACTCGCGGACCTGCGGGACAGCCAGGCACTCGCCAGCATCACCTCCGGCGGTACCGCCTACACCGGTGCCGTGGGTGATGCCCCGCAGGCGGAGCGCGCCCTCATCACCTCGAAGGCCGGCGTCGGCAGTGGTGGCATCAACACTGCCGGCATGAGCCGCAACACGGGTGGTTCCGGGCTCGGCGGCCGTGCCACCACCCAGGTGGCGAGTGGCGTCGCCGCGCTCGGCGGCGGCAGTGCCAGCCGGGGCCCGGGCGGCGCGGGGGAGGGCAGCGGCAAGGCCGGCCGCAGCCGCGAAGAGATCGAGATGGTCTTCGACCAGAACAAGGGCGCGATCTACGCCCTCTACAACCGTGCCCTGCGCAGCAACCCGTCCCTGCAGGGCAAGCTGGTGCTGCGCCTCACCATCGAGCCGAGCGGCCAAGTCTCGGCCGTCGAGGTCGTGTCGAGCGAGCTGGGCGACGAGGAGCTGGAGAAGAAGCTGCTCCAGCGGATCCGGATGTTCACCTTCCTGTCGAAGGACGTGCCGCCGGTCACCACGACCAAGCCGATCGACTTCTTCCCGGCCTAGGACTCCGTCATCGGCGCCAGAGGATGACGCCGATGAAGCCGAAGTAGCTCGCGGCCATGAACCAGAATTCGTTGACCCCGTAGCCGTCGACCCCGAGCCGGGCCAGCTGCTCGAAGCCGATGAAGGCGGCGGTGTAGACCAGCGCCGCGAGGGTCGCCACGGCCTGCCACCAGGCGGGGCGGGGCTGGCCGCGCACCCCGAGCCACCACCAGGCGACCAAGTAGATCACCGTGTAGGTGTTCAGCATCGCCAGCCAGAAGGGCGCCTTCTGGAAGTAGTGGTTGATCCAGAACGCCCCGGCACCCATGAAGTTCATGAGCACGTAGCGCCACTCGGGCAGGGGCGCGCGGAGCACCTTCTCCCACAGCAGCACCAGGAAGATGTAGACCGTCCAGGTGCCGAAGAGGAGTTCGTAGAACTGGACCTTGCCGGCCCAGGCGGGATCGATCACGAGCATCTGGCTATTCCACGCTGCCGGCCCAGCCGTACCGGGCGCAACTGTAGCAACGATGATGGCCCGGCAGGACGGGAGCAGCGAGCGCGTCCACCAGGGAAGCGCCGAGGTCGAAGCGGCCGTCGTCATCCACCAGCGGGCAGGCGTAGAAGCGCAGCCGGCCGTCCTGCTTCACGACCATCCGGCTGTAGCTGCACATGAGGGGCAGGCGGCCGGCACGCTGCCCGTCCGGTACCGGTGCGACCGGCCGGTCCGCACCCGGCGGGCCGTAATCGGGCAGGGCGATGATCCCCAGGTCGGCGGGCAGGCCCTGGCCAGCGAACAGGGCGCGGAACTCCGCGTCCACCACCGCCGCGTCCCGGCCCGGGTCCGGCTGGCGGGCGATCGTCACGGCGAAGCCCGCCTTGTGCAGCGCGCGCAGGGCCTCGAGGGCGAGGCGGAAGTTGCCCGCGCCCCGCGCGGCATCGTGGCGCGCCTCGTCCGCATGGTCGAGGCTGATGCGGAAGGCGATCGGGTGCGGCGTGCCGGCCAGCCGGCGGATCTGGGCGAGGCGCCGGACCACGGGCGCCGTGCCATTGGTCAGCAACAGGCAGGGCCGGAAGCGGGCGGCGTAGTCCAGCATCGCCACCATGTCCTTCACCACGAAAGGCTCGCCGCCGGTGAACGAGAACTGGCGGACGCCGAGGGCCACCGCCGTGTCCACCAGCGATCGCACGTCGGCGAGGGACAGGCGTCCGAGCCGGGTATCGCCGGGACGGGAGCCCTCCAGGCAGAACGGGCAGTCCAGGTTGCAGGCCGTGCCCGTGTGGAACCAGAGTTCGGCGAGGGACCCGGCCGCCACCGGCAAGGTCACGGTTCGGGTTCCGGGTCCGGCTGGGGAATGGGTCCGAGGGGCTGGTACCGGCCCGCGAGGCGCCGGGGTGACACGCCGGCGAGGTAAGCCAGTACCCGCAGCCGGTTGCCGGCACTGCGCAGGAGCCACCCGTCCCGCTCCCACTGCCGGGGCGAGACCCCGATGGCTGCCGGGAGCGCCGTGAACGGGCCGCGCCGGCGCAGTGCGCGGACGAGGGGCACCTCCTCGAAGATCGGCGTGTCCCGGAAGCCGCCGGCGGCGTCGTAACTCCCCCGGCCGGTGAACAGGCCCTGGTCGCCGTAGGGAATGCCGATGCGGGTGCGCCAATTGACGACGCGCGCGAACAGCCGCTTGTACCAGGTCCCGCGCCCCGTGAACCGGAAGGTGAAGAAACCACCCGCGGCACCTGACTGGTGACGGCTGCGGATCAGCGTCACCGCGTCCACGGGGGGTTCCGCGTCCGGATGCAGGAACCACAGCACGTCACCCGACGCGCGCAGCGCGCCGGCGTGCAGCTGGTGGCCCCGGCCGGCGCGGGTCGCGAGATAGACGCAGCGGAAGCGCCGGGCGAGGCTCCGGCAGCCGGCACTCGATCCGCCGTCGACGATCACGATCTCGTCCGGGGGATCGGGCAGGCCCCGGAGCTGTTCCAGGAGTCGCGCGAGGGCCTCGTTGGCACCGAGCACCGGGATGATGACGCTGACGACGGGCGTGGCGGGATCCGCGAGGGGG
>CALGMY010000056.1 GCA_937958785.1 uncultured Gammaproteobacteria bacterium | reverse complement strand
GGCCCGGGCCTGCCTGGCCTCGCCCCGGGCCAGTACCCCGGCCCGCCAGCCCCCCCGGCTGGCAGCCGGGGGGGCTGCAGCGGCCGTTGGCCGCTGCGGGCAGCTGCCCCGGTTCCCTTGCTTGACACCCTTTCCGGGGGGCCAATAAACTGCGCGGTCCCGCTGAGACGGGAGGATGGCTGCTGGCCGGGCAAGGGACCCGCCGGCGGCCGATACCGCGAAAACGCCCCTGACCCCATTCGAACGGCAACTTGAACAGCAGGTCCCCATGGCCACAGTAAACCAGTTGGTGCGCAAGCCCCGCAGCGCCCCGACCTACAAGAGCAAGGTCCCGGCACTGGCCGGCAGCCCCCAGAAGCGTGGCGTGTGCACCCGCGTCTACACCACGACCCCCAAGAAGCCGAACTCGGCCCTGCGTAAGGTCGCCCGCGTGCGCCTGACCAACGGCTTCGAGGTCACCAGCTACATCGGTGGCGAGGGCCACAACCTTCAGGAGCACTCGGTGGTCATGATTCGTGGCGGCCGCGTGAAGGACCTGCCGGGTGTCCGCTACCACACGGTGCGCGGCACCCTGGACTGCGCCGGCGTTTCTGCCCGGCGCCAGGGTCGGTCCAAGTACGGCGCGAAGCGCCCCAAGAGCTAAGACGGAGTCCCAAGGCATGTCCAGACGTACATCTGCGCCGAAGCGGGTCATTCTTCCCGATCCCAAGCACAACAGTGACCTCCTGGCCAAGTTCACCAACATGGTCATGCGGTCGGGCAAGAAGTCCGTCGCCGAGGGCATCATCTACGGCGCCCTTGAGCGCATCGTCGAGCGCAGCGGCCAGGACGAGACCAAGGCGGTCGAACTGTTTGGCCGTGCCCTCGATAACGTCAAGCCCATGGTCGAGGTGAAATCCCGCCGGGTCGGTGGCGCGACCTACCAGGTGCCCGTCGAAGTCCGCCCGCAGCGGCGCCAGACGCTGGCCATGCGCTGGGTCATCGAGGCCGCCCGTGGCCGCACCGAGAAGTCCATGGCGCACCGGCTTGCCCACGAGATCATGGATGCCGTCGAGAACCGGGGCGCTGCCGTGAAGAAGCGCGAAGACACCCACCGCATGGCCGAGGCCAATCGCGCGTTCTCCCACTACCGCTGGTAATGCCGGCTTCCTGATGATCAGTCCCGACTGATGCCTGATTGTCAGAGAAGTACCGTGCCGCGTACCACTCCCATCGAGCGCTACCGAAACATCGGTATCTCGGCCCACATCGACGCGGGCAAGACCACCACGACGGAGCGGGTGCTGTTCTACACCGGCGTCTCGCACACGATGGGTGAGGTCCATGATGGCTCGGCGATCATGGACTGGATGCAGCAGGAGCAGGAGCGGGGAATCACCATCACCTCAGCGGCGACCACCTGCTTCTGGTCGGGGATGGACCAGCAGTTCCCCGAGCACCGGATCAACATCATCGATACCCCCGGCCATGTCGACTTCACGATCGAGGTGGAGCGCTCACTGCGGGTGCTCGATGGCGGCGTGAGCCTGTTTTGTGCCGTTGGCGGCGTCGAGCCCCAGTCCGAGACCGTCTGGCGCCAGGCCGACCGCTACGGCGTGCCACGCCTCGCCTTCATCAACAAGATGGACCGGCCCGGTGCCGACTTCCTGCGCGTGGTGCGCCAGCTTCGCGACCGCCTGGGCGCCAATCCGGTGCCTATCCAGATCCCGATCGGCGCGGAGGAGGGTTTCCGCGGTGTCGTCGATCTCGTCCGCATGCAGGCCATCTACTGGGATGATGCCACCCTTGGCATGCGCTTCGAGCTGCATGACATCCCTACCGAGCTGATGGCCATTGCCCGGGATCACCGGGAGCGCATGGTGGCCGAGGCCGCCGAGGCAAGCGACGAGCTACTCGCCCGGTACCTTGAGACCGGCGACCTGCCTGTGGTTGACATCAAGAGGGGTCTGCGGCTGCGCACCCTGAAGGGGGAGGTTGTCCTCGTCACCTGCGGCTCCGCGTTCCGAAACAAGGGGGTCCAGGCGGTCCTGGATGCCGTCATCGAGTATCTCCCCTCGCCGGCCGACAAGCCCCCGGTGGTTGGAATCCTCGATGGCCAGCGCACGGGGCAGCGCGAGGCGCGGGACGACGAGCCGTTTGCGGCACTCGCGTTCAAGATCGCCGCCGACCCTATTGCAGGCAACCTGACCTTCTTCCGCGTCTACTCGGGCGTACTTTTTGCCGGGGACACCATCCTCAACGCCGGACGTGGCCGTCGCGAGGTTATCGGCCGACTGCTGCAGATGCATGCCAATGAGCGCGAGGATATCGCCGAGGTCCGGGCTGGCGACATTGCCGCTGCCGTGGGGCTGGATGGCGTGACGACGGGCGACACGCTCTGCGCGGAGGGCCACCCCATCGTGCTCGAGCGGTTGACGGTCCCGGAGCCTGTCATTTCCATGGCCCTGGAGCCCAGGTCTGCCGCCGACGAGGCGCGTCTCGGCCCTGCCCTGGCCCGGCTGGTGGAAGAGGACCCGACGCTGCGCGTCGGGCAGGATCCGGAGACCGGGCGAATCCTTCTGGCGGGCATGGGCGAGTTGCACCTGGAGATCGTGGTTGACCGCCTGCGTCGCGACTTCGACGTTGCGCTGAGCGCCGGCCGTCCCCAGGTGGCTTACCGGGAGACGCTGAGCCGTCCGGTGGAACAGGAAGGCCGCTTCGTCCGCCAAGCTGGCGGGCGGGGCCAGTACGGGCATGTTGTCCTGCGCATCGAGCCCCTGGTGCGCGGCAGCGGCTTCCGCTTTACAAGCATCGCGGCCGACACCGCCGTGCCCCCCGCGTTCGTCGCCGCCATCGAGGCGGAGGTGCGCGAGCAGGTGGCGGGCGGGGTACGCGCCGGCTTCCCTCTGACGGACATCGCGGTGACGCTGCTCGACGGCTCGCACCACCATACCGATTCGAGCGAGGCCGCATTCCGGGTTGCCACGGGCATGGCCATCAAGGAGGCCTGTGCCCGGGCGGGCACCATCCTGCTGGAGCCCGTGATGCGGGTCCAGGTCGTGACCCCGGACCTCTTCATCGGTGACGTCACCGGCGACCTGAGCCGGCGGCGCGGGATCGTGCGGGATGTCGACGAATCACCCGCCGGCAAGATCATCCGGGCCGAGGTGCCGCTGGCCGGCATGTTTGGCTATGCCACGAGCCTCAGGTCGATGAGCCAGGGCCGCGCCACCCACGCGATGGAATTTGCCCGCTACGCCGAAGTTCCCCCGGCGGTCCGGCCGGCGATCGGCCAGATCTGACCCCCCCCTCCTGAACGCCAGCCAACCAGAGAGAGAAAGACATGTCGAAGGCCAAATTTGAGCGCACGAAGGCGCAC
>CALGMY010000055.1 GCA_937958785.1 uncultured Gammaproteobacteria bacterium | reverse complement strand
GTGATCGGGTGGGTGTGGTGGCCCAGATTGCCCAGCAGCGGCGATACAGCGGCGAGTTGTGCGCAGCTGGACTCCGTCACGTCAGGTTCGCGGACAATTCGCTGCAGTTCCTAGGTCGCCGTTGACACGTCCACCCACGGAGAGCTGACGCTTATGAACCGGCACGGGACCATCTTGTTCGGTGTGACGATGCTCTGCGCGACAGGGATAGTGGCCATGACATGGCTTCGGGGATCGGATGGCGAGGCGCCAGTGATTGTGCATCAATCCTCTAGCGCATCGGCTACGCCCGCCCTTTCTCAGAACCCCGACCCCACGTTGGCACCTGAAGATATTGCAGCCCTAAGCGCGAGCATGTTTGATCCAATCCTCACTGCGGCAGATGCAGTTTCACGTACTGTAGCGATTCTGCCGGCTGAGCAACATCCGCGGGATGGGATCGCACGTAAGATGCTTGAGTCATCGTACAACACTTGGCAACTTCAAACGACGCCGCCTGGTCGTGTTCGGGGAGATCTACCCGCAAGCGATCCGCATGCAGTTGTTTGGCTTGTTGCAATGCATGTAGATGCAATGAGTGATCTTGATCTTGTGCCGTTTCCTGGCCTTATCGACACTAGCTATGCGCTTGCGAGATCGGGCAATGGATCGTTTGCGCGGGAGTACCCAATGAGTGGTTCGATCCAGGTGGTTTGGAATGCGTCGACTGGACACGAGATTACCAGTGGGGTGCTGTTAGACGGAACGACGCAGGGCTATGCAGCTGTTCTTGCGCTTGCTGATGAGGATGTTCCAATACCGACGCCGTTCGCCAAGCCTTTCCCTGAGCCACTCGATCCTGTTTGGGTCACCCCGGACACTGCGGCAGGTCCCTAGCGACAGACTCGCTACAGGCGGACCCGCCGCCCGCACTGCCGCGGCGTCCGGCGGACGATCGCGCTGATCCAGGAGCCGGCGGAGATCGGCAGGATCCTGCGGCAGCTGTGTGATTTAGGGTCGAGATGTGCGAACCAAGGGTCCCGGGATCGACAATCGCTCCCCTGGTCCTACCCTCCACTCCCCACCCAAGGCAACCATACCGCGCGCGTCCCACTCCCGCCGCCATCCCGCCGCCACTCCACCACCGTCGCATGCCCTCCGGCTTGCAGCAGCTCGGCCTGCACCGTGACCAGGTCCGCCCAACCCCAGTCACCCTGCGGCGGTAGGTCCTGTGGGCCGAAGCTGAAGCGGCCCGCCGCGTCCGCCTCGCGTTCGAGGTAGACCGGCGAGCGGTCGCCCGCAGTCAGGGTCAGCCCGACGCTGCGCCCGGCCGGCGCATGCCCGAGGGCCCCGCTCGCCAAGTCGATGTCGAAGTCCAGTGGCTCCACCACGGCATCCGTTGCCATGCTGTCGGCGGAGAGCGTGACTCGGTCGCCGGCCGACAGACGAAGCGCGCCGCCGGCGCCGGCCCGGGCGAGCGCCGTGAAGCGCCCGTCGCTACCGGCCTCGGCACTCAGCGAGCCGCGCGGTGCACCATCCGCGTCCCGAATCGTTGCGGAGACGATCGTGCGCGGCGGTGCGGTGCCGGCGACGCGGTCCGTGCCGGTGAACAAGCGGGCGTGCAGCGGCATCCAGGCGGTGCGGTACTGCCGGAAACCGGCGACGGTGAAGGAAGCGACCTGAACGCCGAACTGTTCAGCGCCGGCCGGCATGCCCACGCCCGTCCAGCGGCCCTGCGCGTCGGCGACGTAGCCGGTGGACCAGCGATCCTGCGTCGCCCGAACCCAGCGCTCGGCCTCAGGCGACCAGTCACCCAGACAGGTGCGCGCCGGCGCGAAGCCGTAGCCGGCCGCGTGTGGGCGGGTCTGCACCGATACCAGGCGCGAGGCGGGGTCGAAGAGCGCGTCCAGCGCGTCCAGCGTGAAGGAGATCGCAGCGGCGCCGACCTCAGCTTCCACCCGCTTTCCGGCAGCGGCATGGGCCAGCTCTCCGCCCGCACCGCGCAGCGCGAGCGTGAAGCGCCCTGCCGCGCTCGCTCGGCCCTCGCCGCTGCCTTCGACCGCGCCCGTGGCGCTCTTCAACACCACGCGCACCCGTGCGTGCGGCGCGGTGACGCCGCAGACGGTCGCGCCGCCGGTCTCCACGTTGGCCTGCGGCTCGATCCGCATCCGGCGGACCCTGTGGCCCTCCGCCGTGTCGATGGACGCGGCGGTGACATGGCCCGGGGCGACGGGCGCATCCGAGGAGGCGTGCCAGGTGCCGTCCGGAGCGCGGACCGGCTCCTCCAGCTCTGAGCGGCCGGACACGAAGCCGTCCAGTGCGGGGAACCTCCAGGCCGTGAGCCGCGCGTCCTCCGGCACAACGCCGCTGGCATCGCCGGTCGGCCGGTCCACGTCCAGCGTCAAGGCCGGAACGGTCCATGTGACCTCGCGGGTCAACTCGGCGCCGGGCGACGAGACGATCAGGCGATCGCCGACCCGCAATACCAGCGGCTCTCCCGCCGGGTCACGGAGATGGGCGGTGAAGGCGCCGTCCGCCCGCGGTCGCGCGGACGCCTGGCCAACCGGGGAAAGCTCGCCATCGCGGTGGACCGTGACCGCCAGCGGCAGGCCGGGCTCATTGGCCCCGTGCAGCACCGCGCCGTCCAGATCCAAGTCCAGGCCTGTGGTATCCAGCGTCCGGACCACGGCATGGCGGCCAAGGAGGACCTCGACGCGAAGGTCGTCGTCGTTGTAGCGGATGTCGTACGTGCCGTTGAAACGGTGTTCCACGAAGCCCCGCGCATCTGCGACCAGTGGAATGTGCAGCCCATTCGGGTGGTCCGGCAGACCATGGGTGTGCAGCCAGGCCGCGGCATTCGGGATGCTGCGGGCGACCATGCGGTCCGCACCGACGTGACCCTTGCCTTCGAGCGGCGGGAGCGAGAGGGTGGCCTCATCCAGCCCGCTGATCACGTGGACGGTATCACCCGCCGCAATGGCCACGTAGTTGCCCGCGGAATCCCTGAACGAACTCAGTCCACCGAAGCTCAAGGGGTTGAGCGGCCGGACGCGAGGCGGGGAGCGGTTCACGGTGCACTGCAGGTTCATCGTGCCTACCAGGCGGCCGGCGGAATCGCGCAAGGTGGCGGTGATGGGATGCTGTGTGATCCCGGACAGGTCGACATGGTACCGACCAATCTCCGGCCGCAGCGCCAGCGGGGCGGTCTGGTACAGGAAGATGTCACCCTCGCCCACCTTGATCGACAGCTCCGTCCCGACGCCCGGCTCGATGTCCGCCTCGCCGGCAAGGTCGATCCGGAAGCTACCGTCCGGTCCGGCGTCAGCCACCCGCGACAGCTCCACCGGCCAGCGAAGGTCGAGGGTAACCGGGTCCAACTGGCCGAAGTACAGCCGAGCGCCAACCCGCGCCCCCGGCTCAGTCTGCCCGATGATCGCCTCGGCATCGGGATCGCTTCGGGCCGCGAGGCGGGGGACGAGGACGCGGCGACGATCACCACCGCCCGCGTCGACCTCGATGGCGTCGCCGGGCCGCAGGGTCTCGAAGATGTGCCAGGAATTCGCGTCCAGCCGATCGGTGTCGAAGTCCATGGCCAACGAGCCTTCCGCCGCCGCCCGCCGCGTGACCGAGATCCGCTCCGCCCCGCTCGGCGACCGCAGCGTCACCGTGACGAGCTGCATCGGCGCCACGATCAGGTCCAGCCACGGCCCGCCGACCGCCCCCCGCAGCCGCGGGCGCGTCGCCAGGGCGCGGGCGTAGATCCCGTCGCCCAGATCCATCACCGCCGCTGCGCGCCAGCCGGCCGCCAGGACGAGGTCGGGCGCGAAGCTGACCGCGAAGGCGCCGCCGGCGTCCGCCGTGACCACGACCTCGGCCGCCGGCTCCTCCGAATGCGGCGGCAGGGCTCGGACCGTCAGCCGCGCTCCCGCCGGCGCCGCACCGCTGACGCCCGCGCCGCCGGCGATGGTGATCGCCAGCTTCGGCATGACGCGGATGAGGCGATCCCGTCGCTCCAGCGGACCGCCGTCCTCGGTAACGGTGATCGGCATGCCGGCATGGATCTGCCAGCGGTGGTCGTCGGCGAGAACCCGTCGGCCGTCGAGGCCCTCGCTGTACTGGCGACCGTGCAGCCCCCTGTCGACGACGCGGGTGCCGTTGTTCGCTCGCCGCTTCACCTCGAGCTCATTGCCGATGGTCGAGCGGACCCGGGCGTAGGCCGTGTCGAGCGTGATCTCGACGAAGCGCGCCGCGAAGTAGGCGTCGAAGCGGTGGCCGTCCGCGTCCACCCAGGTCACCCAACCGCCCTGGCCATCCGCCAGGCTCAAGCCGCCCGGCAGCTCGAACGCGAAGCGCCCGCTCGCGTCCGCGACGACCCGTGTGGGCGGGGGCGCGCCCGGCACCGCCGCCTCGACCGTCACCGTGACCGCCGTTCCCGCCGGCGCCCGCCCGACGATGCGGCGCCGGTTGTCGTCCACATCGGCCGACAGGTCCGGCACCCGGACCGTCAGCGGCCCGCCCCTGTCCTGTGTCAGCGTCATGGTGTCGCCGGGGCTAATCGGCCGCGGCCAGGTCGACAGGCCCCGGGTGTCCATCACGATGGCCAGGGTCAGGGCGACGCGGCCACTTGCATCAGCAACCCCCTGGGCCTTCGCCTTCAGGCCGGTGGGGCTGTGGACCTCGGCGCTGACCCCGGTTCCCGCCTCGGCGGACCAGATCACGCGATTGTGGTACATCACCGCGTGGAGGGGTGTCGGGGCGCCGCGAGCGGGTGTGGGACGGAGGGTGAGGGCGACACCCCCGACGAGGACGGCGGCCATGCAGCTCGCGATGGCGGAGAGCAAGGCCGGCCGGTACCGCGGCCGGTACACGTGGCTCGCGGTGCTGAGGGTGCGAGCAGCCGTCGAAAGGGTGGCGTTGCGGGTCGACGCAAGGATCACGCTACTGGCCATGACAGGGCTCCTCTATCGTTAACGTCCTTCGATAGGTAGGTGGGCCAGTCTACCAGAACGAGTGGCAGCAGGCGAACGCGATGATTGCACCCACCCTGCGTCAGAAGGGTTGCGATGCGCGGGCCGAGACTTGGGCCACGCGGCTGCCGGGCCTGTGTGCAGGGGGGGCGCGAGCTTGAAGTGCCTGCCCCGTCAGGGGGGGCGGGTAGCGTTGTCGGCAGGCGAGCGAACTTGATACGCCCGCCCGGTCGGCGTATCGTAGCGTCCCGGACGCTTCCATCGACGTGGAGCGAAGCACGCACATGGACCATCGCCAGCCATCCCCCCCGACCACCGTTCCCGTGATCGTCGCCCTGGTCGGTCTCCTGATCTGGGCTCTTGCCCGCTGGCCGGGCGAGATGTCCCCGAATGCCGAGCCCCGGCCGGCCATCGATGGCCTGGAATCGATTCGCCTGCCGGCCAGCAAGCTGGTTGTCCAGAACCTGATGACCGACCGGCCGATCGACATGGAGGTCTCGCTCCGCCGAGCGGATGGCAGCTTGGCTCTGCGGCGGACCTACGCGGGGGTCCCGGCGCTTTCGCCGCGGGTGCTGGATCTGGCAGAGGAGTCGGATCTGCCGGTAGGCGTGTACGGCGCGGAGATCCGGGGCAGCGGCCGGCTAGGGGCGGTGGCGCGGCATGCCTGGCCCGAGCCTGGCGACAGCGGCGACAGCGTAGTCGAGGGCTTGGCGCTCTCCGCCGCAGCCGAGCCTGCCGCGGACCTCGGGATCCCTTACCTTGCCATCAGCGGCACCGTCGAGAGCGCCATCGTATCGATTCAGAACGCGAACACCGACGCCGCGGCCCACGTCGAGATTGACTTCATTCCCTTCGGAGCGGAGAACGTGGTGCCGCTTTGGGAGGGCGAACTGGACCTGCCCGCCGGTGCCGCGGCGACGCTGGACCTGCGAGGATCTGGCTTCGAGACCCTGGCCGGAGGCTTCCAAGGGTTCGCCCGGCTGACGGCCGATCGGCCCATCGCGGGCGTAGCCCTCATCGTCCAGGCAGGGAGCGACTTTCAGGCGGCCGCGGCGCTGGAGGCCACCCCGGCCGGCCGTTCCACACCGCGACTCCTGGCGCAGTTCGCCAGTCGCTTCGTGGCTTTCCATCCCAACGCCCCCGCCGGGCTCCTGGCCTTTGTCACCCCCGGGG
>CALGMY010000054.1 GCA_937958785.1 uncultured Gammaproteobacteria bacterium | reverse complement strand
CCTACAGTCCTCCTACTTCCCGAAGCGGTAGTTCACCCGCAGGCCATAGGTGCGCGGATCCGGCAGGATCAGCGTGCCGTGGTTCAGGAAGCGGTTGGTGGCGAAGAACGTCGGGATGTCGCCGTCCTCGAAGCCGGACTTCACCGTGTCATCGTCGAAGGCGTTGTCCACGTAGGCCAGGATGTCCCAGCTGTCGTTGACGATGCCGGCCCGGAAGTTGAAGAGCCAGTACTCCGGGAAGACCATCAGGTTCTTGTCGCTGGCAAAGCGGTCGGCCTGGTACTCGAAGTCCCCGGCCAGCAGGTAGTCGGTGGACCCGACCAGGTTCGCCCGCCAGGTGACGCCACCCACGGCCGCGTGCTCCGGCGCCCCCTCGAGCTCGTTCCCCGAGTAGTCCGTG
Source organism: uncultured Gammaproteobacteria bacterium (assembly GCA_937958785.1). Classification (GTDB taxonomy): domain Bacteria; phylum Pseudomonadota; class Gammaproteobacteria; order Steroidobacterales; genus SHZI01. The sequence goes on along the minus strand of CALGMY010000054.1, from coordinate 18,971 downwards.
GAGCACGCCCGGCGGGTCTCGGCGAGCGGTGGGCCACCAAGCGGGTTCGGCACGGAATCCAGGAAGTCCCCGTCCCCGTTCAGGTCGGTCTGGATCGGCACCATGGTGCAGTTGCCCACGTAGGCGATGGTACCGACGCCGGTCGTGTTGGCCTTGAAGTCGGTGTACTCGGTATCGAGCCAGGTGTAACCGAGGTTGAACGTCAGGTTCTCCGTGGCGAACCACGTGGCCTCGATCTCCGCGCCCCAGACCTCGGCAGCACCCGCGTTGACGATGCGAGGCGTCAGTACGCCCGTGACCGGGTCGGCGATCTGGGTGGAGACCTGCTTGTTCTTGAAGTCCTGGAAGAAGACGGCACCATTCAGCCGCAGGGTACGGTCGAACCAGGCGGTCTTGGCACCGAGCTCGTAGTTGTCCAGCTTCTCCTGGTCGAAGCGGAAGTTGGCGATGGGATCGTTGCAACCCGGCTTGGGCTTCTCGAGGGGGCCATCTCCGTCCGGGTCGACGCAGCCGGTGTCGAAGAAGGCGCCCGTGCCACCGAGGAGGGCGCTGATGCCCTTGGGCTTGAAGGACTCGGCGAACGACAGGTAGTAGAACATGTCGTCCATGGGTGCCCAGGACAGGGTGACCTTGGGGGCGAAGAACTGGTCGTCCTCCTTGCCGCCCCTGGCCTCAGCCACGGTCGTGAGACCGGTGGCCGCACTGGTACCCGGGCCGGTCTGGGGGCAGGCGGGCGCGCCGAAGAAGGTGCAAAGCACCCCGGACGGATCGAACAGGCCATTGTCCTGGTCGGGGCCGAGGACGGTGGTGTCCTCCCAGGTCTGCCGGCCCTCGAGGGTCACCTTCCAGGAGTCGATGAATTCCCACTCGACCAGGCCGAACAGCGAGTAGTGGTCGGTATCCCGGTGCCAGGCATCCGCATTGAGCGGCGTCAGGCCGTCGCCCGGCACGTCGAGCGGGGCGTTCTTCCGGATCTGGGCCAGGGTCGGGCCGCAGGGCGCAAAGGTGTAGTTCAGGCAGGTCAGGGAGCCGTCGAGGACGTCCACCTTCTCCTGCCAGAACAGGCCGCCCACCAGCCAGCTCAGCCGGCCGCCGGTGTTGGAAGCCAGCCGGAACTCCTGGCTGAAGAGATTCGTGTCCTGGTCCAGGAAGAACTCACCGGGCGAGGGCGAGGTACTGGCGCTGAGATCCTCTGAGCCCTCCGCCTGGGTGGTCGTGGCATCGGCGTAGTGGGTCAGGGAGGTGAAGACGACGCTGCCGAGGTCCCAGTTGAGATCCAGGGTGGCCCGGGTCACGTCCCGGGTACTGCCCTCGTAATTGCGGCAACCGATGTTGCCGGTATTCGGCACGTTGGGATTGCAGGTACGCGGGTCCTCGCTCATGGCGAGCACCAGGTCGTCACCGTCGGGCGTATCGCCGGCGACGCCCCGCACGCTGCCGATGGACGGGCTGATCAGCGGCCCGAATGCGGGGATGGGCCCCGCCCCGTCCGGGTCGTAGGGCTGCTGGGCCGAGTTCGGCACGATGAAGTCCGTGTTGAAGGGCATCACCGCATAGGGCGTGACGCCGAACTCGTCATCCAGGTTCTCGATGCGGGCGGTCGCGGTGAGACCGTCCATGATCTTCCAGACCGCCGTGCCGGCGATGCTGGTGCCCTCCGAGTCACCGGTGGTCTCGCCGGTCAGGGTGTTGTCGTAGAAGCCGTCGTGGCTCCAGACCATGCCGGAGATGCCCGCGCTGATGGCTTGCGTCAGCGGGCCGTCGATGCTGCCGGACAGCTCGAACTGGCCGTCGGAACCGATGTCGGTGCCCACCCGCGCCTGCATCTCGTCCCCCGGCTTGCGGGTGACGTAGTTGATGGCACCGGCGAAGGCCGAGCGGCCATACAGGGCAATCTGGGGCCCCTTCACGATCTCGACCCGCTCCAGGTCGAAGAGCCGGGGGTTGATCAGCAGCGAACCGCCGGCGGTGGCGGCACCCGCCTCGCTCGAGACGTCCACGCCGTCCTGCAGGACGGCCACGTTCTGGCGGCCCCGGGTCGGTGACAGGCCGCGGATGACGATGCGCTGGTCCTGGGGCGCGAAGCCCTGGTCCAGGATCACGCTGGAGGACTGCTGGACGACGTCATCCAGGCTGACGATGCCCTTCTGCCCGATATCCTCGGCGGTGATCGCCTCCACGGCGATCGGCACCGTCTGCAGGTTCTCCTCCCGCTTGCGGGTGGTGACCAGGACCTCGTCGACGGCCAGGGCGTCGACGGTGAAGGCCGCGAGCACGATCCCGAAGACGGCATTGGGCATTGCCCTGTGCGGCACGCTGAAGGCGCTCATGAATACTCCCCCTCGCCAGATCCCTGGCAACCCGCGCGCAGCCCCCGCTGCACGACGCTGTCTTATGTTTACCACATCGCCGACATGTCGCAAAGCCACACCCCGAACGACGCATTGGCAGAAATGCGACGTGGGATGGCGGCAGCCCGGCAGGTTCCGGATCCCTCAGCACCACAGTCTGAACGGCGGCGGCGGGGCGGCGCACCCGCAACTTCCCGGACCGGCGACGAATGTCCTAGACTTTCATTCGTGCTTCCCGAACTACGGGCGTCAAGACCCTGAACATTCCAGCCGCCGCCGCGCCAGCCGATTCCCGCCCCCGCGTTCCGGGCGGCCAGAGGCTGCCCAGCCTGCCCCGGCAGAGTGCGGAGGCCTTCCGCCAGTGGGGCTGGCGGCACGCCGCCTTCTACCTCGGTGTGCCGGTCATCCTGGCCCTGTACACCACCGTCAACAACTGGGAACTGCTGCGGGGCGCGGGTTTCTTCGGGAGCCTGGCGTTCCACACGGCCCATTCCACGATTCCCTGGTGGATCAACGCGAGCATCATCTGGCTGCTGTTCGTGCTGGTGCCCTGGTTCGCGCAGCATCGCATCCTGCTGATCTGCACGGGCACGGCCATCACCAGCGTGGTCATGCTGCCCTACGCGAATGCGGTCTCCTCGAGTTTCTACGCCTTCTCGGCCGTGCAGGACCTGCACGTCGTCCTGCACAGCGAGTCACTGGCCGACCCCTTCGACGGCTTCCTGGTGTACTTCGTGCGCGCCGCGGTACTCACCGTGGGCGTGAACTGGGTGTTCGACCAGTTCCTCGGCCTGCCCCGGTACCGGCGGGGCTACATGCCCGCCGCGGCCAGCGAGCCTCCGGCCCCCGCCAGCCCGGTACCTGCCGCGGCGACTCCGGTCCCGCCAGGTACCGGAGCGGCCGCGGCCGCGACGGCGCCGGCGGTGATGCCCGTCATGCGGCCCCGCTTCCTGGACCGCCTGCCCGAGTCCGTGACCGCGGACGCGGTGCTGGCACTGAAGGCGGAACAGCACTACATCAGCGTGCTCACGGCCGAGAAGTCCTACCTGACCCTCTACCGCTTCAGCGATGCCCTCGCCGAAATGGGCCACATGCCGGGGTTGCAGGTCCATCGCAGCTACTGGGTGCGGCCCGAGTTCATCGAGCGGATTCGCAGCGGCGCCGGCAAGATGACCGTGCACCTGCGCTCCGGCCTCGAGGTCCCCGTGAGCGGACCCTACAAGGTCCTGGTTCGTCAGATGGCCCGGCAGGCAGGCATCCCGATCCTGCCCGTAATCCAGTAGGCCCGGTTCCAGGTCAGGCCGCGCTCCCGGCCCGGATGCGCTTGGCGCCGGGCTGGCGTGCCACGTAGATGAACCCCAGCACGAAGATCCCCAGCATGATGCTGTTCACGACCGCGTAGTCGAATGGCTTCAGCCAGATCTCGGAGTAGAGGCCGAAGTGCGCGGGCATCTCGGCGACGCCCCAGGCCACGATCCCGACGGGGATACCGTAGCGAACGGCATGGCCCACCCGGGGGATCTTGATCAGCTTCCAGAAGATGTAGCCCGCCCAGGCCGTCCAGGCCACGTACGCCACCATGATCACGGTGTTGCTGAACATGTAGCCGACGTACAGCCAGAACTCGTAGCAGGCCCAGGTCACGAAGATCGTCTCGAGGGCGGTGACGCGGGCGAAATGGCGGCCATTGTCCGGCGTCGGCATGCCGGGGTTCATCCGGAGGTTGCGGTGGAACCAGCGGATCAGGTTGCACTTGGTCTGGCGGTTGTAGAAGCCATAGAGCAGGAACAGCGCCAGCATCAGTGGCATGGTGGCCATGAGGATCGTGGCGCCGGCGAAGATCGGCAGGCCGGTCGGGCTGGTGTATTCCGGCACGCGGAACATTTCCGCATAGAACTCGAAGGTGAACTCGAACCAGCCCACCCAGACGAGCAGGGCACCCAGGAAACCCATCCAGGTCGCTGCCACTTCTTCGCGCTTCATCCCGGCCCAGATCAGTGCGGCGCCGACGGCCCCGACCACGAGGCTGGCCGCCTCCTGGTACTCGCCGAAGACCCCCCGGATGAAGGCCCAGGCGCCGTGGCCCAGCCACTGGCTCAGGAAGGCGATGGTGAAGGCGACGAGGCCCGGGAAAGGTTTGCGATACGCGGCTTCGGTCATGGCAGGCAACTCCGTCGGTCAGTCCCCGAAACGCCAGGTGGCGCGCACCCCCACCACCCGGGGCGAGGGCAGGAAGGCGATCACGACATCGTCCCGGGGCTCACCACCACCGCCGCCATACATGCCGTCCCGGAAGTCGTTGGTCGGTTGGGCTGTACGCACGGTGTCGTCATCCAGCAGGTTGTCGATATAGAGCTGCGCGCTCCAGTTGTCGGCCTGGATACCGAGCCTGGTGTCAACGAGCCAATATGCGCCCGTGTATGCCGTCTCTCGGCGATCAGAAATGGACCGCCCGTCCTCGAACTGCGCCGTTGCACTGAAGAACCACTCAAGCCCTTCGGTGAGTGGTGCCAGGTAGTCGCTCACCAACGTCATTGAGTGGGCGGGGATGCCGGCTACGTCGGCTCCGGCGCAATCGCCCAACTGACTCAGGCAGATGGCCAGGTCCTTGAAGGTCGGATCCTTGTCCTGCTTCGCCCGGATGTCGGTGTAGCTGAAATCGGTCCACTTGGCGTCCGTGTATGCATACCCGAGGGTCAATGTAAGCTCGTCAGTGGCCTGCCATTGCAGGTCCAGCTCGATGCCCTTCGTCTCGGCACCGCCTGCATTGGTGACGCCGGCGGACGGGAAAGAGCCAGGAAGATCGTCATTGGTGACGGTCACGCCGACCTGCCGATTGCTATAGTCGTTGAAGAACAGGGCACCGTTAACTTGCAGGCGGCCGTCTAGCCATTGGCTCTTTGCACCAAGCTCATAGCCCCAAAGTCGCTCCTGCTCGATCTCGGTGCCCACGGGCGTTGCGAACTGGGCCGTACCGAAACCCGCAGGCTTGGTACCCTTCGCCGCGGAGGCGTAGACCAGGATATCGTCGTTCACCGAATAATCCAGAGCAACGCGCGGATTCAAGGTGTCGGACCGTTGAGTAGCCGTCACCGGCAACACCACGCCGGTGAACGGGTAGTCGATGGGAAAGGCCAGCACGTACTGGGATACCCGGTCCACGTTGGTATTGGTGGACACCTCGATCTCGTCATGGATGTACCGGGCCTCAACAGTAAGCCTGAGGGCGTCGGTGAGGTCATAGCCGACGAGAGCGAAGATCGAGTAGCTGTTTGACTTTCGGTCGGTGGTCTTGGCCGGGTCGCCTAGGCGCACCGAGTCCCGGTAAGTACAGGCCAGGTCCAGAGGCTCCGTCGCATCGCAGAACGCGGGCAGGGCCTCGGCGAAGTTCGGCGCATTGAACCAGCCGATGGACTCATCGGAGTTGTGGGTGTCTTCCCAGAACCCGAGGACACCCACCAACCACCGGCCGCGGTCCCAGGCGGTGGACTCCAAGGTGAATTCCTGTGCCAAGTAGTCGATTTCGGTCCGGTCCAGGTAATCCACCTCCAAAGAGTAGAAAGTGGCGGTGTTGTTGGGTGGCGGGCGAACTCCCGGAGTGCCGACGCCATTCTGGAAGTCCACGTCCTCGTTCAGGAAGGCACTGTTGCTGAGGAAACTGGTCAATGACTTGAAGGCGACCGCATCGCCCTCCCAGGTGGCGCGGGCATAACTCAGCAGGGTGTCGTCTTCACTGCCCTTGAAAGGGCCATCGAAGCGGTAGGACCGGGACAGGTTGATGTCCTGCTCCGATACGGAGCCCACGGTGCCCAGCCACTGGCCGTAGTTGATGAAGCCGCCGCTCAGGTTGGTGAAATCCGGGGGAGTGCCGGGCGGCCGTCGAACCTCGATACGGATCGGCTGGCCGTTCTCGTCGAAAACAGGGTCACCGTTCTCGTCCAGCAGAGGATCGAGGCCGTAGAAGGTATTGGCGCTCGCCACTTTGACCGCAGGGCGCGGATCCGCCTGACTCTGGTTGTAGCTGATCGTGGCGTCGATGGTCAGAGCGTCGGTGGCCTGCCAAAGAACGGCGAGGCGAACGCCTTGGTTATCGCCGCCACCCAGGGTGCCGCTGTTGGCCACCGGGTCAACCGGATTGTGGTTCCGATAGTAGCCGTCACTGGCGTAGGCGCCCGCGTTGAGGCTGACCGCCAGCTTGTCCGCGATTACAGGCATCGATATCGAGCCACGTACATCGTAGATGGCGTAGTTTGCGGCAACGTCGCCGTAGGAATTGACCACGAAGCCGTCCATGGACGGCTTCTTCGAGATGTAGTTGATGGCACCGGCGAACGCATTCCGCCCGTAGAGCGCGGCCTGGGGACCCTTCACTACCTCAACCCGCTCGAGATCTATCAGGCGGGAGTTGAAGAGTGAGCCGCCGCCGCCGGCAGTGACGTTTTCACCGGTGACATCCACGCCATCGACCAGGATGGCCACGCTGGTCCGCCCCCGGGAGTTGTTGATTCCCCGGATCGAGACCCGGGTATCCGCTGCCGAAAAGCCTTGGTCGAACTGCACGCCGGGGATGAGCTTTGCGACATCAGCCGTCGTCGACAGTCCCTGCTTCTCAATGTCCTCGGCACTGAACGCCGCAACCGCCACCGGAATGTCCTGAAGGTTCTCTTCCGTCCTCCGGGAAGTCACGATCACCTCCTCGATCTGGGCCCAGCCGGTGGTGGGAGCCAGGATAGGGACGGGCACTGCCATCGAAAAGGCGAGGAAAGCCGCAATGTTGTTACGCATGAGCATCGCTGTCACTGTCCCCCTGCCCCGCCGGCCTGCCGCCGGCGCCGGCGCGCGGTCCAGGCGAGGGCCGCCCCGGCGAGGGCGCCGGAGCCGAACAGGACGCTGGCGTTGGGCAACGACTTCGACACCGTGACCACCACGTCGTCGGTGGCCTGCAGGGTCCCGTCGCTCACCGTGAGGCGCAGGGTGTACACGCCGAGCTGGTCCACGTCGGTCACGTCGAAGGAAGGCGTGTCGGTGGTCGCGTTGATCAGCGTGACGTTGGTCGCGGGCGGAACCCCGGACGGCACGAAGGACGTGATGACCCAGCCATACGAGAGGGGATCATTGTCCGGGTCCGAGCTGCCCGTGCCGTCCAGGACCACGGTGACGGCCGGCGGCGCGAAGGACACGCTCTGGTCGGCACCCGCGCTCGCCACCGGCGGCAGGGTGGTGGGGACGATGGCTACCACGCTTACCGTGTCGGTGCCCGTACCAGTGCCAAAGGTGTCGTCCACCGTGAGGCGGAGGGTGTAGGTGCCGGGCAGGTCCGGAGTGAAGGTGGGCACCGGTGGGGTGAGTGTGGGCAGGGGCGTGGTGGCATTGGCGAGCACCGCCGCGGAGCCTGCTGGCCGGCTCACGAACTCCCACGTGTACAGCAGCTCGTCCCCGTCCGCGTCCGAGGTCCCGCTGCCGTCCAGCATCACCAGGACCGAGGCCGGCACATCCACCTGGTCCGGGCCCGCATCGGCCACCGGCGAGGTGTTGATGACCCGGGTGCCCGGCGCGTCATCGCTGGCGTCCAGGCAGCCACCCAGCAGCAAGGCGCAGGAGACGGCTCCGAGCAGCCGCCCGGCCGGCAATCGACGATGGCTCATAGGCTCCTTTTCCCCGGACTCGCGGCACCGGGCGTCAGCCAGCGGGGTATACTGGCGTCGCACGACGCTTGGCGTTGTTCTTTCGATCAGGTCGTCGGCACCGGAACCCCGGAGGATAGAACTGGGCGGGATCCCGGTGCCAACTTCCCTTTCTGTCCAACCGACCAGCACCCTCAACAGGTTTGGTAGGCGGCCATACCTGCCGGACCGGCGCCGTCGGCGCCGCCTCGGTCCGAAAACTGGCCCGGGGATTCAAGACACCCGCCACCGCACCCGCAAGCACCCGCCCGGCCTGACTTCCCGTAGATCCCTGATCCTTCACCGATTTGGCGCGGGGCTGCGCAAACCACGATTCGTGCAGCACCAATTGGCCTGGCCAGGGGCGGTCCGGGTCGAACCCGGGACGGCGCCGTTGGAATGCCGCGGCCGCCGCGCGTAAAGCGAGCCCGGCCTGTGATAGCGTCGCCGCCCGTCAACGACCGGGTGGACCCGTGCCGGACCCGAAGCCGTACTTCCCGATCCCGCAGTTCGCAGCCCGGGCCTTGGCTCTGGCCGGGCTCGCCCTGCTGTCGGCGGCCTGCGGCAGCCCGGACGAGCGGGCCGCCCGGTATGTGAGCGCGGCCCGCCAGGCCTACGAGGCGGGGGAACTGGTGGACGCCACCCTCGACGTGCGCAACGCCCTGCAGCTCTCGCCCCGTCACGCCGACGCCCGGTACCTCAAGGCCCTGCTCGAGGAGCGGGCCGGGAACTTCAGCGCCGTTCCGGGCCAGCTCGCCATGGCCGTTGCGGCGGACCCGGGCCACCTGGAGGCGCGGCTCAAGCTCGGCAACTATCACGTGCGCGCCGGCCAGACCCGTGACGCGCGGGCCCAGGCCGACGCCGCCCTGGCCCTGGCGCCCGGCTCCGCCGCCGCCCATCTGCTCGATGCCCGCACCCGTTACCTGGAAGGCCGCAAGGACGACGCTGCGCTGGCCGTCGGCCGGGCCCTCGGGATTGACCCGGCGCGCCAGGACGCGGTCACGCTGAAGGTCACGCTGCTCGCCGAGCAGGGGCGCTACGCCGAAGCCGGCCGGGACCTGGACGCCGCGATTACCAGGGCCGGCACCGCCGGCACCGAGGGCCTGCGCCGGGTCCGGGTTGCCCTGTTCCTCACGGCGGGCGACGAGCAGGCCGCAGAACAGACGCTCCTGTCCCTGGCGGCGGATTTCCCCGACAACCCGTCCTATGACCTGGCCCTCGCCCGCCTGTATGCCCGGCAGGGCCGGGGTCCCGCGGCAGAGGACCGGCTGCGGGCGCTGATTGCCCGGGACCCCGACAATTCGGGCTGGCGGGTCCAGCTGGCCAGCCTGCTCGCGGGCCAGGGCCAGCCGGACGCGGCGGCGGCGAACCTGGCGGACGCGGTGGCCGCCAACCCGCACTCCACGACCCTTCGACTCAGCCTCGGGGGGTTCTACGAAGCCGTCGGCCGGTTGGCCGAGGCGCGGGCCACCTACCAGGAAATCGCTGACGCGGAACCCAGGACCGCGGACGGTCTCGCCGCCCGCAACCGGTTGGTCGCCCTGGCCCTCGGCCAGGATGCCAAGGCGGCCCGGGCACTGGTCGAGGGCATCCTCGCGGACGCGCCAGGCAACGTGGATGCGCTGCTCTACCGGGCTGCATTCCAGGCCGCCGACGGGGCCCTGGCCGGGGCCCGTGCCGACCTCACGTCGGCGCTGGCCCGGCAGCCGGACAGCCCCCGCGCGCTGCTGATGCTGGCCCGGGTCCAGGTCCTCGACGACCAGACGGCCCTCGCCGAGGGCACGTACCGGCGCCTGCTCCAGATCGATTCCGCCCATCAGGCCGCCCGGCAGGAGCTCGCGACCCTGCTGGGCAACCGGGGCGATGCGCCCGCCGCCGCCGCGCTGCTGCGGGATGCGCTCCGCCTCGACCCGGGCGACCGCGCCGCGTCCGCCAACCTCGTCCGGGCGCTGCTGCTCGAACGGGATTTCGCCGCCGCCGAGCGCGAGGCCCGGCGGCTGCTGGAACTCGGCGAGGACTCCGGGCTCGCCGACTACCAGCTCGGGCTGGCCATCGAGGCCCGGGGCGACGACCAGGGTGCCCTGGCGGCCTTCCGCCGCGCCCTGGCCCGCAGTCCCCTGGCCGACCCGCCGCTCGAGGCACTGGTTGCGCTCGAGGTGCGGACCGGCGGCGCGGCAGCGGCGGAAGCGGAGCTGGCCAGCCACCTCGAGTCCCACCCCGGTCACGGTGCTGGCTACCTGCTGCTCGCCGGCCTCCAGCATTCATCGGGCCGAACCGCCGCGGCCCGGACCACCCTCGAGACGCTCCTCGGGCTGCAGCCGGAACACGTCGCGGCCCACCTGGGTCTCGCCGGGCTCGAGCCGGCAGGTTCCGACGCGCGGTTGGCCCGGCTGCGCACGGCCCACGAGCGCATCCCCGGATCGCCGGCGATCGGCCTCGCCCTGGGCGCCGCCCTGGAAAAGCGTTCCGCCTTTGAGCCGGCCATCGTCGTGTACGAGGCCGTCCTCGCGGCCGGTGGCGACAGCGAATTCCTGGTGGATAACCTGGCCGTGCTCCTGCTGGACCACCGGGGCGATCCCCGCAGCCGGGTCCGGGCCCTCGAACTCCTGCAGCCCTACGCCACCGGGCGCACCGCGTCGCCTGTCACGCTGGGGATCCTTGGCTGGGCACGGCCAGCTGCCGGACGCCCGCCGGTACCTGGAAAGGGCCGTGGCCGCCGGCGGTAATCCGCAGTTGCAGTACTACCTGGGCATGGTGCTGCTCCGGAGCGGCGATGCCCCGGCGGCGCAGCAGGCCCTCGCCAGCGCCGTCCGGACCGCGGATGCGCGCGGACTCGTCTTCAAGGGCCTCGAGGATGCCCGCACCGCGCTCGCGCGCCTCGCAAACCCGGCGGCACCTACCGCGGGCGGGGCGTTTCCCCTATAGTCTCTCGTGCCGCGCAAGCGGCGACGCCGGCGCAAGAACCGGCCGCATCGCCAAGTGTCCTGCCAAGAGCGCTGAGGATAGAAGACAGCAACCTGGGGGCGGGACGGCGGATCACCTGGCGGCTTGATTCAGGCTGCAGGAGGATCGACCACATGAAGAAGCTGTTCGGCGGACTCGCCCTGGGTCTTTGCGCCGTCCCCGTATTCGCCCAGAGCGTGCTCACGTTCGACGTGGTGTTCGACCGGGTCCTCGAGGCCTCCGGGGCGTTTACCTCGAACCTCACGGCAATTCAGCCCGGACCCCTGAACGGCAACGCCCCGATCGAGCCTCCCGCGCTCACCGGCACCGTCACCCTGAGCACGGTACCCAGCTCGAACCAGCTGGCGGGACCCGACAACGGCTACCCGCTGGCGCTGAACACGATCACCCTGAACGGCAGCTTCTCCACCGAGAGCGGCTTCTCGCCCTCCAATGGCTGGTCCATTCACACGTTCACGAACGCGACGTTCGACCTCTACAAGGCAGGCAGCTACTTCGCCACGGATTTCGTGAGCAACCCGACCGACTGGGCCACCTTCACGGCCACAGGCGCCGACGGCAGGCTGTCGGATCACGGACCGGCCGCGATCTATGGCGGCAACTGTCCCTTCAGCCTGGGCTGCCAGAGCGCGAAACCGGCGGGCTCGGGCAGCGGCGCCACCAGTTTCGACCTGTTCGACGTGGACACCCCGATCTTTGCCAGTGGGGCACCGGTATTCGGCACCCAGTACCGGAATAGCGGCAATCATCCGCTGGTTGCAGGGTCTGCCACGCAGACGAACCCGGGCTCCGGGCTCGGCTACGACAACGGCATGGACGTGTTCGTCCTGCAGGGAGTCCTCGACACCGCCAACACGCAGGGCAACGGCACGGCCCAACTCTATCCGGACGGCGTGAACGGCTATCCCGGCAAGGTCCGAATCGTGACATTCTCGAACACGGGCAATACCGCCTACGTCGTCGAAGGTCATGTGGCGTACTCCGTCGTTCCGGCCCCCGGGGCCCTGCTGCTCTTCGCCTCCGCCGTGGGCCTGTTTGGCTTCCGGCAACTGCGTCAGGCCGGCGCCACGGGCAGCGTCCCCCTCAGCGCCTGACGGGGCAGCCGGCCCCCGGTCCGGCCGGTGAGGCAACCCCACCTGGCGCCGGTCGTCGCCATCATCGTCATCACCTTCGTGTCCCTCGCCCTGCTCGGGCACGAGGGCCTGCTGGCGCTGGTCGCCCGCTGGCAGGCGCCCGAATACAGCCACGGCCCCGCCATCCCGTTCCTGGTCCTGTACCTGCTCGCGTTGCGCGCCCTGGCACTGTCGCACCTGCCGGCGGGCGGGTCCTGGGCGGGACTGCTGGCCTTCGCTGCCAGCCTGGTACTCATCGACCTCGGTGAGCGGACCGGCTTCCCGTCCGTCACCCAGTCCGGCCTCGTGCTGGCGACGTTCGCGCTGGTCTGGGCCTTCGCGGGCTTGCGCGCCCTGCAGGCCAGCGCCGCGCCGCTCCTGCTGCTGGTCTTCCTGGTACCCCTGCCGCTGCTGGTGGAGGAGCGCGTGACCGGGAGCCTGCAGGCACTCTCCGCCAGCATCGGTGTGGAAGGGATCCGGCTCGCGGGCCAACAGGCCTTCCGCTCGGGCAACGTCATCGACCTTGGTGGCTACCAGCTGCTCGTGGCGGAAGCCTGCAGCGGCCTTCGCTACCTCGCTCCGCTGCTGGCGTTCAGCACCCTGTGCGCCATCCTCTTCCGGGGCCCCTGGTGGCAACGCGCCCTGCTCGCGCTGGCCGCCGTACCCGTTGCCGTCCTCATGAACGGCCTGCGGATCAGCGTGACGGGCGTGCTCGTGCACCATTTCGGGCCAGGCCAGGCCGAGGGCTTCCTGCACTACTTCGAAGGCTGGGTCATGTTCTTGGCCTGCGTCGTCGTGCTGTTCGCCCTGGCCGGACTGCTGGCGCGGCTCGCCGGCCACGACGCGGCGACCGCGTTCGCGGCGGGGATTCCGGCCCGGTCAGGACTCGCCGCCCTCGTCGCACGATTTCGCCCCGGCCGGCCCGCCACCGCGGCCGCCCTTCTCGCCCTGGCGGCCGCCCTGCTCGTCGACCGCCCGCCGGAGCAGCCGCCACCGCGCGCCGCGCTCGCCACGTTTCCCCGTGACTTCGGCGGCTGGCGGGGCGAGGAACTGCCCGTGGGCGCAATCGCCATCGTTAACGGCGTCATCACGGACCGGTTGCTCGCGATGTTCGGGCGCGCTGGCGAAGGCGCGCCAGTCGAGCTCGGCATCGCCTACTGCGCCTCGCAACGGCCGGGAACCTGCGGACACCCCTCCGGCCTGGCGCCCGCCAGCGCGGCCTACGCCATCCTCGACCGCGGCACACTGGTGCTTACCGGCGTCGGCACCGGCGCACCCTTGCCCGTGCGGCGGACGGTCCTGGTTCGGGAGGATTCCCGGCGACTGGTCTACGACTGGTACGAGGGACGCGGCCGGCGGCACACCGGCGAACTGGCCCGCGACTTCGGAGTCTTCCTCGACAGCCTCGCCCGGCGGCGCACCGACGGGGCCCAGGTGCGCGTCACCACGACATTGACCCCGGACGAGTCCCTGGATGCCGCGGACCGGCGGCTGGCGCGCTTTGTCAGCGCGCTCCTGCCGGAACTCGGGCCTCATCTCCCGGACTGAAGTGTCGCCGGACGGCGAGGCCTGCGAGGGCGGTGGCCAGGAGCAAACCCGGGGCAGGCAACGGCACCACCGTGGTACTGATGGCCCCGATGGCGTCGATGTCCGCCCCCACGGTCGGTCCGTTTGGCTGCCCGCCAGGAGCGTCCCGCAGCCGCACCCAGGCGAAGGTGTCGCCGACGCCGTGGCCGAACGCGTCGATGTCCACGCCGGGGACGGTGGTCACCGTACCGACGTTGAGCCAGATGTTGCCATCCGTGCTGATGTCGATGAAGAAGGCATCCGGGGTGCCCATGTCGAAGAGCCAGAGGTCCGGGGCAGACGTACCGCTACCACTCAGCAGGTTGTCCGTAAACTTCACCGTGAGCACGCCCCCGACACCGAGGGAAACGAAGCCGCAGGCCTGGTCGTTGGGGCTGGAAAAACAGCTGACCGACCGGGTGATGTCCATGTCCGGAGGGCCAAGCACGTTGGCAGCCCGGCGATAGGCGGGCAGCGGCTCGATCTGTCCGGTACCGGCGTTCAGATTCAGCCCCGGGGTGAACTCGACGACCTTGTCCGCGAAGGAGATCGCGCCAGCGGGGAACTCCACAGGTACCCCATTGATATTGGCAAACGTCGCCGGGTATGCAGGCACCGCCGCGAGGCTGCCCAGCAATGCGATGGCGGTGCGCACGCGACTCAGCCGAGGACCAGGTTGTCGATGATCGCGCCGGTCAGCAGCACGCCCAGCTGGACGATGGACGCGGCGAAGGTCCGCCAGGCCTGGGGGACGGTCGGGGTGGCGACCAGCCGCCAGCTCTCCACCAGGAAGTAGGCGCCACCACCCACGGCACTCACGAGGTAGATCCAGCCCATCCCGTACCAGTAGGGCACCACCGAGAGCAGCACCAGCGCGACCGCGTGGGCGAGGATCGTGCGGGTGGAGAGCCGGTCGCTCACCACAACGGGCAGCATGGGCACGCCGGCCGCCGCGTAGTCCTTCTTGCAGGCGAAGGCGAGCGCCCAGAAGTGGGGCGGCGTCCAGAGGAACAGCACGATCGCGAGGATGAGCGGCGCCATGGCGAACTCGGCGTCCACCGCCGCTGCCCCGGCCATCACGGCGAAGCTGCCGGCGAGGCCGCCGAAGACGATGTTCAGCCAGGTGCGGCGCTTCAGCCAGACCGTGTAGACGACGCCATAGGTGAAGGCGCCGAGGAAGATGTACAGGGCCGCCATGGCGTTGGTGGCGAGCCAGGCGGCGACCACGGAGCCCAGCACGGTCAGCAGGATGCCCGCGTGCCAGGCGGCGGTGGCCGCGAAGCGGCCGGTGGCGAAGGGCCGGCCCCGGGTCCGCTTCATGTCCCGGTCCAGGTCCCGCTCCCAGAGCTGGTTGAAGGCGCCGGCAGCGGCGGACGACAGCAGCGTGGCGACACCCAGCACCAGCACCTGCCAGGCGGACAGGCCCGTGCCGGGGCTCACGGCGAGGCCCGCCAGGGCGCAGGCCATGATGAGGAAGCCGAGCCTTACCTTGGCGGTGTGATAGACGAGGCGGAGCGTCTCCAACTGCGCGGACCCTTCTGGCCGGCGGGACGGGCCGCGGCCGTGGCTGGTTGTCGGTCTGGAACCGCCGCCGGCCAGGGCCGGCGGGGTGCAAAATTGTAGCAGAGCCGGCTCGGCCTACGCGAAATGGGCCCGGAGTGCTGCGACAAAATCCCGCATCTGCGCCACCGTCCCCAGGCTGACCCGGCACCAGGTGTCGTAGGGCGGGAAGGGCCGTCCCACCAGGAAGCCGGCCCGACGCATTGCCGCACTGAAGTCGGCCAGCGGCTGCCCCGTGTCGAAGAACACGAAGTTGCCGCGCCCGTCCTCCACGTGGCGCAAGCCGAGGTCCCGGATCGCGGCGAGCGTCAGGCCCATGGCTTCCCGCAGGCGCGCGCGGGCGAAGGCCTGGAATTCCAGGTCCTGGTAGCTGGCCGTGGCGGCCGCGACGCCGGGCGCGCCGAGCAGGGTCATGCGGTGCTGTTCCAGGCGCTTGATGAGCGGCGGCGGCGCCAGGGCGTACCCGACGCGGAGCCCCGCGAGGCCGTGCAGCTTGGAGAAGGTGCGGGTCACGATCACGGGATCACCGGCGCGGACCCGGTCGGTGGTCGTGTGGGCGGGCCAGTCGTCCCAGAGGTCCAGGTAGGCCTCGTCGACCAGCACGGTCGTCCGCCGGGCCATGGCCGCGACGAAGGGACGGATCTCCGGTCCGGGCACCAGCGTGCCGGTGGGATTGTTCGGGTTGCAGAGATAGAGGAGCCGCGTGGCCGGCCCCACGGCGGCGCCGAGGGCCGGGAGGTCGTGGCGAAGTTGCGCGTCCAGGGGCACCTCGGTGAGGGTGCCGCCGAGCAGCCGGGCATAGTCCTGCAGGAACGTGAAGGTGGGCCGGGCCGCCACCACCTGCTGCCCGTCACGGCCGAACAGCAGGCCCGCGATGCGCAGGATCTCGCCGGACCCCTCGCCCACCATGACGTGTTCGGGAGTGAGCCCCTCCCGCGCGGCGATGAGTCGCTTCAGCGCCTGGTCCTGGCCCATGGGGTACTGCCAGGCGGAATCCAGGGTCGCCAGGAGGGCCTGGCGGGCGCTCGCGGCCGGACCGTAGGGGTTCTCATTGGCGATGAGCCGGACGAGGCCCGCGGGAGCGCCCGGGGCCGGGGCGGGAGCCTGGGCCGCGGCGGCCAGCCACGGCACTGCCGCCAGGGCCGGCGAAGCGAGCACCAGTTCACGGCGGGAGACGAAGCGGGTCATGGCAGGTCCTCCGGGATGGCCCGTTATACAGCGCGGTTATGCACGGATAACAACAATATCGTTCCGCCCGCGTCCCGGTCCGCGTAGCGTGGCCCGCACATGCTGTCCCGGTCCCCGCAGGAGTCGCCCTTGTCCGCCGCCGCCAACCTCGTCCAGGCCGACCTCGCCGCCGTCCCGGCCAACGGCCCGGCGCTGCTCTTCGATGAGGTCGAGTCCCGCGAGCATGCGCTCGCCCGGGGCAACCGCCTGTTCGGCGCGCTGGCCGGCCCGGAACGGGTGGCCTGGGCCCTGGAACACCTGCCGGGCAACCACGTGCTCACCTCGAGCTTCGGCATCCAGGCCGCCGTGCTCCTGCACCTGGTGACCCGCCAGCGGCCGGACATCCCGGTCATCTTCATCGACACGGGCTACCTCTTCCCGGAAACCTACCAGTTCGTCGATGCCCTGGCCGATCGGCTGAACCTCAACCTCAAGGTCTACCAGAATGCCCGCAGCCCAGCCTGGCAGGAGGCGCGCTACGGCAAGCGCTGGCAGCAGGGCCTGGCCGGCCTCGAGGCCTACAACCGGGAAAACAAGGTGGAGCCCATGGAGCGGGCGTTGCGCGAGCTCGGCGTGGGCAGCTGGTTCGCGGGCCTGCGCCGCAGCCAGTCCGCGAGCCGGGCAAACGTCCCGTTCCTGAACGCCCAGGGACCGCTCGGCAGCGAGCGCTGGAAGGTCCATCCGCTGGCCGACTGGAGCGACCGGGACATCTTCCGCTACCTCAAGCAGCACGACCTCCCCTACCACCCGCTCTGGGAGCAGGGCTACGTGTCGGTGGGCGACGTCCACACCACGCAACCGCTGCACGCGGTGGCGAGCGTCGAGGAAACCCGCTTCTTCGGCCTAAAACGGGAATGCGGCCTGCACGACATCGACCTGTCGGGGCTTTAGCGGAATTGGGGACATGCCTAATTTTGCGGCGCCCGCCTGCGTAGCGCCGCAAAATTAGGCATGTCCCCAATTCCGTTACGCCGCCGCGGACACGTCGCAGCCGGACTTCAGCGGCAGGGTCGCCTCGTCGAACATTGCGTCCACCTCGGCCTGGGTCGCGAGCTGGGCGGCCCGACGCGTCACCTGCGCCGTCAGGTGCGGCGCGAACAGGGCCACGAAATCCACCATGTAGCGGCGCAGGACGGAATCCCGGCGGAAACCGAGCCAGGTCGTCACGCGGGGGAACAGCCCGGCGGCCGGCAGCGCGGTGAGGTCCTTCTGGTCCTGGCACTCGAAGGCCATGGGGGCGAGGATCCCGACACCCATGCCCATGCGCACGTAGGTCTTGATGATGTCCGCGTCCCGGGCCGTGAACACCACGTTGGGCTCGAGGCCCTGGTCGGCGAAGGCCCGCTTGAAGGACGACTCGCCGGTGGTGCCGAACACGTAGGTCACTAGCGGATGGCGGGCGAGCTCGGCCAGCGTGAGGTCCCTGACCCGGGTGAGCGGGTGGCCGTTCGGCACCAGCACGATGCGGTCCCAGCTGAAGCAGGGCAGCAGCACGAGGCCCGGGAACAGCTGGCGGGAGCCGGTCGCGATGGCGAAGTCGACCCGGTTGGCCGCGATCAGCTCGGCGATCTGCTCGGACGTGCCCTGGTGCAGCTCCAGGTTGATCTTCGGGTAGCGCTCCCGGAACTCCTTGATCACTTCCGGCAGCACGTGTCGGGCCTGGGTGTGGGTCGTGCCGATGGAGAGCGTGCCCTCCTGCTCGCCGGACAGGTCGCTCGCCAGGTGCCGGATGTTCTCGGCCTCCCGCATGATGCGCCGGGCCCGGGCGATCACGTCCCGGCCCGCCGGCGTGATGGCGGCCAGGCTCTTGCCCTTGCGGGTGAAGAGCTGCACCCCGAGCTCCTGCTCCAGCAGCTTCAGCTGCTTGCTGATGCCGGGCTGGCTCGTATAGAGCCGCTCCGCCGCGGCCGTGATGTTGAGGCCGCTGTCCGCGATGGCCACCAGGTACTTGAGCTGCTGCAGGGTCATGACCCGGATATATAACCAAGGGTTACAAGAGGCTGTCAATCCACCATTTTTTCCCGGGCCCTTCCGGGGCTATCGTGTCCGGGTGGCCTTCCCCGGCCCGCCCCCTGCCCGAGTTCGTCCATGCACTACCTGCCTCTCTTCGCGTCCGTCCGTGGACAGCCCTGCCTCGTGGTGGGCGGGGGCACCGTGGGCGAACGCAAGGCGCTGGAACTGGTGGCCGCCGGGGCCCGGGTGACGGTCAACGCGCCGGTCCTGTCCGCGGGTCTGGAAGTGGCCGCCGCCGACGGGCGGCTCGCGGTCGTCCGGGGGCCCTTCGCATCCGGCCTCGTCGCCGACCAGCTGCTGGTGATCGCGGCCACCGGCGACCCGGGAGTCAATCGCGAGGTGGCCGCCGCGGCGCGGGCCGCACTCCGGCTCTGCAACGTCGTCGACGATCCCGCCGCCTCCACCTTCATCAGTCCCGCGGTCGTGGACCGCTCGCCACTCGTCATCGCCGTCTCCAGCGGGGGCCAGGCCCCCGTGCTCGCCCGGCTGGTGCGCCAGCGGCTGGAGCGCTGGCT
>CALGMY010000053.1 GCA_937958785.1 uncultured Gammaproteobacteria bacterium | reverse complement strand
TTCATGATCCACGGATCGCGCCGGTGGGTCACCGCGGTGACGTTCAGGAAGAAGTTCTCCTCCTTCGCCGGGCCCATGTAGCCGAACATCTCGCCGAAGGGGCCTTCCGGCAGGCCCTTCTCCTGCAACGGCACCTCGCCCTCGATGATCATCTCCGCATGGGCGGGCACGAGGAAGTCGTTGGTCTCGGACTTCACCACTTCCACGGGCTTGCCCCGGAAGCCGCCGGCGATCGCCAGTTCGTCCACGGGCTTGTCGCCGAAGCGGTTGGCCACCCGGGTGCCGCTGATGAACCAGACCACCGGGTCCTGGCCGAGCGCAATGGACACCTTCGCGACCTTCTCGCCGCGCTTCCGCGCGGCCATCAGCATCTTCCAGCCGGTCTGGTTCGGCTCCGGGTTGAGGCCCAGCAGTCGCGGGCCCTTCAGCTGGCAGCGGTAGGTCCCGAAGTTGCCGCCCATCTCCGGGTCATTCGTGAACACCGAGCCCGTGTTGACGTAGCGGCCCGCGTCGGTCGGGTTGGTCTGGATGAAGGCGTAGCGCGTGAGGTCGATGTCGTCGCCGGTCAGCACCACCTGCTTGCACAGCGCCCGGTCCCGGGTGATCTCGACGGGCGGGATCTGGGGGTAGCTGCCATTGTTCTTCTTCAGCAGGTCCGCCAGGTACGCCTTGGCGTTCCGGTAGCTGGCCGGGCCATTCCCCGGCACGACCGGCTGCCCGAAGACGATGGCGTCCGTGTGCAGGTTGCCCTGCAGGAGTCCCACCAGCGGGCCATCGACCCACTGGCCGTCGATCTTCACCCGGTCGAACCAGAGGGCAGGCACGCCGAAGTAGCTGAAGCGGTCGTTGGCGCGGAAGACGAGTCCGGTGGCCTGGAAGGCGTCCTGGTCCACTTCGGGTATGCGCAGCAGCAGGC
This sequence comes from uncultured Gammaproteobacteria bacterium, assembly GCA_937958785.1. Taxonomy (GTDB): domain Bacteria; phylum Pseudomonadota; class Gammaproteobacteria; order Steroidobacterales; genus SHZI01. The sequence continues at coordinate 3,446 of CALGMY010000053.1, read as the reverse complement.
CGTGGGCATCGAGTGCCGCCACGTAGTCCCGCAGGGTATCGAAGGGCGCCTGCGGCGCGTCGGCCGGGCGACCACTGCGGGTGGTCGCTCCCGTGGCAGCGCAGCCAGCGAGCGAAGCGGCGGAGAGCACGGCTAGGGTGGATCCGGCCGCCAGGATTTCCCGGCGGGATAGGGGGGCGTCGGTCATGGAAACCTCCGGCTAACGGTTCGTGGCGGGGCGGTCGTGCAACTGGTCGATGCGGCGGGTCACGGTGGCTGCCCAGCGCCGGGCGACGCGGCGGACCTCGCTCCAGGCCGTCACCGTGGTGACCCGGCTGACGCTGGTGCCGATGTCGTCCAGCGGGTCGGCGGCGCGACGGTCCACCGCCCGGGCCAGCGTCTCCCCGCTCGGGGCATCGCGCAGCTCCAGCACGAGCGTGGCCGCGCCGACCTCGTCCAGGTAGATCTCGTTCCGTCCGGCCTCCTCGGGCGGGACGTTGGACACCACATCGAGCAGCGACACGTCGACCAGCAGCACATCCGGGTCCGGGGCCTTGGCAAGGGTCATGGTCCTGCTCTTCGCGAGTTCCTCGCGGAAGACGTCGGTGACGATGTCGACGAGCCGCTGCTGGTCCGCGGGGCTGACCGGGAACTCCGTGACCTGGCTGCGGCCGAGCGGGTTGGCAGGAACCGGACGCACCGCCCGGTACTGGACTTCGACCGGCTGGAGCAGCAGCTGGCGGTAGCTACCGAGGTCGATATCGGGCTTTACCCAGGCCTCGTCCAGGCCCGGGTCCCGCAGCCGGACCAGGCCGTCGTAGGTCGGGGCGGCGGCGTCGACCGCTGGCGCCGGCGCGGTGCAGGCCGCCGCGAACAGCGCGGCTGCAGCGGCAGTAACCGCGGTGGCGGCCAGGCGGATGCTTGGTTTCATGTCGGGCTCCCTACAGGGCTGATGCGTACATCCTGAACCCCGGGCCGCCCGGCGACAACGCGCCCCATTGTGCCGCGCAGCCCGCCGGCCGCAGGCGGCAGTCCGGCTTGTCGAACACCAGCTGGACCGCGCTGATCGTCCGCTCCAGGAACCCGCCTTCGCAGTAGGCCAGGTACCACTCCCACATGCGGATGAACTCGTCCGGGTAGCCGAGGCGACGCACCTCGGGCAGCCGGGCGAGGAACCGCTCCCGCCACATGGCGAGGGTGCGCGCGTAGTCGAGGCCGATGTCCTGCAGTCCCGAGAGCTGCAGGTCGGTGACGCGGCCGATGGCGGCGAGGATGGCGCCGGCGGAGGGCAGGGCGCCGCCCGGGAAGATGTACTTCTGGATGAAGTCCACGGATTGCCGTGCCTGTTCGTAGTGCCGGTCGGCGATGATGATGGACTGGAGCAGCATCCGGCCGGCAGGCTTCAACCGGTCGCTGCAGGCACGGAAGTAGGTGTCCAGGAAGTCGAGGCCCACCGCCTCGATCATCTCGACGGACACGAGCTTGTCGTAGGTGCCGGTGAGGTCCCGGTAGTCCTTCCCGAGCACCGTCACCCGGTCCGCGAGCCCGGCGTCACGGATCCGGGTGGTCGCGAATTCGAACTGGTTCCGGGAGATCGTGGTGGTGGTCACCTGGCAGCCGTATTCCCGCGCGGCATGCAGCGCAAGCCCGCCCCAGCCGGTGCCGATCTCGAGGAGGTGGTCCCCGGGGCGGAGTTCCAGCTTGCGGCAGATCAGGTCGAGCTTGTGGAGCGAGGCCACCTCCAGTGACGCGCCGGGCTCCGGGAACACCGCCGACGAGTACATCATCGTCGGGTCGAGGAACAGCCCGAAGAGTTCGTTGCCCAGGTCGTAGTGGGCGTGGATGTTGCGGCGGCTGCCGCTCCGCGTGTTCCGGTGGTGCCAGTGGGCGAGCTTCAGCGCGAGGCCGCCGAGCCGGGCGAGGCCGGACTCGAGCCGGTTCATCACGTCCCGGTTCACGGCGAGCAGGCGCATCACGTCCGGCAGGTCGGATGCGGTCCACTTGCCCCCCATGTAGGCCTCGGCCGCGCCAATGCTGCCGCCCGTGGCGATGTCCAGGTACGCGGACAGGTCGTCGAGGCGCACCGCGACGTCGGGCCCGCCGCCACCGGGCCCGAAGCTGGCGCGACCCAGGGGATCGGTGAGCTGCAGCCGGCCGCGGCCAAGGGCGGCCAGCAGGTCATGCACCGCCCGCCGGGCGAGGCGGATGGCGACGCCGGCGGCAGGGCTGCCGGTGGCGGGATCGAGTGCTTCCTCGTAATCGTTCATGGCGACTTGCCGGCGGGCACGTGATCGTACACCGGGGCGCGCTTTCGCCACAGCTTCAGGGCCTGCCAGTGGATCAGCGCCGTCACCCGCAGCGTGGCGAGGGGGTCGGTGGCGAGGGCCGCGGCCAGCGACCGGCCGGTGAGCGGCGTGCGCTCGAAGTCCAGGTGCGCGTCGAAGGTCCGCCTGCCCTGCCGCCAGTTCTCGAGGGCCAGCGCGAGCCGCGGCCCGGGCGGCGCCAGGGAGCATCGGTACTCCATGTCCATGGGGAGGAAGGGCGACACGTGAAAGGCCTTCGCGAAGCCGAAGCGGAACCCGCCGTTGGCGATGGGCTCGCCCCGCGTGAGCACGTAGGGGTGCATCTCACGCCACGGCATGTTGCTGACCTCGAGCACCACGGCCTCGAGACTCCCGTCCGCGCCATGGCAGTAGTACACCGACAGGGGATTGAAGCAGTAGCCGAAGTAGCGCAGGTGGGTCAGCAGGTACACCGGGCCCGCGGGACGGAAACCGGTCGAGCGCTCGACCAGGTCGAGGATGGCGGTGGAAAGCGGCACTGCCGGGTCCCCGTAGTGGTCGGCGCGCCGGAACCAGGCCGGCGCAGGCCGCCGGGCGGACCAGGACAGGAAGGGATCGAGGAGTTCCGGCAGTTCCGCGAGATCCAGGTAGAGCATCCGCACCCGGTAGCGGAAATCGTGCCGGACCGGCGCGAAGCGCCGGTGGCTAACTCGTCCCTGATAGATACAGCTGTGCATCGCCATTGGCGGCCGCCGCGCCGGGCAGGCCTGCACCCAGAGCATTGCACACCGCGAGGGCGCTCTGCACCCCGTCCTCGTGGAAGCCGTAGCCCCACCAGGCGCCGCAGTACCAGGTGCGCCGCACGCCGCTGATCTCGTCGCGGCGTGCCTGGGCCCGGATCGCGCCCGCGTCGAAAACCGGATGCCGGTAGGTCTCCCGGTGCACCACCGCCGCCGGATCGATGCGGTCGTCGGCGTTCAGCGTGACCAGGAACTGGCGCCGGGTGGGCAGGGATTGCAGGTGGGTAAGGTCATAGGTCACGGAAACCCGGCCGCCGGCCGGGCCCCCTTCCCTGTGGTAGTTCCAGGCAGCCCACGCGCGGCGCCGGCGCGGCAGCAGGCGCACGTCGGTGTGCAGGACCGCGTCGTTGTCCTGCCACCCGATGGCGCCCAGCATCTCCCGCTC
>CALGMY010000052.1 GCA_937958785.1 uncultured Gammaproteobacteria bacterium | reverse complement strand
TGCTCTGGCAGATCCGCATCCACGAAAGCGTGCTGCCCGACGACCAGCGGGACGAGCGCACCATCGCCCGCTACCGGCACAAGTTCGCCACGGAGGCCGAGCCCCAGGTGGCCGAACGGCTCGCCCGGGCGCCTTATATCTGCGGAGAGAACTTCACCGCCGCCGACTGCATCATGGGCCACACCGTCTTCTGGGCCCGGGGCTACGGGCTCTGCCAGGACGAGGTGTTCCGGGGCTACGTCTCCCGGATCTCCAAGCGCCCCGCCTTCGTGAAAGCGTTTGCCGACGCGAAGGAATTCGTGAAGCAGGTGCCAAAGGACAAGCCGCTGATCCGGCGGTTCACGGGGTAGGCGGCGCCCTCACAACCCCGCCACCAGCTCTTCCAGCTGATCCGTCGCCTTCCCCCACCCCTCGTGGAAGCCCATGTCCGCGTGGGCCTGCCGGTCCTCCGCACTCCAGTGCCGCACCCGCGCGGTGTACCGCGTCTGGCCTTTCCCCACCGGCTCGAACTCGATGATCCCCGTCATGAACGGCTTCTCCGACGGCTCCCACGCCCGGGTGTACGCATCCGTGAACACCAGTTTCCGGTTCGGCACCACCTCCAGGTAAATCCCCGGGTTCGGCATCACCTCCCCGTTCGGCCCGTTCATCACGATGACGCTCGCCCCGCCGGCCCGCACGTCCATCTCCGCGTGGGACACCCAGAACGGCTTCGGGCAGAACCATTGCTTCAGCAGCTCCGGCTCCGTCCAGGCCCGGTACAGCTTGTCCGGCGTCGCGTTGATCACGCGCTCCAGGACGAGTTCGTGGTGGGGGACGGGGGCGTTGGTGACGGCGGGGTCGGTCATGGCATCAGGTCCTTAGGTGGCGGGGCATGGTCCAACCTGTTTTCTTGAAGGCATTTATCCCGCAAACAGGCTCGGTTGAGATTTGCAGGATAAAGCACGCCGCGGCGGGCGGGCGCCGCTCTCGGCTCACGGTGCCATCATGGCCAGGCCACAGTGATATGCCTCAAGGCCTGCGCGCCTTGCTGAGGTCGTCGAGGTAAGCCTTCACCTCGTCCCAGGACATGCTGCCTGCAGGACTCGTGGGCGACTCCCGCAACCGTTCCTCGATGATCCGCAGGTGCTCCTCGGGAACCGGCACCTCGTCCGGCTTGGCAGCTATCCGGTCCCAGAGCTCCAGGACTAAGTCGATGCGCTCCTCGACGGACGCCTGGTCGAATTCCGGGGGGATGGACAGCTTGCCCATGTCGGCGCTCCTCTTACCAGGGATCACTTCGGAGGTGACTGCGGCCAAGCTCGTGAACAGCAGCCTCCAGGAAATCCTCGTCCGAAGTCCGCAAGGCCCCGGCCTGTTGGAACTCCAGCGCTTCAGCCAGCGTGACCCGGAGGGTCTTCAGGAGCGCCGCGCGGGTCTTCTCCTGGCAGTTCACGCCCGGAACGTCCCTGATCCAGCCGATCCACCCGTCGCCGTGGCGCTCGATGACGGCGTTGTAGGTGAGGGTGACGACAGCCTTCTCCCGGCGGACCTGCGACTTCACCGGGCGGGAGCGCCGTCGGGCGACGTGAGCGGGTGGTTTCCTGGCGAGCCTCGTCATGCCCCGAGAATGCCACGCCCGACTTGTCGGCCGTCAATAGGCCCCGGCCGGCACTAACCGGCCCGCTTCAGTTCAACGGCGCGCTTCGGAAATGCCTTCAACAGCTGCTTGTCCATCGTGACCAGCGGCGCGTCCAGGTGCATCGCCAGCGCCACGTACTCACAGTCGTAGGCTGAGCACCGGCTGTCCCGCGCGAGGGCCAGGACCTCCCGGGACTCCACCTGGAACTCGGCGCCGGCCAGCAGTTCCTCGGCCTGGCGTTGCCGGCTGCAGGCCTCCTCGAGGCTCAGCAGGTCCCGGCGGATGCAGCCGAGCAGGATGTTGCGGAATTCGCTCCGCCACAGCAGCGGCGCGGCCCAGTCCGGCTCCCGGGCCAGCAGCGCCTCGGCGCGGACCGTCAGTGGCCCCGGCAGATGCAGGTAGGCGACGACGTTGGCGTCGACGACGATCACTTCCGGCCCTGGCGCTTGAAGGCGTCGATATCCGCGGGCAGGAACTTGCCCTGGGGCAGCTCGGCGCGCAGGGCGCGGATCTGCTCCAGCCGCTCGGCCGGGGTGACCCGGCTGGTCAGCAGGACCTTCTCGAGGCAGACGATCGCCTCACTGTTCATGCTGCGCCGGTTGGCCTCGGCGGAGAGCTTCAGCCGCTCATAGACGGCGTCCGGGATGTTCTTGAGCGTCAGCGTGACAGGCATGGCAGGCTCCAACCGTTGTGGAACCATTATGGTGGCGCGTTTCACGGGGAGCAACTCCTCGGGCCTCTCGTGACTGTGACGGGCCCGGCAGTTCCCGTCGACGCACGAATCCGGCGCCTTTAGCCGGTTTCGCGTCTCCAACAGGCAACGTGCCGACCCTCATCGCCCACCAGCCCCGGCTCCTCCTCCCCGCAGCGCCCGAACGCCACCGGGCACCGGGACCGGAACACGCAGCCTTTGATATCCGCCAGCGGCGACGGCACCTCGCCAGCGGCGAGCGCCTTCACCCGGGCCCGCTCGAGCACCGGGTCCGGGATCGGCACCGCGGCCATCAGCGCCTTCGTGTACGGGTGCTGCGGATCCCGGTACAGGGTCTCCGCCTCGGCGAGTTCCATGACCTTGCCGAGGTACATGACGAGGACCCGGTGGGACAGCTTCCGCACCACCGCGAGGTCGTGGGAGATGAAGATCAGCGCAAGGCCCAGCTTCGCCTGCAGTTCCAGCAGGAGCGCGACGATCTGGGCCTGGATGGTCACGTCCAGGGCGCTCACCGCCTCGTCGCAGACCAGGAGCTCCGGCTTCAGGATCAGCGCCCGGGCGATGCCCACCCGCTGGCACTGGCCGCCGGAGAACTGGTGGGGGTAGCGGTTCTGCCACTCCGGGTCCAGGCCCACCTGGCGCATGGCTTCGGTGACGCGCGCGTTCACGTCGGCGGCGGGCAGGTCCGGCTCGAAGGCCCCGAGCGGCTCGGCGATGATCGCGCCCACGGTCATGCGCGGGTCGAGCGCGGCCAGCGGGTCCTGGAAGACCAGCTGCATGTGGCGACGGGACGGCCGCACCTCGTCCTCGCCCGCGTTCGCGAGGTCCCGGCCCAGCAGGCACACCCGCCCGGCCGTGGGCTTCACGAGGCGGAGCACGGCCCGGGCCAGCGTGGACTTGCCGGAGCCCGACTCGCCCACCACGCCCAGCGTCTCGCCAGGGCGCACGGCCAGGGACACGCCGTCCACCGCGCGCAGGATCCGCGGCTTCGCGAAGAGGCCGGGCCGGGGCACCGGGTAGTGCACCTGGAGGTCCGCCAGCTCGACGATGGGCGGCCCGGCCGGCGGCGGCGGCCGGGCCGCGGCGCGGTCGAGGCGCGGCACCGCCGCGAGCAGCGCGCGGGTGTAGTCCGTCCGGGGACTGCGGAAGACCTCGTCCACGGGCCCCTGCTCCAGGCACTCGCCGTCCTTCATGACGAGCAGCCGGTCGCAGGTGCCGGCGGCGACGCCGAGGTCGTGGGTGA
>CALGMY010000051.1 GCA_937958785.1 uncultured Gammaproteobacteria bacterium | reverse complement strand
AGGGAAGCTGGTCACGCCGGCAGTGGCCGCGGTGGCCGCGCCCAGGGTTACGACGATCGCATTGCCATCGACCCGGGTCTGGTAGGGCACCATCCGGTCGAGGTTGAGGACGACTCGGGTCCGGCCATCGGCCTCGGCAGCGAGGATCGTGTCCAGCACGCCGGACTTCACTTCCTTGCGCCGGGAGGGCAAGGCAATGGTCGTGCCACGCAGGTCCAGGGAGATGCGGGCCGGGTTGTCGATGGTGAAGGCCAGCGGTTCGGGTGCCTCCCCAGACGTCACGAGCCGCAGCTCGATGCCATCGCCCGGCAGGGCCTGCACCTGGATGTCCTGGAGCTGGTTGGCGGCAGGCGCGCCCTGCGCAAGGGCCGCCGGTACCCCGGTGACGAGGAGCGCCACCAGCCCGGCGATCATTGCGGCGAGTTGCCGGCCCGGGCCGGCCACCCACGCGCGCGGCATGCCACGCTGCTCATTGCCCCTGGTCGTGCTCATCATCCCGTACTCCCAAACTATCCTGTCACGGCGACCGGCGACGCGTACCGGCACTGTCAATTGTTGAGCGCGATCGCTGCCGACCGCTTGTAGAAGCCGCCGATGCCGTCCGGCACCAGTTCCTCGATCTGGATCTCGGAGGGCGTGACGGCGACGACTCGACCGTCGTACTGGCCCACGAAATTGCCTGGCCGCACCTTGTGGAGCAGGCCGTCCTGGGTCTGCACCAGGCCGAAGGTCGTGTTGGCCTGGGTGATCGTGCCCGCCATCGACAGCGTGTCGATGGGGAACTGCTCCAGGTACTCCTTCGGACGCGACACCTCGGGGCGCGGCCCGGCCGACGTGCCGGCCCGGCCAGCGGGCCGGTCGGGCACGAAGGGCGACCGCAGGCTGTCGGCCTCGTAGGCAAAGGTCTCGTAGGGCTTCACCTGGGGCAGCGGCTCGATGCGCCCGCCGGGCTTGGCCTTGACCTTGTCGATGTACTCCTCAAGGTCGGACTGCCCCCCGCTGCAGCCGGTCGCCATGACCGAGGCCAGCAGAAGGCACGGAATCGTCTTAGCGAAGGAGCCCATCTCCATCAACCCTTCTTGTCTGCCTTGGGCTTCTTGCCCTTGCTGGTATCGCGGGTGGTACGGGCCTTGCCCTTGCCCTTGGTGGCCTTGCCCTCTTCGGCCTCCGAAACCGCGTTGAGCTCTTCCTCATCCAGGTAGCGGTAGGTCTTGGCCGTGACGTTGAGGACCAGCTCGTCGAAAGTGGAGTCCTTGGCCTTCGGAGCGATCTCGATGTCATGGAGCGTGACGATGCGGGGCAGGGCCGCGATCTCGCTCACGAAGCGGCCGAACTCGTGGTACGCGCCGGACAACCGGATCTTGATGGGTTTCTCGGCGTAGAAGTCCTTCCGCACCTCGTCCATCGGCTGGAACAGCTCCTCCTGGAGGCCGGCACCAAGGCCGGTCTGGGAGATATCCACCAGCAGGTTCGGGATCTCCGTCTTGCCGGGCAGCTGCCGGAGCATGGTGCCGAACGAGCGTTCGATCTCCGCGAGCTGGGCCTTGTAGGCACTGAAGTTGGCGGCCTTCTTCTGCTTTTCCTCGAACTCGGTGCGCAGCTCCCGCTCCTCGGCCTGGGCTTTCTCGAGCCGCGGCATCTGGCTCTTCCACACGAACATGTAGAAGGCGCCCGCCGTCGCGACGATGAAGAAGAGGCCCATGAAGAACGCCTGGATCGCCAGCGGCCAGCGGCCGATGTCGTTGATGTCCAGGCTCTTGAGATCGTCGATGAAGCTCACTGGGCGGCCTCCTCGTCGGTCGCCGACACCTGGTTGGCGTAGACGGTGAACTGGGACGAACGTCCCGCGAACTCGCCCGTCTCTACCGGCCCCGAGCCCTTCTTGCCCCGGGTTCCGGACTCGCGGACCTCGACGACCTGGAGGTCGGGCTGGGTGAGCCACTTCGACTTGTCGATGTTGCGCATGAAGGCCGAGACGCGCGTGTTGGACTCGGCGTCACCCTTGATCTCGAGGCGACGACCGGTCTGCTTGATGGACACGAGCCGGACACCGTCCGGCAGGGTACGCACCATCTCGTCGAACACGTGGACGATCTCCGGCCGGCTGCGCTGGAGCTGCTCGATGATCTCCATCCGGGCCAGCAGCCGTTCCTTCTTGGCCTCCAGGTCGAGGATCTCCTCGATCCGCTTGTCGAGCGCCGTGATCTCGTTCTTCAGCAGCTCGTTACGATCGTTCTGGTTGCCGATCACGGCCTCCATGACGAAGTTGGAAGCGAGCACCGCGAGGCCGGCGGCGCCGAGTGACGCACCGAGGCCGACGAAGAACTGGTTGCGGCGCTTCTGGCGGAGGTCTGCCCGCCAGGGCAGCAGGTTAATTCTTGGCATCTTTGTCGAAGCTCCGCAGCGCAAGGCCACACGCCGTCAGCAGCGCCGTCGCATCGCGCCTGATTCCCTGGGATTTTGCCTTGCTGGCAATCTTCATCTGGCCGAGGGGATCGCCGATTTCGGTCGGTATGCCCACCTTGCTCGAGATCATGTCGGCGACGCCGGGGATATTGGCGCAGCCTCCGCAGACCAGGATCTGGTCGGGCTGCTCCCGTCCACCACCCGAGGCGAGGAAGAACTGCAACGAACGACTCACCTGCTGAGTCATGTCGTCGATGAAGGGCACGAGCACCTCGGGCTCGTAATTGCCCGGCAGCCCGCCCTCCTTCTTGGCGCGGCCGGCGTCCTCCAGGCTGAGGCCGTAGGTGCGCATGATCTCCTCGGTCAGCTGCTGGCCGCCGAAGGAGAAGTCACGGGTGTAGATCACCCGCATGTCCTTGAGCACGCTGAAGGTGGTGTTGCTGGCGCCGAAGTCGACGATGGCGATCAGGTGCTGCATGCCGGCGTCCGGCATCTGGTGGGCGAGCAGCTGGCAGGCATTCTCGAGCGCGAAGGGCTCGACGTCGACGACCTTGGCGACGAGGCCGGCGGCCTCGACCGCGGCCTTGCGCTGGTCCACGTTCTCGGTGCGGGTGGCGACGAGCAGCACGTCGAGCATCTCGGGATCCGAGGCGGACTGGCCCATGAGCTCGTAGTCGAAGCTGACCTCTTCCATCGGGAAGGGGATGTACTGGTCGGCCTGGATCTCGACCTGGCCCTCGAGCTCGCGCGCGGAGAGCCGGCGCGGCATCTGGATGATCTTGGTGATCGCCGCATCACCGCTGATGGCGATGGCGACATCCTTCGTGCTGGTACCCGCGCGCTTGAAGGCCCGGCGGATCGCTTCTCCCACCGCGGGCGCATCGACGATGGTCTTCTCGTTGATGGAATTCGGCGGCGTCGGCTCGGCGGCATAGCTCTCCGCACGGAAGCTGCGGCCGGCCTGGCTGAGCTCCACGAGCTTGATCGACGACGTCGTTATGTCAAGGCCTACCAGCGGCCTGGAACGGGGGCCGAAAAGCACTGCTTTTCCCTTCTAACTCCAGAGGTTGCGAAAACAACGTCTTCGGCGCGTTACAAAGCCGATTTAACCATATATCACCGCCGATAGAAACGCGACGTGACGCGCGTCACCAAGCGGGGCGAAATCGGTCAGGAGGAGCCGGAAACCGCCGGTCGGCGGGTCTGCGGCGAAAGAGCAACAGGCTGGCGGCTGGCGCGTGGCCAGGCCCCTGCCGGGATCGAATGCAACGGGTGCAGACCGCGAACGCCACTGGCGTCCCGCCGTCCGGCAGCCCCGCTATCATAGGATCCCGCACCCCTCGCGAAGCCCGTGAAAAACAGGCCTCGAACGTCGCGCAGTCCCTTAGACCGGTGGCTTTGCGTCCCCACCTTTCAGTAGGTTTGCCCAAAAACCGCGGCCAATATGCATAATCGACCCGGGGCGCGCAAGGTACCTTTCCTTCTTCTTCGATGAAATTCCTGATCCGGGCGATTCTGGGCCTGGCCGGCGTGGGGCTGACCCTGTTCATAGCACTGGGAGCCGCGGGCGCCGGGGCCTGGTACTACCTGTCCCCGGGCCTGCCCTCGGTGGCCGCCATGCGGGACGTGCCCCTGCAGATGCCCCTCAGGATCTATTCCCGTGACGGGCGTCTCATTGCGCAGCTGGGCGAGTACCGCCGGATCCCGGTGCGCTACGCGGACATCCCGGAGGTGCTGGTCCAGGCGGTGCTCGCCGCCGAGGATGACCGCTTCTTCGAACACCCGGGCTTCGACTACCAGGGACTGATCCGCGCCGGCCTCAACTTCGCGCTGACCGGCGCGCGCTCCCAGGGGGGCAGCACCATCACGCAGCAGCTGGCCCGGGCCTACTTCCTCACGCCCGAGCGCACCTTCGTGCGCAAGGCCAAGGAGATCCTGCTGGCGATGCAGATCGAGCAGGCCTTCAGCAAGGAAGACATCCTTGCCCTGTACCTCAACAAGATCTTCCTGGGACAACGTTCCTACGGGATCGCGGCCGCGGCGGAGGTCTACTTCGGCAAGGGTCTGAACCAGCTCACGGTGGCCGAGGCGGCGCTGCTGGCGGGAATTCCCAAGGCCCCGTCCCAGCTGAATCCCGTCTCGGACCCGGAGCGAGCCCGGGACCGGCGCGCGTATGTCCTGCGCCGCATGCTGGAGCTCGACTACATCGACGAGGCTACCTACGAGGCAGCCAATGCCTCGCCCGTGGAGTCGAAGCTACACGGCCCTGCCGTGGAACTGGATGCTCCCTACATCGCGGAGATGGTCCGGGCGGAGATGGCCAGCCGCTTCGGCCCGGGTGCCACGACCGAAGGCTACCGGGTGACGACCACCATCGACAGCCGGCTCCAGGGGTCGGCGGACCGGGCCCTGCGCACGGCGCTGCTCGAGTACGACCGGCGCCACGGCTATCGCGGTCCCCTCGAGCGCGATGTGCTCGGGCGGGTCGACCCGGCACTGCCGCGGGAGGCGGGCCTGCAGCGGCTGCTGGATGCCTATCCGGTGCATCCGGACCTCTTCCCGGCGGTGGTCACGGCACTCAACGCCGACGAGTCGGCGAGCCTGTACATCCACGACGTCGGCCCTGCCCGGTTGCCGTTCGCGTCGTTGCGCTGGCGCGCCCACGTGGATGATGACACGGTGGGACCGAACCCCACGCGGGCGGCGGACATGGTGGCGGTGGGCGACGTGGTCTACCTGCTCCGGACCCGGAACCGGGGCTGGCTGCTGGCCCAGCTGCCGGCTGTCCAGGGTGCACTCGTCGCCCTGGACCCGGCGGACGGGGCGACGGTGGCCCTGTCGGGGGGCTACGACTTCTTCGCCAGCAAGTTCAACCGCGCGGTGCAGGCCCGGCGCCAGCCCGGCTCGTCGTTCAAGCCGTTCGTGTACTCGGCGGCGCTCGAGCACGGGTTCACGCCGGCCACGGTGATCAACGACGCGCCGATCGTCTTCGAGAACACGGGTACCGATGCCGACGCCTGGCGTCCCGAGAACAATACCGGACGGTTCTACGGTCCGACCCGGCTCCGGGAGGGCCTGGTCGAGTCACTGAACCTGGTCTCCATCCGCGTCCTGCTGCGGACGGGCATCAGTCGGGCCATCCGGCACATCGAGCCCTTCGGCCTGCCGGCGAGCGCCATGCCCCGCAATCCCACCATGGCGCTCGGCAGTGGCGCCGCCACGCCCCGCGACATGGCAGCCGGGTTCGCGGGCTTTGCCAACGGCGGCTACCGGGTGGACCCCTACCTGGTGGAGCGCATCGAGGACCCACGGGGCACCGTCATCTTCCAGGCCCCGGCCCGCCTCGTCTGCCGGCATTGTGCCGACCAGTGGCTGGACGGCTCGACGCCGGCCCCGGCCCGCGCCGCGCCTGCGGCGGGAGACGCCTTGGCTGCCGACGCCACCACCGGGCAACCGGGGCCCCGCGCCCGACCGGGCCAGGAGCTGCCCCCGTACCAGGATGCCGCCGGGATGATCAGCCATGCGGAGGCCTGGCGGCCGGGGATCGAGGAGACGCCGGAGTTCCTGTCCCCCGAGTCCCGCGCGCCGCGCATCATCACTGCGGAAAACGGCTACCTGATGTACGACATGATGCGCGACGTGATCCGGCGGGGTACCGGCCGCCGGGCACTGGCCCTCGGCCGGTCCGACCTCGCCGGGAAGACGGGCACGTCGAATGACCGCCGGGACGCCTGGTTCAGCGGCTTCAATGGTGAACTGGTGGCAACCGCCTGGGTGGGCTTCGATCAGGAGCGTGGCCTTGGCCAGCGCGAGGAAGGCAGCCGCACCGCGCTGCCCATGTGGATCTACTTCATGGCCGAAGCCCTGCAGGGCGTGCCCGAGTCCCCGCTGCCCCGGCCGCCGGGCATCGTGACCGCGCGCATCTCGGCCTCCACCGGACTGCTCGCGCTGGCCGGCACGCCGGATGCCACGTTCGAGCTGTTCCGCGAGTCAGACCTGGCGGTGCTGGGCACGGATTCAGCAGCCGCGCCCGAATCTGCGGCCGGCAGCGCACCGGCCACCGACTCCAGTGAAATTTTCTGACGACCGGCCGGGCCGGCGCCCGCCGCCGGCAGACGATCATCGTCGCCGGACGGTGGCGGCCGAGGCTGCCCGGATCATGCAGGCGGAGGGACTGACGGACTTCCGGGCCGCCAAGACCAAGGCCGCCGAGCGACTGGGGCTCGGCCGGAACGCGCCGCTGCCCGACAATGCCGAGATCGAGGCGGCCCTCGCCGAGCACAGCCGGATTTTCCACGCGAGCACCCAGCCCGCGCTGCTCGTCACCCTGCGGAAGGCGGCCCAGGACCAGATGGGTGAGCTTGCCACGTTTCATCCCCGGCTCGCCGGTGACGTCCTCCGGGGCACGGCGACCAACCACTCGGTGATCGAACTTCACCTCTTCAGCGACACGGTCGAGGCGGTTGCCGAGGCCCTGGACGGGCTCGGGATCCGGCACCAGGGGGGGGCGAGGCGGCTGCGCTTCCGGCGGGAAGAGGTGGAGACGCTGCCCCTGCTCCGTTTCCGCGCCGGGGAGTGCGACTTCGCCTGCACGGTGTTCCCGCTGCGCCTGCGGGGGCAGGCACCGCTCAGCCCGGTGGACGGGCGGCCGATGGAGCGGGCCAGCCTGAAGGAACTCGCCGGCCTGCTGGGCGACGGACCTTACTGACGCCTGGTGACGTCCACGTAGTCGCGGACGGTCGGGCCCGTATAAAGCTGCCGGGGACGACCGATGCGGCCGTCCGGATCGGTGATCATCTCGGTCCAGTGGGCCACCCAGCCGACGGTGCGGGCGATGGCGAACATCACCGTGTACATGGACTTCGGGATGCCCAGGGCGCGGTAGATGATGCCCGAGTAGAAGTCCACGTTGGGATAGAGCTTCTTCTCGACGAAGTACGGGTCCTTGAGTGCGATCTCCTCGAGGCGCAGTGCCAGTTCGAACAGGGGCTGGTTGCCGCCGAGGCGGGCCAGCCCCTTGTGGCAGGTCTCGCGGATGATCGTGGCACGGGGATCGTAGTTCTTGTAGACCCGGTGGCCGAAACCCATCAGGCGGAACGAGTCGTCCTTGTCCTTGGCCTTGGCGATGTACTTCGGGATGTTGGCCGCCGTGCCGATCTCCTCGAGCATGTCGAGGACGGCCTCGTTGGCACCACCGTGGGCCGGTCCCCAGAGCGCGGAGATGCCGGCGGAAATCGCCGAGTAGGGGTTGGTGCCCGAGCTGCCCGCCATGCGCACTGTGGAGGTGCTGCAGTTCTGCTCGTGGTCGGCGTGCAGGATGAACAGCAGGTCGATGGCCTCCGCGGCCACGGGATCCACGTGGTACTGCTCGGCCGGCACGGCGAAGAACATGTGCAGCAGGTTAGAGCAGTAGCTGAGATCGTTGCGGGGATAGGTGAACGGCTGGCCCAGCGAGTGCTTGTAGGCGGCCGCCGCGATGGTCGGCAGCTTGGCGATGATGCGGTGGGCAAAGATGTCCCGGTGGCGCGGATTCAGGATGTCGGTGGTGTCGTGGTAGAACGCCGACATGGAGGCGACCACGCCTGCCACCATCGCCATGGGATGGGCATCGTGATGGAAGCCGTTGAAGAGCCGCAGGATCGTCTCGTTCAGCATCGTGTGCGTGCGGATCGTGCGGTCGAATTCCGCGAGCTGGCTCTTGCTGGGCAACTCACCATAAAGCAGCAGCCAGGCGACCTCTATGAAGGAACTCTTGGCGGCCAGCTGTTCCACGGGGTAGCCGCGGTACATGAGGATGCCCGCGTCGCCGTCGATGTAGGTGATCTTGCTCTCGCAGCTGGCGGTAGAGCCGTAGCCGGGGTCGTAGGTGAATATTCCCTGGCTGGTGAAGAGGTTGCGGATGTCCACCACGTCAGGCCCGGTGGTACCCGCCCGGGACTTGAGCTCGAAGCTCTTGCCCGTGGCCTTGTCCGTCACCGTGTAGAGGCGGCCGTCCTTCTTCGCGTCGCTCATGCTCGTCATCCGGATGCGTGCAGGCCAACTGAATTGCACATTATAGGGAAGCCACCGGCACAGCGCACCGGTCCGGGTCACGCTTCGGCGTGCCGGCGACTTACCAGGCGAGGGGACTGATGGGGTGGCGGTGGTGAGGCCGCCGCCGGATGATTACCCGGCTCGGCTGTACTTGCGGCGGAACTTGTCGACGCGGCCCGCGGTGTCCAGGATCTTCTGCTTGCCGGTGTAGAACGGGTGGCAGGCGGAGCACACCTCGACGTGCAGGTCGCGGCCCAGCGTGGAGCGGGTCACGAATTCGTTGCCACAGCTGCAGGTGACCTTCACGTCGGCGTAGGTGGGGTGGATGTCGGCTTTCATGGGGTCACCGTCTCGGCAGGAGGGGAGGCTGGGCAAGGGCGCGGAAGGATAGCGACTGGGCTAAGGTACCGCAAGCGGCGCGGCGGGCGCGGGTTATCCACAGAACCTGTGGATAAGTCTGTGGAACAGCCGGCGGCGGGCCGCATTAATTCCGGCCAGGATGGCGAAAATGCCGGTTTGGTGAAGTTTTCGCCACAGGTGCAAAGTTTTTACTATCAATATCTTATGATAGTTCTCGAGCGATTGAACTTAACATCCGGACGCTAATTGCCTGATATTTCATGCCCGCCTCAGCTTGTGCATAAAGTCAAGGGGAGCGGGCGTCCAGCAAGGCCCGTAGCCGGCCCAGGGCCTGCCCCCGGTGGCTGCGGGCATTCTTGAGTTCCGGGGCCATTTCGGCGGCTGCAAGGCCACTGGCGGGGTCCAGGAACACGGGGTCGTAGCCGAATCCGGCGTTGCCCCGGGGGGCGGCGAGGATGCGCCCCTCCCAGCTGCCTTCCGCCACCAGCGGCGCCAGATCCCCGGGTCCCGCGATCCAGACCAGCACGCAGCGGAAGCGGGCCACTCGTCGCGCCTCGGGCACGCCTTCCAGGGCCGCCAGCAACCGGCGGACATTGGCGGCATCGTCGGCGTCGGGCCCCGCGTACCGGGCCGAACGCACGCCGGGGGCGCCCTGGAGCGCATCCACTTCGAGACCGGAGTCATCGGCGAGCGCCGGCAGGCCGGTGAGGCGCGCCGCATGCCGGGCCTTCAGCAGGGCGTTGGCGCGGAAGGTGCTGCCGGTCTCCTCGACGGGGATGATGCCGAAGTCGCTCTGCGGACGCAGGCGCCAGGCCGGGCCGAGCAGGGCCTGCAGTTCGCGCACCTTGCCCGCGTTGCCGCTGGCGAGGACGACCTCAGCCGCGGCGGCGTCCGGCACCGGCCGCGCGCGCCGCGGTGATGGCGTCGGTCTGGGCCTGCATGATGCCCCGGATGCCGCCGGCCGCCAGGTCAAGCAGGGTGTCGAGTTCCTCCCGCCGGAAGGCATGGCCCTCGGCGGTGCCCTGCACCTCGATGAACTGGCCCGCCTCGTTCATCACGACGTTCATGTCGGTCTCGGCGCCCGAATCCTCGGCGTAATCGAGGTCGAGGACGGGCTGTCCGCGGTAGATGCCGACGGAGACGGCGGCCACCTGGCCATGGAGGGGGCTGGAGGTGATCGCGCGGGTGGCAAGCAGTGCATCGACGGCGAGCACCAGCGCCACGTAGCTGCCCGAGATGGCCGCCGTGCGGGTGCCGCCGTCGGCCTGCAGGACATCGCAGTCGAGGGTGATGGTGCGCTCGCCGAGCGCCTCCAGGTTGGCCGCGGCGCGCAGCGACCGGCCGATCAGGCGCTGGATCTCGAGGGTGCGCCCGGACTGCTTGCCCTGGGCGGATTCGCGCCGTGACCGCGTGTGGGTGGCCCGGGGCAGCATGCCGTACTCGGCCGTGACCCAGCCCCGCCCGCTGTTGCGCAAGAAGGGCGGAACGCCGGTTTCCACGCTGGCGGTGCACAGGACCCGGGTATCCCCGAACGAGGCCAGCACCGACCCCTCCGCGTGCCGGGTGTAGGCCGTCTCGAAGGTGAGCCGGCGCAGTTCGGCGGGCGCCCGGCCGCTGGGGCGGGCGACGGGTGGCAGGCTCATCCGGCGGCCGTCGGGGTCTTGGCCGGCGCCGCGGCGGGTGCCGCGGCGGCAGCGGGCACGCTGGCGGCCGGCCTGGGCCGGGCGCGGGGCTTGTCCGGCGCGCTGCCCGAGCCGGCGAAGCGCAGGGCCACGGCAGAGGTGTTGTCGCTGTAGGGGGCCGAGGCCCGCACCGCCATCTCGCCGAGCCGGCGCAGGCTCCCGGCGAGGGGCTGGCCCTTCGTGGTGAGCCCGGCGGCAATGCGCTCGTCACCGAGGCCCGCCCACAGGCCGTCCGTGCAGGCCATGAGTACGTCACCGGGTACCAGCGACTTGCGGCGGGTGATGGTCATGCCGGGCAGCCAGGCGTCCCCGCCCAGGCAGCACTCCACGAAGTTGCGCATGGGATGGGCGGCAATCTCGGCCTCGGTGATGACGCCATCCTGGAGCAGCAGCTCCACGTGGCTGTGGTCCCGGGTGCGCTCCCGCACCGCGCCGTCGCGCAGGTGATAGATGCGGCTGTCGCCCACGTGGGCGAAGTGGCAGGCATCGTCCTGCACCAGGCAGATGGCGCAGGTGGCCCGGGGGCGGGCCTCGAGCGACAGCCGGGCGCCGAGGGTGACCAGGTTGAGGTGCGCCCGGCCGATCGCCAGGTGCAGGAAGCCGATGGGGTCGAACACCGGATGGGTCACGCGCTGGAAGGCGTCCCGGATGGTCTCCACGGCCAGCTGCGCGGCCTGGGCGCCGTCGGCGTGGCCACCCATGCCGTCCACCACGAGCAGCAGCACGGCGTGCTCGCTGGCGATCACCTGGACGCGGTCCTGGTTCTCCTCGCGATCGCCGATCAGGCTCAGGTCTGCGTACTCGACGCGCAAGGCAACTCCCGGTGATACTTCGCGGCAGTCTAAGCGGCACCCCATCCCGATGCACAGGAATTTTGCGCCAAACGTGAGGCCCGTCGCGTGATCCGCAGCATGACCGGATTTGCGCGGGGCGAGACCACGACACCCCAGGGCCAGCTGCTCTGGGAAGTCCGGTCAGTGAACCATCGGCACCTGGAGGTGCTGCTCAAGGTGCCGGACTTCTGCCGGGGGATCGAGACCGACCTGCGCCAGCTGGCCACCAGCCGCCTGGGCCGGGGCCGCGTCGAGGCGTCGCTGGCATTGCGCGCGGGGGAGAGCCGGGCGGCATCGGGCAAGCTCAACATCCCGCTCGTCCGGCAACTCGCCATCCACCTGGACACCCTCTCCGCCGAACTCGGCACCGCCGCCCCGGCGAGCGCCCTGGACATCCTGCGCTGGCCGGGCGTGCTGGAGCAGGAGGAGCAGGACCCCGCCGCCCTCCTGCCCGAGGTCACCCGCGCCTTCGAGACGGTAATTGCCGACCTCAATGGCGCCAGGGCCCGGGAAGGCGCCCGCATCGCCGAGATGCTGGAGCGCCGCCTGGCCGAGATCGAGGGCCACGTGGCCGACGTCGTGGCGCGCCTGCCCGACGTCCTCGCCCGGATCCGCGAGCGACTGGCCGAGCGCGTCGCGGCGCTCGCCACCCCCGTGGATCCGCAGCGGCTCGAACAGGAGGTCGTGCTGCTCGCCCAGAAGCTCGACGTGAGCGAGGAGCTCGACCGCCTGCGCTCCCACCTCACGGAGTTCCGGGACAACCTCAGGTCCGACGCGCCCGTCGGCCGCCGCCTGGACTTCCTGGTGCAGGAGCTGAACCGCGAGGCGAACACGCTCGCCTCCAAGTCGGCGGACGCGGAGACCACCCGCCGCGCGGTCGACATCAAGGTGCTGGTCGAGCAGATCCGTGAGCAGGTCCAGAACGTCGAATAGCCGATGAGCCGCCGCGGCACCCTCCTCGTCCTCTCCGCCCCCTCCGGCGCCGGCAAGACCACGCTGGTGAAATCCCTCCTGGCTCGCGACCCGGGCCTCCGCTTCTCGATTTCGTACACCACCCGGCCGCCCCGGCCGGGCGAGATGGATGGCCAGGACTACTGCTTCGTGGACCGGGAGCGGTTCCAGAAGATGGTCGAGGCGGGGGAGTTCCTGGAGCACGCGGAGGTCTTCGGCAACCGCTACGGCACGAGCAAGGCGCAGGTCGAGGCGCTGATCGCCGCCGGCCACGACGTGCTGCTCGAGATCGACTGGCAGGGCGCCCGCCAGATCCGCGCCAACGCGCCCGACTGCCGGACGGTCTTCATCATGCCGCCCTCGGTGGCAGAACTGCAGCGACGGCTCCGGACCCGGGCCACCGACTCGGACGAAGTGATCCGCCGGCGGCTCGGCCAGGCCCTGGACGACATGGGGCACTGGCAGGAGTTCGATTTCCTGGTGGTCAATGACCAGCTGCAGCAGGCGGTGGACGGCCTCGTCGCGATACTGGCCGGGGATAGCGCGCATCTCGCCACGACGGCCACCGCCACGGCCAGCCGGGCCCGCGCCATCCTCGCCGGCTGACCGGCCCGCCATTCATATATTGATTCTGCATATGCGCTTGCCCGGGGCCGGGTCCCTTCCCTAGAGTCTCGACCCCCATCGTTCTGCAGTGAATCCCCCATGGCCCGCATCACCGTCGAAGACTGCCTCGAGAGAATCCCGAACCTGTTCGAACTGGTCATGGTGGCCGCCAAGCGCTCCCGCCGCATTGCGAATGGCGCCGAGCCGCTGCTGGACCGGGAAAACGACAAGCCCACGGTGGTCGCCCTGCGGGAAATCGCCGCCGGCCTGGTGACGGCCGAGCTCCTCAAGGAAGCCGACCAGACGCCCGAGGACCTGATGGCCCGGGAACAGGCCGAGGCCCTGCTGAACCCGCCCATCGACATGGGCCGGCTGGATGACGACCTGACCGACTGACCGAAGGTCTAGAATCGGGCGCATGGACTACGGCGCCTCGATCCTCAACCGCCTGCCCCTGGCCCGGCGCAACAACGGGCTGGCCGGCCTGTTGCAGAAGGCCGGCTACCTGCCCAAGCAGCAGCTCGGCGTGATCGCCGACGCGTACTCGTTCAGCGCCGATGCCCACCAGGGCCAGAAGAGGCGCTCCGGCGACCCCTACATCACGCATCCCGTGGCAGTCGCCGGGATCCTCGCCGACCTGCGCCTCGACCACCACAGCCTCGCCGCGGCGCTGATGCACGACGTCATCGAGGACACCCCGACCGCCAAGCACGAGATCGCTGCGAAATTCGGCAGCGAGATCGCTGCGCTGGTGGATGGCGTGAGCAAGCTGGACAAGCTCAACTTCAGCAGCCGCACCGAGCTGCAGGTGGAGAGCTTCCGCAAGATGATGCTGGCGATGGTGCAGGACATCCGCGTCATCCTCATCAAGCTTGCCGACCGCCTGCACAACATGCAGACCCTGGACTCCATGCCTGGTGACAAGCAGCAGCGCATCGCACGCGAGACGCTGGAGATCTATGCCCCGATCGCCAACCGGCTCGGCATGAACTCGCTGAAGAACCAGCTCGAGGACCTGGGCTTCCGTTATGCGCATCCCTTCCGCTACCGGGTGCTCGACAAGTCGGTGCGGCAGGCCGAGGGCAACCAGCGCCAGTTCGTCAAGCGCATCTCGGAGCGCATCAACAACGCCATGGACAACGCCGGCATCCGGGCCAGCGTCAGTGGCCGCAAGAAGCACCTCTACAGCATCTACCGGAAGATGGAGCGCAAGAAGCGCTCGCTCGGGGACATTGCCGACGTGTTCGGGTTCCGGGTGGTGGTGGACTCGGCCGACGAGTGCTACCGGACGCTCGGCATCGTGCACCAGCTGTACAAGCCCATGCCGGGCCGGTTCAAGGACTACATCGCGATCCCGCGCATCAATGGCTACCAGTCCCTGCACACCAGCCTCTTCGGCCCGAACGGCATGCCGATCGAGGTGCAGATCCGCACCACCGAGATGGACCGCATCGCCGAGAGGGGCATCGCGGCGCACTGGCAGTACAAGGACACCGACCGGGAGGTGGCGGCCCCCGAGGCGCGGGCCCGGGAGTGGCTCGCCAGCATCAGCGAGATGCAGCTGTCGGCGAACTCCGAGGAGTTCATGGAGCACGTCAAGGTCGACCTGTTCCCCGACGCCGTCTACGTCTTCACGCCGAAGGGCGACATCCTGCGCCTGCCCCGGGGCTCGACCTGCGTCGACTTCGCCTACGCGGTGCACACTGATGTCGGCAACCGGTGCGTCGCCGCCAAGATCGACCGCCGGCTCGTGCCTCTGCGCACACAGATCGAGAACGGCCAGACCGTCGAGGTGATCACAGCCAAGGGGGCGCACCCGAACCCGAGCTGGGTGAATTTCGTGGCCACCGCCAAGGCCCGGGCAGCCATCCGCCAGTACCTCAAGAACCTCCGTTTCAACGAGGCACTGGAACTCGGTCGGCGCCTGCTGGACCAGGCCCTGCGGGACTCCGGTACGCCGCTCAGGAAGATCACCGACCAGCAGATGAAGGGCCTGCTTGACGAGTTCGGCCTGAACAACACCAACGAGCTGTTCGAGCAACTCGGCCTCGGCGAACGGCTGGCGCCACTGGTGGCCAAGGCCCTTCTCCAGGCGCCGGCGGCGCCCACCGCCGAACCGGGCAAACCCACGCCCATCGCCATCGCCGGCACCGAGGGACTGGTGGTCTCCTACGCGCGGTGCTGCCATCCGATTCCCGGCGATGCGATCATGGGCTACCTGAGCGCCGGGCGGGGCGTGGTGATCCACCGTAACGTCTGCGGCAACCTCGGCGAGTTCCGCAAACAGCCGAACAAGTGGATTGCCGTCACCTGGCAGCCGGGCATCGAGCGGGAGTTCTCCGCGGAGATCCGGGTCGAGGTGGACAACCGGCCCGGCGTGCTGGCCGACGTGGCGGCGCGCATCGCCGACGCGGGCTCCAACATCGAGCAGGTGTCCATCGACGAGGGTGAGGAGGATGGTGCGACCATGCTGTTCTCGATCCTCGTGCGGGACCGCCGCCAGCTGGCCGGCGTGATCCGCAGCCTGCGCCGGATGACCGTCGTCAAGAAACTGAGTCGGACCTGCACATGAAGAAGCCCTTAGAATGATCAAGCAAGGCATCGAGAGCCCGGCGGCGCCCGCCGCCATCGGCACCTATTCCCAGGGCATCCGCGCCGGCGGTGCCATCTGGCTGTCGGGGCAGCTGCCCCTGGACCCGACCACCGGACAGCTGCTCACCGGCGACATGCGCGAGCAGGTCCGGCAGGTGTTCCGCAACCTGCAGGCAGTGGCCGAGGCCGGGGGTTCGTCACTGGCGGACGCCGTGAAGGTCACGGTCTTCCTCACCGACCTCAGCCACTTCGGCATCGTCAACGAGGTGATGGCGGAGTTCTTCCCCAAGCCCTATCCCGCCCGCGCGGCCATCGGCGTGGCTTCCCTGCCGCGGGGCGCGGCGGTCGAGGCGGACGCCATGCTCGTCCCCTGAAGTCCCCCTGAAAGCCGCGACCGACCTCAGGAGCCTGCGCGGCGTCGGCCCGGCCGTCGCCGAACGACTGGTGCGCCTCGGGATCGAGCGGCCCGTGGACCTCCTGTTCCTCCTGCCCCAACGCTACGAGGACCGGACGCGGGTCACGCCGCTCGGCGCGCTTCGCCCCGGCCACAGGGCCGTGGTGGAGGGCGAGGTGGCGGTAGCCGACGTGGCCTTCCGGCGCCGGCGCAGCCTGCTCGTGCGGCTAACAGACCGCACGGGCCAGTTGACCCTGCGCTTTTTCCACTTCTCCCGGGCCCAGCAGGAGGGGCTGGCGACCGGCACCCGCCTGCGCTGCTATGGCGAGGTCCGGCCGGGTCCCCAGGGCTACGAGATGGTGCATCCGGAGTACCGGTCCCTCGGCGGCGGGCAGGCGGCGCCCCTGGAAGACCGGCTGACGCCCTTCTATCCCGCGGTGGAAGGCCTCACCCAGTTCCGGCTGCGGGACCTGACCACCCAGGCGCTCGAGCGCGTGCTGCCGGGCCTCGTCGACGAGCTGCCCGGGCTTTCGGCGGAGGGCCTCGACCTGCCCGGTCTCGCCGACGCCCTGCGCTATGCCCACCGGCCTCCGGTCGGCGCCGACCTCGCGCTGCTCTCGGCCGGCCTGCATCCGTGCCAGCGGCGCCTCGCGCTGGAGGAGTTGCTCGCCCAGCACCTCAGCCTGAGGCAGATCCGGGAGCGGACGCGACGGGACTCCGCACCAGTCCTCGATCCCGCCGACGATCGGGCGGTCGGACTGAGGCAGGACTTCTTCCGCAGGCTGGGGTTCGAGCTGACCGGCGGTCAGCGTGCCGCGCTGGCCGACATCGACCGGGATCTCGCCGGCGGCTGCCCGATGATGCGGCTCGTGCAGGGGGACGTCGGCTGCGGCAAGACCGTGGTGGCGGCAGCCGCGGCGCTGACGGCGGTCGCCCACGGGCACCAGGTGGCGATCATGGCGCCCACGGAACTGCTCGCCGAGCAGCACCGGGACAGCTTCAGGCGCTGGCTGGAGCCCCTCGGCGTGGTCGTGGCCTGGCTGTCCGGCAGCCTGGCGGGCAAGGCCCGCGCCATGACCTATGGCGCGATCGAGGAGGGCATCGCCCAGGTGATCGTCGGCACCCACGCCCTGTTCCAGGAAAACGTGCAGTACCGGAGCCTCGCGCTGGTGATCGTGGATGAACAGCACCGTTTCGGCGTGCACCAGCGCCTGAAGCTCATGGAGAAGGGCGCGCGCACCGGGGACGGCCGGGCGTTGAAGCCCCACCAGCTGGTGATGACGGCGACGCCGATCCCCCGCACGCTGGCCATGACCCTGTACGCGGACCTGGACAGCTCCGTGATCCGGGAACTGCCGCCGGGGCGCCAGCCGGTCACCACGGTGGCGCTGCCCGACCGCCGTCGCCCCGAGATCGTCGAGCGGGTGCAGGCCGCGGTGCGCTCCGGTGCCCGCGTGTACTGGGTGTGCCCGCTCATCGAGGAGTCCGAGCACCTGGAGTCCGAGGCCGCCGAGCCCACCGCCGCCGCGCTGGCCGAGGCCCTCCCCGAGGTACGGGTCGGCCTTATCCATGGCCGGATGAGCCCCGCGGAGAAGGAGAAGGTGATGAAGGCCTTCGCCCAGGGCAAGGTGCAGCTGCTGGTGGCGACGACGGTCATCGAGGTGGGCGTCGATGTGCCGGCGGCCACGCTGATGATCATCGAGAACGCGGAGCGGCTGGGCCTCTCCCAGCTCCACCAGCTGCGGGGCCGGGTGGGCCGGGGCCGTGACGCGAGCACCTGCGTGCTGCTCTACCGGAGCCCGCTGGCCGCCATGGCCAAGGCCCGGCTGGAAGTGCTGCGGGGGACCAACGACGGCTTCGAGGTGGCCCAGCGGGACCTGGAGCTCCGGGGCCCCGGCGAGGTGCTCGGCACCCGCCAGACCGGGCTCATGCAGCTGCGGGTCGCCGACCTCGTACGGGACGCGGACCTCATGCCCTCCGTGCGGGCGCTGGCCGGCCGGCTGGCGGACCGGCCGGCGGTGGGGGCAGAGCTCATGCAGCGGTGGATCGGGAGCGGGAGCCGGTACGGGGAGGTGTGACGCGTACTCATTCCCGGGCCAACTCGTGACTTTTGGACATTGCTTTACAGCCGGGACGCCGCTAGTGTGTAGCTGTCTGTCTACACGTGTAGCTCCATGGCACTTAACATCAGGAATCCCGAGGCGGAGAAGCTCGTCGAAGCTCTGTCCCGCGCGACCGGTGAGACCAAGACCGAGGCCGTGATCAAGGCCCTGCGGGACCGGCTGGCCCGGGTACGGAGGGAGCGGTCCCGGCGCCGGCTGGCCGACGAACTGGAAGACCTGGCGCTCCAGTGCGCCCAGTTGCCGGTGCTGGACCCCCGGGGCGACGACGAGATCCTGGGTTACGACCGGACGGGCGCGCCGGACTGATGGTCATCGATACCTCGGCGCTGCTCGCGATCCTGCAGGATGAGCCGGAGCGACGGGCCATGGTCGAGGCCATCGAAGGCGCCGACCGCCGGGTCCTGTCGGTGGTCAGCCTGGTCGAGGCCAGCATCGTGCTCGAAGCCCGCCGCGGACCGGCCGCCGCCCGCCTCCTGGATACCCTGGTGGAGCGCGCCAATATTGAGGTCTTGCCGGTTGATCGGGAGCAAGGGACCTTGGCCCGGCAGGCCTATGCCCGTTATGGCCGGGGCCGGCACGCTGCGGGCCTGAATTTCGGCGACTGTTTCGCCTATGCTTTAGCAGCGGCCCTCGGCGAGTCGCTGCTCTACAAGGGCGACGATTTCAGCCAGACGGACGCGGTGCCGGCCCTGGCCGGTTGACGAACAAAAAGAATCGGGGATCCCCATGCGCGTTCTAGCCGCGGCCGGCTGCATCGCCCTGCTCGTCACCTCATCCCTGGACGCAGCGCCCCTCGGCTGGGTTCTGAACACCAACCAGACCCTGGACCTGGTCGACCTCGCCGCCAACACGGACGCCCCCGCCTCCACCACCTTCTTCCCGGGCGACAGCCTGGCGGCATCGCCCGGCGGCACGCTCTACGTGGCGGATCCGGCCGGCAACCTCTGGGACGTGACCGGCCCGCCGATCCCGGTGGGGCCCACCCTGCGCACCCAGATCGCGGACCTGGACTGGGCGGCCAACGGACTCTGGGGCTACAGCAACGCGTCCCAGGAGCTCTTCTTCTTCGATGTCGGCAGCAGCAGCGTCACCTATGCCGCCGCGCTGACCCTGCCCGGCAGCCTGTCGTCCTCGGCCGTGGTCTCGGGCGTGGCCCACGACGCGGCGACCGGTGACATCTACCTGTCCGCCTGGGACGGGCTGAACAATGACTTCCTGCTACGGGTGGCGGCAGCCACGACGACGGCCCTGCTGGTGGGCGCCATGAGCCACGGCGACGGCTTCAGCTACATCGCGGACATCGACTTCGATTCGGCCGGCAACCTGTACGCGATGACCTGGTTCCACCGCTGGTTCTACGCCGTCTCCCCCACCACCGCGGCCACCACTTTCCTCAGCAGCGGTCCACACCGGGACAGCACGGCGATGGCGCTGCAGCCGGTGCCCGTGCCGGCGGCCGCCTGGCTGCTGGGCGGGGGCCTGCTGGTGCTGGGCGGGTGCGCCCGTCGCGCCCGGGCGGCCTAGACCGAGGGTCGCCGCGACCGGAGCCAGGGCAGGAGCATGAGAGCCGCCATGGACCATCCGTCCAGGCTGCTGCTGCCGCCTCCACCACCTCCACCACCTCCACCACCCGCCGTGACGGTAAGTCGCGCCGCGGCGCTCTCGGTCGTGCCGATGCTATTGGTGGCCGTGAGCCGGTAGCGCCGCCCATCATCCGCCAGGGTCGTGGCTGGCGTCGTGTAGTCGGTCCCCATGGCACCGGGGATGTCCGACCAGGTAACCCCGTTGTCCGTGCTCACCGCCCACTGGAGCGTGATCGGGGTACCGCTGCCGGCCACGGTGGCGCTGAAGGTCGCGGCATCCCCGTCATCGACGCTGGCATCGTCGGGCTGGTCGATGAACTGGGGCGCGATGGCCGGGCCGGTGATCGCGTAGGTGTAGTCGGTGCCGGAGGCGGACGTGACCGTGAAGTCCGTGACCGGATTGCCGGCCTGGTCCCGGACGTCGAGGATGCCGGCCCAGGTGACGGTATTGCCGAAGTCACCGGACACGGTGGCATTGGCCGGGAAGCCCGGATCCCGGACCTGGGCGCGGGCGTCGGCGCTTGCCTCGAGCCGGAACACGAAGGCGAGCGGCGCACCGAACTCGAAATTCACGAGGCCGCCCAGCGTGACGGCCACGCTCTCGCCCGGCGGATAGGTCGTCCCGAAGGCGCCAGCCTCGACGAACACCGCCTCGCAGGCCAGGAAATCAGGCCCGGGGCTGACCACGCCCGAGACGCCGGGTCCGTCGGTTACCGCGAACTGGTACTGGGCGCTGCCAGTGCCATAGGCCTCGCTCGAAAAGCCGTTGGCTGCCTGGGAATACGCTGCCGACAGGGCACCCTCGACCCGGGTGCCCAGCACCACGGTGCCCGCCTGCCCGTTCCGTGATGGGCTCGATATCGTGATGACGTCGTTGAAGCCAGCCCCGCCCCGGGCATCAGCGCCAGCTTCGGAGGGCACCCCGCCGATGCTCGCCACGGCGACGATGTCGAGCGTCGCATAACCCCGGTCGAGCTCGCCAACGACGGTGGCGACTGAATCGGCGAGCGAGTTCGCGACCGTCACGTCGAAGCCCGGGACGCGGGGACCGGGGGCCTGCTGGAGATCGTCCACGATTTCGACCACGGAGCCGTCATCGCTCTCGTAGCCGGCGCGAACGTCGCCGAACAGCTCACCGTCCGGCACGCCGAATCCCTCGGGCAGGAAGCCCAGGAAGTTGTCGCAGTTCGCGCGGGCCACGGCGGAGAACGCAAGCAGGCCTGCGAGCGCGGCGCCCCGGCCAAGGTTGCTGGATGGACGATGACGGTGCTGGATGATCGCGGCCACGGTAATCTCCCTGTGCATTCTGGCCGTGATCCTGCGACTCCCCGCCGGCCGGGACCATCCCGCGAATTCGGTAGGCCGGATGACCGGTTCCCTGCTACCGTCGCGGTGAAGTGAACACTGGCAAGGGCACATGACCACCGCCGAGGCGGGCCGGGAACCGCTCGCGCGGGTGCTGCTGGTCGAGGACGATCCGCACACCCGCGACTACCTGGCGGAGGCCATCCGCCACCAGCCCGGACTCGCCCTTCAGGCCGCCTGCGCGGACCTGCAGTCGGCGCGCGCCGCGCTCCTGGAG
>CALGMY010000050.1 GCA_937958785.1 uncultured Gammaproteobacteria bacterium | reverse complement strand
GGCGGCCCCCGACGAGTACGGCTTCTACGCCAACGTGAACCCGGCGGTCGATCACCCCCGGTGGAGCCAGGCGACGGAGCGGCGGGCCAGCTCGGGCTTCGGCAGCCTGTTCGCCGAGCGGCAGCCGACCCTGCCCTTCAACGGCTATGCCGGCCAGGTGGCATCGCTGTACAAGGGCCTCGACCTCACCAAGTACTACTGAGCCCCCGCCCGGGGCGCCTGCCACCATGGTCAGCCAGCGCCAGGTCCGCCTGCTGTGGCGGCCCCTCGCCCACCTCGCCTGCGCCCTGCCCCTCGTCGTGCTGCTGCTGCAGCTCTTCGAGGTGGCGGGCCTGCGCCTCGGGCCGAATCCCCAGCTCGTGATCCGGGACGTGCTCGGCGAGTGGGGCCTGCGGCTGCTGCTCGCGACCCTGGCCATGACCCCGCTCCGCGGGCTCACGGGCTCGCCTCTACCCCTTCAGTTCCGGCGCCTGCTCGGCCTGTGGAGCTTCGCGTACCTGGCCCTGCACTTCGTCACCTACTTCCTGCTGGACCGGGGGCTCGACCTGGCGCTGATCCTGGAGGACATCGCGAAGCGGCCCTACATCACCATCGGCCTCGCCGGTTTCCTGCTGCTCGTTCCGTTGGCGGTGACCTCCACCGCGGGCTGGCGGCGGCGGCTCGGATCCCGCTGGCTCCGCCTGCACCGGCTCATCTACCCCGCCGCCCTCCTGGGCTGCTGGCACTTCTACTGGCTGGTGAAGAAGGACGTCCGGGAGCCGCTGGTCTACTGCGCCATCCTGGCGGCGCTGCTGGGCTACCGCCTCTGGGTGGCACGTAGGAGCGGCTTCAGCCGCGATCGCGCCTGAAGGCGCTCCTACGGGCGCTTCTCAAGGGCGCTCCTACGACGTGATGTTGTAGCCGCGTTCCTCGTGGCAGACGAGGTCGAGGCCCTCGTTCTCCTGCTCGGCCGTCACCCGGAGCGGGGTCAGGGCCCCGGTGAACTTCAGCAGCAGCCAGGTCATGCCCCCGGACCAGGCGAGGGTGGCGACGGTGCCGATCAACTGGACGCCCAGCTGGGCGCCGATGGAACGCCCGTCCGGATGGCCGATGCCCCCGAGTGCGGTGGCGCCGAACACGCCGGTCAGGAGGGTGCCCATGATCCCGCCGACCCCGTGCACGGGAAACACATCGAGCGAATCATCGATGGCGAGGCGGCGCTTCAGGTACTGGGTTGCCCAGAAACACACGGTTCCCGCCGCCAGCCCGATCACCAGGGCGCCCGCCGGGCCCACGTAGCCGGAGGCCGGCGTGATGGTGCCAAGGCCCGCCACCATGCCGGTGACGATGCCGAGAACGCTGGGCTTGCCGAAGCGCAACCATTCATGGGCCATCCAGGCGACGCAACCGGCGGCGGCGGCGGTGTGCGTGACCAGCATGGCCATGCCGGCCGACCCGTTCGCTGCCAGCGCGCTACCGGCGTTGAACCCGAACCAGCCCACCCAGAGCATGCCGGCCCCGGTGACGGTCGCGGGCAGGTTGTGGGGCGGCATGGCCGTCCCGGGGAACCCCCGCCGGTTGCCGATGACAAGGGCCGCCACCAGGGCGGCGATGCCCGCGTTGATGTGGACGACCGCGCCCCCCGCGAAGTCCAGGAACTTCATCTGGGCCAGCCAGCCACCGCCCCACACCCAGTGGGCCACCGGCAGGTAGACCAGCAGCAGCCACAGCGTCGAGAACAGGAGCATGGCGCCGAAACGCATGCGCTCGGCAAAGGCGCCCACCACCAGCGCCGGCGTGATGATGGCGAAGGTGAGCTGGAACATGGCGAACACGGTCTCGGGAACCGTGCCCGAGACGCTGTCAGGGGTCATGCCGGCGAGGAAGGCCTTGCCCAGCCCGCCGATGGCCGCCTGGGCCGCCCCGCCGTCACCGAAGACCAGGCTGTAGCCGGCCACAAGCCACACCAGCGACGTGACCGCCGCGATGGCGAAGCACTGCATCAGCACCGACAGCACGTTCCGGCTGCGGACCAGGCCGCCGTAGAACAGGGCGAGACCCGGCAGGGTCATGAACAGGACCAGGGCCGTGGCGCTGAGCAGCCAGGCGGTGTCGCCGCTGTTGATGACGGGCATGGGGTGGTGCTCCCGGGATATCGCGCCTGGAGGCGCTCCTACAGGGCGTTGTCGCCCGTCTCGCCGGTGCGGATCCGGAGGGACTGGTGCAGGTCCGTGACGAAGATCTTGCCGTCACCCACCTTGCCCGTGCGGGCGGCGTTGCTGATGGCCTCGATCACCCGCTCGACGAGTTCATCGGCCACGGCGACCTCGACCTTGGACTTGGGCAGGAAGTCCACGACGTACTCGGCACCCCGGTACAGTTCCGTGTGACCTCGCTGGCGGCCGAAGCCCTTGACCTCGGTAACGGTCATGCCATTGACCCCGACTTCCGACAGCGCGTTGCGCACGTCGTCGAGGCGGAACGGCTTGATGATGGCGGTGACGAGCTTCATGGGGGTTCCCTGCAGGGTTGGCGTCGGGGGCGATTCTAGCGCTGATGGACCCAGCGCAGGAGGGCGTTCTGGGCCTCCTGGCCCCCGCCCCAGGTGGCCTTGGGGTCGTTCACGATCATGACGACGGCGTAGTCGGCCCCGTCGGCGCCGTGCACGAAGCCCGCGATCGACGAGACCCCGTTCAGGGTGCCTGTCTTGAGGTGCATGTCCCCCGCGAGGGGGTCACGGCCAAAGCGCTTGCGGGTGGTCCCGTCCAGGCCGGCGATGGACAGGGACGCCTGGAACTCCGGCTGGAAGGGGCTCGCGTGGGCCGCAAGAAGCAGCTTCCCCATGCTGGCGGCGGAGATGCGGGTGGAGCGGGCCAGCCCGGCACCGTTCCCCATCTGGAGCTCCGGGAAGCGCAGGCCCCGGCTGGCCAGCGCCTCCGCCGTGGCGCGGGCGGCCTTGTCGAGCGTTCCCGGCGGCCCGAACTGCTCCGCACCCAGCGTCAGGAAGATCTGGCGCGTCATCACGTTGTTGCTGAACTTGTTCACCGACCGGATGACTTCGGCAAGCGGCGGCGACCGGAAGGTGAGGAAGGGCTGCTTGCCCGGCGGAACCTGCCCCTGGCGGGCACCGCCGGTGAGCGAGCCGCCCTGCTCCTCCCACAGGCCGCGGAAGGCGCCGTAGGCGAAGGACGGGCCGTCGAGGATGGAACGGAGCAACTGGTATTCGGCGCAGTTGCTCGCGAGGGCGCCGGAGAAGGTGACCCGGGGGCGGGTTTCCGTGGCGCCCACGACCATGCTGATGCCGCTCTTGGCGGCGCCGCAACCGCCGCGCACCAGGCGCATGTTGTTGCGGACCTCGAGGTTGGCGAGGACCGGATCCGCCAGGATCTCGACCCGCCCGCGACGGGCGTCGGGACGGAAGAGGAAATTCACCGCCTGGTAGTTCACCAGCAGCGCATCCGGCAGGGCGTTGTAGGCCCGGTACGTCTGGCCGTCGAAGGCGCCCGGATCGAGCTCCTCGCGGGCGAACCAGGTGTTGTCGATGACGAGGTCGCCCTCGATGGAACGCAGCCCCCGGTTGCGCAACTCCCGCTGCAGCAGCCAGAGGCGCTCGGTGACGAGGTACGGGTCGCCATAGCCCTTGAGGAGCAGGTCCCCCTGCAGGGTCCCGGCCTCGAGGCGCCCGTCGGCGAACACCTCGGTCCGCCATTGGTAGGCGGGCCCGAGGGCCTGCAGCGCGGCGAAGGTGGTCACCAGCTTCACGACCGAGGCCGGGTTGCGCGCGATATCGGCATTGAAGGCCAGCAGCGGCTCCGGAGCGCCGACGCGCTGGACGAACGCACTGACCGAGGCCTCGGGGAGTTTCTTCTGCACGAGGACCCGATTGACCGTCGCCGGCAGCGACGTCTGGGGCGCGGCACCGGCGGTCGCGGCGAACGCCATCAGCGCCGCGAGCAGCGCGCCGGGCACCCCGGCGACGTGGCAGTGAGTCCTTTCCCTGCGGGGCATCGGGCGACGGGTTCCAGGCTGGGGCCGCGGGGACCGTCCCCCGGCGCGCGTGATTGTGCCGGATCGGCGCCCGGGCGTCAGCGGCGCCCGATGACCGGCCAGCCGCGCCGGCGCGCCTCGGCCCTGAGACCTGCGTCCGGCCGGACCGCCACGGCCCGACCCGCGAAGCCGAGCAGCGGCACGTCGTGCCGCGAGTCCCCGTAGGCGATCACGGCGGCGGCCGGCACGCCGGATTCGGCGCAGAGCCGGCGGGCAAGCTCCAGCTTGGCGGCGCCGAAGGGATGCCGGACGGGCGGCGCCGGGCGGAACACGCCACCCTCCGCGGCGCACAGCGTGCCGATGGCCCGGCCGGCGCCCAGCTGGCGCGCGAGTTCGTCGGCCAGGAACTGGGGCGTGCCGGACAGGAGCACGACGTCGTCCCCGGCGGCCTGGTGCTCGCGCAGTCGCACCACGCAGGGCTCGAACCACCAGTCCGCCGCCGCCCGGGCCGCCCAGGCGGTCGCCCCGGCCGCCACATCCGCACAAGCGAGCCCGGCAAGGTAGGACTTGTTGCGCTTCCAGGCGTGGCCGTCGGGATCCGGGGCCAGGCCGGTGCGGACGAAGGCGAGCAGCTGGGGGACGCCGAGCCGGCCGGTACGAAGCAGGTGGGCGAAGAGCCGCTTCTCGGTGCTGGGTCCGGCGACGAGGGTGCCGTCGATGTCGAAGATCGCGAGGGCCAACGGGGCGCGGTCAGCGGCCGGAGGATTCCGGTCGCAGCAGGCTGCCGAGAATGGCGCGGCGCTCGCTGTAGGCGAACTCGACGATGACGGGCAGCCCCCGGGCCAGGCACAGGACCACCGCGACCAGCACGAGCCCGAAGCCTACGGCCTCCAGCAGTGCGCCCGCTCGCTCCCAGAATTCGGGGGCCACCGCCGGCAGGGGCTGCAGCAGGAGCAGCCAGCAGAACGCGGTGGCCTTGGCCACGGCATAGAGGATCCGCATGAAGCGTCCGCCCACCAGCCATTTGCCGAGGGGCGTGGCCATGAGGCTGAAGGGACTTGCACGACGGCCCTTCGTCTGGCTCGCCCGGATCGCGTCCACGATGGTCCCGCGCACGACGAAGATGATGGGCACCCAGACGGGGACCAGCGCCAGGTGGGCGAGGACGATCCACATGGTCAGCTCGACGATGCGGTCGCCCGCGATGTCGAACATGGCGCCGAACTGGCTCGTCTCGTGGCGCCTTCGCGCGATGTAGCCATCGAGCCCATCGGTGACGAAGACGAGGATCAGGAGCGGCACGTTGAGCAGCTGGAGCGGCCCGGGCGGCTGGTAGGCAATGAAGACCACCACGATGAGCAGCAGGAGCCGGCTCAGGGTGATCAGGTTGGCCATCCCAAGAGTATACGAACGGGACCCCCGGCGTCAGGTCGGACGACGCCCCCTCCGGGCAGGGACAGGACGCCGGATACCCAGGGTTTTCACCCGGTCGGCCAGGGTGGAAGGCCGGACCCCCAGCAGTTCGGCGGCACCACCCGGGCCCGCGATCCGCCAGTCCGCCGCCGCGAGGGCGGCCAGCAGGTTGGCCCGCTGGGCCTCCCGCATTGCCGCATCGCTGACGAAGCCCGCGGCCCCGGCCCCCGGGAGCGCTGCCACCGGCGTCAGGGGTGCCGGGGCCGGCCCGGCCCCCGGGCGGCCCGGCAGGTCCAGGTGGAGCACCTCCCCTGTCGAGAGGATGACCGCCCGCTCGATGACGTTCTTCAGCTCCCGCACGTTGCCGGGCCAGGCATAGGCCCGCAGCGCGTCCGCCTGGGACTGGGTCAGCGGAGGGCAGGGACGGCCGAAGTCCCGGCAGACCTGCTCGAGGAAGTGCACGGCCAGCGGCACCACGTCCTCGCTGCGCCGGCGGAGGGGCGGCACCTGCACGGGGAACACCCCGAGCCGGTAGTAGAGGTCCTCCCGGAACGCCCCCGCCTCCACCGCCTTCTCCAGGTCCTTGTTGGTCGCGGCGATCACCCGGACATCGACCACGCGGGTCGCGTCGTCGCCCACCCGCTCGAACTCGCGCTCCTGGAGGACGCGCAGCAGCTTGCCCTGCAGGGCCAGGGGAATCTCGCCCACCTCGTCCAGGAAGATGGTGCCGCCGTCCGCGAGCTGGAACCGTCCCACCCGGTCCCGGTGGGCGCCCGTGAAGGCGCCCCGCACGTGGCCGAAGAACTCGCTCTCGAAGAGCTCGTCGGGGATGGAGGCACAGTTCACCTTCACCAGGGGCCCGTCCGCCCGGCTGCTGCGGGCGTGGATGGCGTGGGCCACGAGCTCCTTGCCCGTGCCCGTCTCGCCGATGATCAGCACGCTGGCGGGCGTGTCGGCAACGGCCTCGATACGGGCCAGCATGGCCTTCAGCGCCGGGCTGCCGCCGACGATCCGGCCGAAGTTCATGGAGACGCTGACTTCCTCCCGCAGGTAGTCCCGTTCGTGCTCGAGCTCCTCCTTGAGGCGGGCGATCTCCCCGTAGGCTTCCTTGAGGCGCGCCTCGGCCCGGTTGCGCTCGGTCACGTCCTTGCTGGCAACCAGGGTACGGACCACCGCGCCGCGGACATCGCGCTCGGTGCGGGACGAGAGCAGCACGTCCCGGACCTCGCCGCTGCGGGTCACCATCTGGCGGGGCACGTTGCGGAAGTCGCCCTCGCTGATGATCTCCCGCAGGCGTCCCACCAGGGGCTGGCGCGAGGCGTCGGTCATGAAGTCGAGGATCGAGCGACCCAGAACCTCTTCCCGCGTGTAGCCGAGCCGCTCCAGCCAGTGATCGCTGACGTCCGTCAACCGCCCCTCCGGATCGATGGTGTGGAGCATGGCCGGCGTGGACTGGTACAGGTCCCGGTAGCGGCGTTCCAGGCGGGCCCGGTCGGACACCTCGGTGAACACCGACAGCGAGTGCAGGAACACGCCCTCCTCGTCGTACTGCGCGGCACTGGTGACCAGCAGTTCGACCGGGGTGCCCCCGGCGGTGCGGAACTCGACGGGTGCGTTGTCGAGCCGGCCCGTGCGGCGGAAGCTCGGGCGCAGCTCTTCCCGGATGCGGCGGGCGCTGGCCGGGGTGGCGATGTCCTCGGGCTTCAGGCCCCGGAGGGCGTCCCGGGTGTGGCCCGTGCGGGCCACCCAGGCATCGCTCACGTCGATGAAGCAGCCCTCCCGGTCCAGCAGGGTCGCCATGACCGGGATCCGGCGAAAGAGGGCGAGATAGGGGGCCGCGTCGGGCATGGGGCCCAGCCTACACCCTAATACACGGATTTCCGCGTCAGCTGCCTCGCGGATTTCCGTGATAACCGGCTTTCCGTGATTTTAAAAGGTGCCAAGTCATTGATTCCTGGCCCGGCGGGTACCTGGCACGACTCCTGCAATAGAGATATCCATCAAGTGCTTTAGCCGGGTCTCCACACCCCCCGTTCCCCCCGTGGGGCCCGGCGTCCGACTCCCCCCGGACAGCCTTGTACCGGCCCGGTTCCGCACCCCCCCGCGGACCGCGCCCCGAGGAGCCCCGGCCCGCGCGTTCTGCGCTGGCCGCGGGCTCCTTGTTTTTTTCCACGGCTTGAAAGTGCAGGGCGCCACGACCAGATTGGGGGGATGAGCCTCATCGCTGCCACCACCCTCGCCCGGTTCGACGAGGACGTGATCACCGCGTCCCGGGACGCGCCGGTCCTCGTGGACTTCTGGGCGAGCTGGTGCGGCCCCTGCCGGAGCCTCGCCCCGATCCTGGAGAACGTCGCGAAGGCACTCTCGGGGCGCGCCCGGGTCGTGAAGGTGGACACGGATGCCGAGCAGGCGCTGGCCGCCCGCTACCAGATCCGCAGCATCCCGACGGTCATGCTGTTCCGGAACGGCGCGGTCGCGAGCCAGTTCAGCGGGGTCCAGCCCGAGCGGGCGATCCGGGACTGGGTCGAGCCGTATCTCGCCGAAGCGCTGGCGCCGGTGGAACCGGGGCCTGACAGTCCCGAAGGGCTGGCGCGGGCGGCGTTTGCTGCCGAACTCGCGGCCGTCGAGACCGGGAACTCGGACCTGGACGCCCTCTACGCCGACGGGCTGAAGGCTGCCATTGCCGGCGCCCATGAGCGGGCTGCCGATGCCTTCCTGAACCTCACGATCCGCAGCCGGGCCTACCGGGACGATGCCGGACGCCTCGCGCTGCTGCGCCTGTTCGAGTGGCTGGGGCCAGATGACGCCCTGGTGCGCGACTTCCGCCGCCGGCTGTCCCGGGCGCTGAACTAACGCGCGCGGCGCATCCAGCTGGACCACTGCTCCCGCCAGCGCAGGTAGTGGCCACGCAGCTGGGCGCGGCCCTCCGGCGTGACGCTGTGGCGGACCCGGCCGAGCCAGATCTTCGCCCAGGCGAACTCGATCGCCAGGATGGCGAGGCCGAGCAGGATGATCGCGACGCCCGGACCCGGGGTCACGAGCATGATGATGCCGCCGAGCAGGATGGTCCCGCCGATCACGGCCACGACGATCCGTCGCGCCAGCTGGTAGCTGACGGTGCCGATCCGCCGGATCACCGGGTGAGGTGCTCCGCGAGGAAAGCGGTGGTCCGGCGCCAGGCGTCCTCGGCGGCGGCGGCCTGGTAGGCGGTGCCCGACGGGTTGGCGAAGGCGTGCTCCGTGGCCGGATAGACGTGGACTTCCACGTCCTTGCCGAGCCGCTTCATGGTCGCCTCGAAGGCAGCGACCGTCGGCGCCGGCACCACCCGGTCGTTCGCCGCGAACAGGCCGAGCACCGGCAGCTGCAGCCGGGCGAGCTCGGTCTCGTCCGCCTGCACGGACCCGTAGTAGATCACCGTGGCATCGAGGCGGTCGGGCAGCAGCAGGGCCGTGCGCAGGGACCAGCGGCCGCCGAGGCACCAGCCGATGCTGCCGATCCGCGGCGCCCGTTCGGTGTCCTCGAGGTAGGCGTAGGCGGCGCGCAGGTTCGCCTCGGCAGGGCCCGGATTCGTGGTGAGCTCCCGGCTGAGCTTCATGGCCTCCGGCGGGGCGGTGGCCAGCCGACCCTGGTAAAGGTCCACGGCCAGCACCACGTAACCCTCGGCGGCGAGCCGCGCGGCCTCGTCCCGCACGTTGTCGTTGAGGCCCCACCACTCGTGGATCACGATGAGGCCAGGCAGTGGCCCCTTGGCCGACGCGGGCCGCGCCAGGTAGCCCTGGAGATCCTTGCCGTCGACCCGGCCGTAGGTGACCGTGCTGCCGGTGACCGGCCGAACCGGTGGCGTGGTGGCCGCGGGGGTTGCCACCGGCGTGTCGTGCTCGTGGGCTTCGGCGGTACGGGCGAGGCTTTCCTGGTCGGAGGGGCTGAGCGGGGCCGTGGCCGGCGTCGCGCAGGCCGCCAGCAGGAGGGCCAGCAGGAAGATGGTGAGGGCGTGCACTGACCGGGATCGCGCCTGAAGGCGCTCCTACCGGAACTTCGCCTGGATGGAGGCCAGGGTCTTGCTGCCGGGACAGACCTTGGCGAAGGGCAGCGTTGCGAGCGGCCCCGGGGGCGTGTTGGCAAGCTCGTGCATGTCGGGCTTGGTCTCGTCGATGTACAGGAGGCCGGTGACGATCTCGCCTGCCCGCTGGCGCTCCTGCAGGTACTGGAAGGCCGCGGTCCGGTCGGTGGGATCGTAGGCGCCGTCGGCCTTGCGCAGCACGATCTCGGTGCCGTCGTGCATGCGGACCGGCATGGCCTTGCCAGCCTCGTATTCGGCGCGGATCTCCTTCGCGGGCGGGACGAAATCGGTGTAGATCGCCGTCATGGAGTGCTTGCGCGTGAACTCGTAGCTCTTGGTCGAGCCCTCGTGGTCGTTGAAGGTGACGCAGGGTGAGATCACGTCGATGACGGCGAAGCCCCGGTGCTTCATGCCGGCCTTGATGAGGGGCACGAGCTGGGCCCGGTCGCCGGAGAAGCTGCGGGCAATGAAGGTGGCGCCGGTCGCGAGCAGGGTGAGCGCGGGATCGATGGGCGGCTGCTGGTTCACGTCGCCCTTCTTGGCCTTCGAGCCCAGGTCGGCGGAGGCCGAGAACTGGCCCTTGGTGAGGCCGTACACACCGTTGTTCTCGATGAGGTACAGCATGTTCAGGTTGCGGCGGACGGCGTGCAGGAACTGGCCGAGCCCGATGGACAGGGTGTCGCCGTCGCCGGACACGCCGATGTAGTGCAGGTCCTGGTTGGCGGCGTTGGCGCCGGTGGCCACCGAGGGCATGCGACCGTGCACCGTGTTGAAGCCGTGGGAGGCGCTGGCGAAGTAGGCCGGGGTCTTGGACGAGCAGCCGATGCCAGAGAGCTTGGCGAGACGGTGTGGCGGGATCGACAGCTCGAAGACCGCCTGCATGATCGCGCCGGTGATGGAGTCGTGGCCGCAGCCGGCGCAGAGGGTGGACATGGCACCCTCGTACTCCCGGACCGTGAGGCCGAGGTCGTTGCGGGGCAGGTTGGGATGGGCAACCCTCGGCTTGGCGATGAAGCTCATGCGGCCTTACCTCTGGCGAGATCCTTGTTGACGCCGTCCACGACCGTGCGGGCGAGGATCGGCAGCCCGTCGTAGTGCAGGACGGGCACCAGCTTCACGGGGTCGACCCGGGTCTCGAGCAGCAGCAGGCTGCGGAGCTGGGCGTCGCGGTTCTGCTCGACGACGTAGATGCGGTCGTGGCTGTCCAGGTATTCCTGGACCTCCCTGCCGAAGGGGAAGCCCTTCACGCGCAGGTAGTTCAGGTTGACGCCGGACTCGGCCAGGATGGCCCGGGCCTCCTTCACGGCGTTGTCGCAGGAACCGATCGTGAGGAGGCCAACGCGGCACTTGTCGCTGGCGATGACCTCGGCCGGGGGCACGAGCGCCTTCGCCGTGTCGAACTTGCGGCGCAGCCGGTCGACCACCGCCTGGTACTCAGCCGCATCCTCGGTGTAGGCGCCATACATGTTGTGGCCGGAGCCCCGCGTGAAATACGCGCCCTTCGGGTGCGTGCCCGGCAGCGTGCGGGCGGCGATGGCGTCGCCATCGGCATCCACGTACCGGTTGAATTTCGGCAGCGCCGCGATCTGCTCGGCCGTCAGCACCTTGCCGCGGTCCGGCTGGT
Organism: uncultured Gammaproteobacteria bacterium; assembly: GCA_937958785.1. Classification (GTDB taxonomy): domain Bacteria; phylum Pseudomonadota; class Gammaproteobacteria; order Steroidobacterales; genus SHZI01. The sequence continues at coordinate 14,582 of CALGMY010000050.1, read as the reverse complement.
AGTTGTCGTCCCACTGGAGGTCCCGGCACATCCAGTCGTTCATGCCGATGTCGAGGTCAGTGAGCACGATGACCGGCGTCTGCAGCCGCTCGGCCAGGTCGAAGGCCTGCACCGCGTGATAGAAGGTCTCCTCCGGGTTGGCCGGGAACAGCAGCACGTGCCGCGTATCGCCGTGGGAGGCGTAGGCGCAGGCCATGAGGTCCGCCTGCTGGGTGCGCGTGGGCATGCCGGTGGACGGGCCACAGCGCTGCACGTTGAACAGCACGGCAGGGATCTCGGTGAAGTAGCCGTAGCCCAGGAACTCGTTCATGAGCGAGATCCCGGGACCACTGGTCGGCGTGAAGGCCCGGGCGCCGTTCCAGCTGGCACCCAGCACCATGCCGATGGCGCCGAGCTCGTCCTCGGCCTGGATGATGCAGTAGTTGGACTTGCCCGTCTCCGGGTCCTTGCGGTGCTTCTCGCAGAACTTCTTGAAGGCGTCCATCAGCGACGTGGACGGCGTGATCGGGTACCAGGCCCCTACCGTGGCCCCGGCGTAGAGGCAGCCAAGGCCGGCCGTGGTGTTGCCATCGATCATGATGTGGCCGCGGGTCCTGTCCAGCGTCCGCGCCCGGAAAGGCAGCGGACAGCTGAAATTCTCCTTCGCGTAGGCATAGCCCAGGTCGATGGCCTTCTGGTTGGCGTCCAGCAGGTGCGCCTTGGCCGCGAACTGGTCGTTCAGCAGCTGCTTGATCACGTCCATGTCGAGGTCGAGCAGCGCGGCCAGAACGCCCACGTACATGATGTTCTTCATCAGGATCCGCGAGCGGGCCTTGTCGAAGTTCTCGTTGCAGATGCGCGAGAGCGGCACGCCGAGGATGTGGATGTCAGTGCGGTTGAACAGCTGGCTGCGGGGCCACGTGGAGTCGTAGACCAGGTAACCGCCCGGCGCGACCTCGGCGTGGTCCTTCCGGTAGGTCTCGGCGTTCATCGCGACCATGAGGTCGACGCGCCCCGACCGGGCCAGGTGCCCCTCGGCGCTCACGCGGATCTCGTACCAGGTGGGGAGCCCCTGGATGTTCGACGGGAAGTAATTCTTGCCGCACACGGGGATGCCCATGCGGAACAGCGACTTCATGAGCATCGAGTTGGCACTGGCCGAACCCGTGCCGTTGACGTTCGCGATCTTGACGGTGAAGTCGTTGTCCTGGGGCCGCTTGGTGGAACTGCTCATCGGTGTGGGGTTCTTCAGGTGCCGAACTGGCGCTTGCCGGGGGTGGGGCGGTTGGCCTCGTCGATGGCCTTGGGACGCAGCAGGGTGAACTTCTGCATGTCCCAGGCTGCGGTCGGGCAGCGCTCGGCGCACAGGCCGCAATGCACGCAGAGGTCCTCGTCCTTTACCATCACGCGCCCGGTCTGGGGCAGCGCCCCGGACACGAACAGCGCCTGGGTGACGTTGAGCGCCGGGGCGGTCAGCCGGCCGCGGAGCTCTTCCTCGCTGCCCACCGGGGTGATCGTCAGGCAGTCCACCGGGCAGATGTCGATGCAGGCATCGCACTCGATGCAGAGCTTGTCGGTGAACACCGTCTGGACGTCGCAGTTAAGGCAGCGCTCGACCTCCTCCATGGCCTCCTCGGCGGTGAAGCCCAGCTCGACCTCGATGTTGAGCTTGCTGAACCGCTCCTTGAGGCTCACGTGGGGCATCAGGCGGCGCTCGGCGCCGTCATAGTTGTTGCTGTAGGCCCATTCGTGCATGCCCATCTTCGATGTCTGGAGGTTCATGCCGTCGGGCAGGCGGTCGGCCACGGGCTCGCCCTGGCAATGCTTGTGGATCGAGATCGCGGCCTGATGGCCATGCTCGACCGCCCAGATGATGTTCTTGGGACCGAAGGCGGCATCGCCGCCGAAGAACACGCCGGGCAGCGTGGACTCGAAGGTCTTCTCGTCGACCTTCGGCACGTCCCACTTGTCGAACTCGATGCCGAGGTCGCGCTCGATCCAGGGGAAGGCATTCTCCTGGCCGATGGCGAGCACGATGTCGTCGGCGGGGAGGAGCTCCTCGCCCGTGATCCGTTCGGCCGTAATCCGCCCCCGGGCGTCGATGTCGTACTCCATGACGTCGAAGAGCATGCCCTTCAGCCGGCCTCCTTCCGTGACGAAGGCCTTGGGCGAGCGGTTGATGACGATCTCGACCGTCTCTTCCTCCGCGTCCTCCAGCTCCCAGGGCGAGGCCTTGAAGAACTGGCGGGGCTTGCGGGCCATGACCTTCACGCTCTTCGCGCCGAGGCGCAGGGAGGTGCGGCAACAGTCCATGGCGGTGTTGCCGACGCCGATGATGAGCACCTTCTCGCCGATGCTCTTCACGTGGTCGAAGGCCACGGCCTCGAGCCAGTCGATGCCGATGTGGACGTGATCCTTGTCGTCGTAGCGGCCCGGGAGCTTCAGCTCCTTGCCCTTCGGCGCGCCGGTGCCGACGAAGATGGCGTCGTAACCTTCGCCCCGCAGCTTCTTAAGGCTCTCGATGCGGTGGCCGAGCTTCAGCTCGGCGCCCATGCCGATGATGTCGCCGATCTCCCGGTCCAGGACCTCCGCGGGCAGGCGGAACGACGGGATGTTGGAGCGCATGAGGCCGCCCGGCACCTTCTGGGCCTCGAAGATGACCACCTCGTAGCCCAGCGGCAGCAGGTCGTTGGCCACGGTCAGGGACGCCGGGCCCGCGCCGACGATGGCCACCCGCTTGCCGTTCCGGCGGGCGACGGGCTTGGGCAGGAACCCGCTGTAGTCGTCAGCGAGATCCGCGGCAACCCGCTTCAGCCGGCAGATGGCCACGGGCTTGTCCTCGACCCGGCCCCGCCGGCAGGCCGGCTCGCAGGGCCGGTCGCACACCCGCCCGAGGATGCCCGGGAAGACGTTGGACGCGCGGTTGAGGAGGAAGGCCTCGGTGTACTTGCCCTGCGCGATCAGCCGGATGTAGCCCGGCACGTCGGTGTGGGCGGGACACGCCCACTGGCAATCCACCACCTTGTGGAAATAATCGGGGTTCTTGGTGTTGGTCGGCTGCATGGTGCCCTGGAGAGGTGGCGGGCGGAGGCCCGGCCCTGAAATCCGCAGCGATTATACATAGCCCCTCACCGCGGCAAATCGCCAGTTGACGCCGACCGGTTAAGTGAAACAATGCGGCGTGATGAGCACCAGCCCCCCGGAATCGCCCGCACCCGAGCGCTACGCCGCCCTCGCCCTGCAGATCGCCACCGCCTGCGTCAATGACTGCCCCGCCCGGGCCGCGGCCCGGGCACGGATGGCGGCCAGCCTCGAGCGGATCGCGGCCTCGGTGGCGGCCAGCAAGGGCTTCATCCGGCAGTTCAGCGGCCTCGACGTGAAACTCGTGGTGCTGCCGGAGTACTTCCTCACGGGATTCCCGCTGGGCGAGTCCATACCGGCCTGGCGGGACAAGGCCGCCCTGGAACTGGACGGCCCCGAGTACCGGGCCCTGGCGGACATCGCGGCGAAGTCGCAGGTGTACCTGGCGGGCAACGCCTATGAGGTGGACCCGCACTTCCCGGAGCTGTACTTCCAGGCCTGCTTTGTGATCGCGCCGGACCGCACGACCGTGCTGCGGTACCGCCGCATGATCTCCCTGTCCGCGCCCACGCCCTACGATGTCTGGGACCGCTACCTCGAGATCTACGGCTTCGACGGGGTGTTCCCGGTGGCTGACACCCCCATCGGCCGGCTGGCCGCCATCGCCTCCGAGGAAATCCAGTACCCGGAGATCGCCCGCATGACGGCGATGCGGGGCGCCGAGATCTTCATCCACCCGTCGAGCGAGGTGGGCAGCCCGTCAGTCGCGCCCAAGGAACTGGGCCGCCGGGCCCGGGCGGCGGAGAACATCGCCTACGTGGTCTCCGCCAATTCGGCGGCCCTGAACCACATCCCGATCCCGGCGGAATCCACCACCGGCATGTCGAAGGTCGTGGACTACACGGGGCAGATCCTGGCCGAGGCGGCACCGGGGGGCGAGTCCATGGTGGCCTACGCCACCATCGACCTGGGCGCGCTCCGCGCCTGCCGGCGCAAGACCGGCCTTGCCAACGTGCTCTCCCGGCAGCCCTTCCAGGCCTACGTGGACAGCTACCGGCAGGCCAGCTTCCACCCGGCCAACCTGCTGCTCGACGGCGGCAGGGCGCGGGTCCCGGAGCGCCAGGAGTTCGGCGCCTGGCAGCGGGCCGACATCGAGCGGCTGGTCAGGGCAGGATTGCTCTAGGTCATACGACCCGGCGACGGCGGGCAAGCCCGACGGCCACCAGGCCGGACCCAAAGAGCCAGGCAGCGGCCGGCACCGGCACGACGGTGTTCACGAAGCTCTCGCTGCCGCCGCTCTGGAAACCGATCACGTGCATGCCGACGCGCAACTCGCCGGTGCCGAGTTCCGCCAGGATGTCGGCGAAGGTGCCACCGCCCTGGAGGCTGAACACCACGTCGAGCCACTCGCCCGGCCGCACCCCGTTCTGCACCGGGGACGGGTTGGACTCGGCCAGGAAACCGGCCGTGGTCACGAAAGGCGGACTGATGGAGGCCCCACCGGGCAGGTTGCCCGGGGAGGCCGAGCCGCCCGTCCAGGGGTCACTGGCGCTGTGGGCGACGGTCGACAACCCCAGCAAGGTGCCGTCGTCGAAATAGACCTCGCTGATGGACGAGGCTGCGGGACCGGCATTGACGAAGCGGAAATTGACGTTGCCACCGCCGAGGTCGGTGGCCTCGACGGTCAGCTGGGCGGCGCCGATGCTGCAGTCACCGGCGTTGTTGCCGGTGATGCAGTAAAAGCCGAGCGTCACGCCCTGGGCCGGGGCGGCAGACAGCCAGGCGGCGAGGAAGAGTCCGGATACTGCTTTGAGGTGCACTGGTGTTCCCCCTGTGTCCCTGCGCGCGGATTGAGATGAGGCCGGCGACCGCGAATTTGTTCTAGGTCTGGTTCACCGGGCCTGCATTCAAGGTGCTGCCAGAACCGACGAGTGTCAATCAGCGGCCGCCTTTCTTGCATCGCACCCGGAACGCCGCCAGCCAGCCGCTACCGGCATTTTGTAAAAAACCCTTGCCGGGGGCGGTCTCCGGGCCGGGCCGGTGGATGCTCAAGGCCTCCCCGGGGGCGTACCTGGCGCGAGGCACCGCGCCTCCAGCCAGGCCCGTTGCGCCGGATCGCGCAGCAGACGCGGGATCTTGGCCTGGTTGGCGTTGGCACCGGCGGTGGTGGCCCGGTGCCGGTCGAGGAACGCTTCCAGGGTGCCCGGCCGCAGCAGGCGCACCGCGGGCGGACCGAGCCGGCCGTTGGCCCGGCCCAGGGTCAGGTAGGCGGGATTCTCGCCGGCGAGCAGCGCGTCGAGACGCACCGACAGGTCGGTCGCGTCCGGCGCGGGTCCGGTCCCGGCGAGCTCCACATAGGCGATGTACCGGTACGGCGTGGCCTCGATGCCGGGCCAGACGAGGAAGTCCACCAGCCTCGCCTCTCCGCCGGGGAGCTCACGGGCGAGGCGCGCGAAGGCGTCTTGAAAGTGCTGGTCGGTGGTCTTCTCGCCAACCAGGTCGAGGACGTTCCCCCGCCGGTGGTCGAATTCGAACACCGGTGTCCGGCCGGCGAAGTCGACGATGCGCACGACGTCCCCCAGCCGGTACCGGTAGAGCCCCGCGTGATTCGTCAGCACCACCTCGTAGGACTGACCGCACACCACCGCGTCGATGCCCACGGTCCGGGGGTCCGGCGCGTCACAGTCGGCGACCGGCAGGAATTCGAGGAAAGTGGCACCGAGGGCCAGTGCGTAGCGTTCCGGCTGGTCGGCCCACAGGTTGATGCCCACCAGGCCCTCGGTGGCGCCGAAGCAGGTCGTGTAGAGCGCCGGGCCGGGCCCGGCCAGCTGCTTCAGGCGGGGCACGCTCACCGCGAAGGCCCCGCTGACCACCGAACTCAGGACCTTGAGGTCCGGCCAGAGGCGGGTCATCAGGCCGTCCGGACCGGCGGCGAGGGCCCGCTCCACGGCCCGCGCGCGGGCGGGGTCCGGGGCGAGGACGGCCCCGAGCGCCGCCCGCTCGCCGGCGGTGAGCACGAGGTCCGGGGCGAGGGTGCCGTCGGCGATGTCCCGCGCGAGCTCCCCGGCCCGGTGCGCGATCAGGCCCATCCAGCTCACGATATGGCTGCAGTAGATGGCCTCGATGCAGCCGAGATCCGGCGCGCGCAGCGCGAACAGGGCGTGCAGGTACAGCGCAGTGGGGTGGTCCTGCACGGTCAGCACGGTCGCCGGGAACACCCAGAACGGGGGCGCCAGCGCCATCACCCGGCGCAGGCCCGCGCCGCTCGGGTTGCCCACCGGGATGCCGGCCGCCGTCGCCCGGCCTGGCCGGCTCGCCACCATGAGGGTCGCGGTCGGCTGGCGGAAGCCGAGGCCCGGCACGCAGGCGGCCCGCGCGGCGGGCGTCAGCAGGGCGATGAACTTCAGCGCCGCGTTCTGCTGGCGCGCCGTGACCGGGAAGAGCTTGGGGTCGCCCGTCGTTCCCGACGTGCTGACGAAGAGGCGGGGCGCGCCGGGGAACAGCAGGTCCCGGGCGCCTTCGGCGATGCGCTCGAAGTCGGCCCGGAAGTGGTCGTAGCCGGCCACCGGCAGTGCCCGGGCGTAGTCGGCCCCGAGGTGCGGCGAGCGGACGAGCCGGTCGAAGCCGCTCCGCCGCCCGATCCCGGTCGCCATGCTCCGCCGGAGGATCGCCCGCAGCGTCTCCTCGTTGCGCGCCGGCCCCTGGTCGAGCTGGCGCCGGAAACCGGCGAGCGAGCGCCGCGCAGCGAATTCCCACAGGGGCAACGCCAGCTGGTGGCCCGGCAGCAGCCGGTTGGGACGCGGATGGCCGGGCCTCGTCATCGAAGCCCCCTCAGGCGCCGAAGCCAAAGCGGAAGCCGAGCCGCGGACGGAGGCCGGCGGCCGGGAAGCCGATGGCTTCCTCATAGTGGGCGTCGAGCAGGTTGTCGACGGCGAACGTGACCGCGAGGCCCGGCACCGGGGTCCAGGTGACGCTGAGGTCCACCCGGTTCCAGGCCGGCAGCGTGAGCTGGCCCGTGGGCAGGGACGAGTCCAGCACGTCGCCGGTGTAGAGCCAGTCGAGGTCCGCGAGCCAGGTCCCGGACGGCTGCCAGCGCAGCGCCGCCCCGCCCCGCCACTCGGGCCGCTGCTGCAGTTCCCGGTCAGCACCCTTGACGTCGATATCGGTGAAGGTCACGTGGCCCCGCAGGCTGACGGCGGACGACAGGGCGACGGTCCCGGCGAGTTCCGCCCCCCGGGTGGTGACCCGGTCGCGATTGACGTTGCGGAAGGTGTCGGGGTCCAGGTCGATGAGGTCCTCGTAGTCATTGTCGAACAGCGCGAGGTCGACCTGGCCCGCGCCGCCCGCCAGCACGCGGCTGAGACCCAGTTCCAGGCTGGTGCTGGTCTCGGGCCGCAGGTCCGGGTTACCCACCAGGGGGCTGCCGAGGGCGAAGAAGCCCGGCAGCTTGAAGCCCGTGCCCCAGTTCACCCGCACGCGGGTGGCGCCGTCCGGGAGTGAATAGACGGCGCCGAGGCGGGCCGTGGTCTCCGCGTCGGCCTCGTCCGGGTCGTCCCGGCGCAGGCTGGCCTGGAGCACCCAGGGATCGGCCGGGCGGAAACGCCCCTCGGCGAACAGCCCGAGGACGCGCCGGTCCAGGTCGAAGCTGGTGGGCAGCGGGTTGCCGGGCTCGAACTCCACGTAGCCTCCGGACGTGCCGGACTCCCGCTGGTGGTCGACACCGACGGTGCCCTCGAGCCGGGTGCCGGCGCTGACCGTGGCCCGCAATGCCCCGTAGCGCCGCTCGAGGTCGTTGCGGGCGCCGTTGGGCGGGATCACGTCGAAGGGCGCGATGCCGGGCGAGTCATACTGGTCGGAGCGGTCGTAGACCGAGGCGATCGCCTCGAGGGCGACCCGGTCGTTCAGGGTCCAGGCGAGGTCGCCGCCGACGGTCAGGTCGTCCGCCTCGCCGGACTCGAGGTCCGGCAGCACGGCGAGTTCCGGGCCACCGCTCTGCTCGGGATAGGTGGTGCGCGCCGAGCGGGCATGGCGGACCTGGGCGCGGGCCAGTACCGCTGCCGCCGGCTGCCAGCGGAGCCGGGCGGAGACGGTGTCCACCTCGTTCGTGCTGCCGGGCACGGCCTCGCCGTCGTCCCGGTGGCTGGCCTGCACCGCGACGCCGGCGGTCGCGCCCAGGGGCCCGTCCGCCCGCAGGCTGCCCCGCCGGAAGCCCTCGCCACCCGCCTCGAGCTCCACGGCGGCACCGGGCGTCGCGCCGGCATCCCGGCTGATGAAGTTCACCACGCCCGCGAGTCCGTCGGAGCCATAGATGGAGGACTGGGGGCCCCGCACGATCTCGACGCGCTCCAGGTCGGCGAGGTTGAGGCTCGCGAGGTCGAAGGAACCGCCCCGGGTGTTGTTGAGGTCGTTCACCTCGATGCCGTCGAGCAGGAACACGGTGAAGTTGGGCTCGGCGCCCCGGATGAAGACCTGGGCAACACCCCCCGCACCGGGCTGGTTCACGTGCAGGCCGGGGACGTCCCGGAGCAGGTCGACGGCGAGCGCATCGTTGCGGGCGTCGATCCCGGCCCGGTCCAGCACCGTGGTGGCGCCCGGGAACAGCGCGGTGGCGGCCGGCAGGCGGGTGCCCGTGACCAGCAACTCCTCGGGGGGCCCGCCTGCGGCAACGGCGGAGGCGAGCAGTCCAGCCGCGAGCGCCGCCGTTCGCGTCCCGCGCTCCCTGCTCCCGTGCATGCCGTGCCCGCTCAGTTCGCCACGATGGACCAGAAGCGGGTCCGGTCCGGGTCGAAGGCGTGGAAGACCTGGCCGATCGCCCGGGGATCGTCCAGGGCCTGGACGGTGAGCCTCGCGACATCGGCCCGGCGGATCCAGCTCATGGCCCGGGTGTCGGGCGTGAGATAGGCGCGGCCCCCGGCCTCCCCGTCCAGCAGGCCGCCGGGGCGAATGATGGTGTAGTCGAGGCCGCTGGTGGTCAGGAAGTCCTCGGCCTTGGTCTTTTCCCGCAGTACGTTGCGCAGCATGTACCGGGCGATCGCTGGCGCCGCCGTCCTGGAATCCCCCGCTCCGATGGCCGTGACCAGCACGAAGCGCCGGACCCCGGCGAAACGGGCGGCGTCCACCGCGTTGCGATTGCCCTCGAAATCCGGCCGCGGGCCTTGAAGGTTGCGTCCACCGAGTGTGGACACGATGGCGCGGAACGGCCCGCCCGCCAGGGCGGCGGAGAGGTCGACGGGCTCGAGGGCGTCGCCCCGGACCACCCGGGCGCCGAGGGCCTCCGCGGCCGCCGCATCGGATCCCGGCCGGGCCAGCACCACGACCGCGTCGCCCCGGGCCCGGAGCAGCCGCACGACCTCGAGGCCGGTCGCCCGCGTTCCACCGAGCACCAGCACGGCCCCCGGCGTCGCGACGCCGGGGGAGAGGTCAGCCCGTGGCCGTTCCCCTTCGATTCCCGCGACAGACACCCACAGCACCAGGGCGGCGGCCACCGCGAGGAAGGCGGTCATCTTCGGATGCTTCATGGCAGGCCTTCGGAAAGGGCGGGCTTTCGGACAGGGTGATTAATCGCCGGCGGCCGCGAAGCATATCGCGCAGGCGCCAGCACTGCGGCGGATCACCGCGGCGGGTGGCATATAACCCGGATGACGCTTGCTTTATAACTCGGGGATTGGTTATGGTCGTTTTGCTGCGCCGGCCGGGCGTGGGGAAACGGGAATACGTCCCGGATGGCCGGCCCGGGGCAGGCGTCAGCAAGAACCATAACAAGGCGACGCGGGGACGGCAGGGCCTTGGGATTTTCCGTTGCACCATACCGGGAGCGCACCAGCGGGTGACGTGACCCCGGCATCCACACTTTGAGGAGACTTGCGAAATGAAGCGAATGGCAGTGTTGGGTTTGCTCGCTCTGGCGAGCTGGTCGGCCCAGGCGGACCAGACCGAACCGGGCTGGCGGGCCGGTGTGGCCGCTGCCTTCGGCACCTTCGACGGTGACGATGTCTCCGCCGCCGAACTCGGTGACTCCTTCATCGATGACAACGCCGTGGGCTACAAGTTCTACGGCCAGTACCAGTTCAACCGCTGGGTGGGGCTCGAGGCGGCGTACCACATGTCGGGCAACTTCGAGGACCGGTCCACGAGCGAGGACCTGCCGGGCCAGCTCGAGCTGACCTTCACGGGCTTCTCCGCCCAGGGCGTGTTCTACATCCCGACGACCATGGAAGATTTCGATGCCTACGTGAAGGCCGGCATCTACGACTTCGACGACGAGCTGGCCGTGGATGGCGTGACCAATTCCACCTCCTCCGAGCGGGGCGTGGTGGGTGGCGCCGGCGTGGTGTTCCGCCTGACGGACCTGATCGGCTTCCGGGCGGAGTACGAGATGTTCGACGCCGACGTGGGCGACCTGTCATCGGTCAACCTCGCCGTCGAGTTCTCCTTCGGCCGCAAGTCGGCCGACTGACGCACGCCGGGTTGGATGGAACCAGCAGATTTCAAGTTTTCGTTGAGGGCAATTCCGTGAGCAAAGCAATACACGCATTCATCACCCTGGCGCTGCTTGCAGTGGCCGGCGTCGCCAGCGCGGCGCCTGTGCCCGTGCGGCTCGACACGCACAACCAGCGGAGCGCCAGCGGCGCGCTCTCCACGCTGAAGTGGAAGTTCTGCACGCCGCTGGGTGCCACCCAGCCTTGCCTCAGCAGCGCCGCAACCACGGGTGGCAACTGGGCGGTGGCGAACGCCGTTGATTCCAACGCGGCCTGGACGTGGGACGCGGCCACGGGCGTCCTGGCCATGACCGGCACCTTCCAGAGCACTTCGTTCATCAGCAGCAACGCGAACGGCTCACCCGTCATCAGCGACCGGGTCACGGACCTGGTCATCGACACGGTGAACAACACGACCTCCGCCGGATCCTACCAGTGCATCGAGGGCACCTTCCTCAGCACTGTCGGCGCCAACGGCTGCCTCAACGTGAGCATCGGGGACGACTTCCTCCTGGGCAGTTCCGCACAGTACAACGTGGGCGGCAACGCCAAGTGCGTGCAGCGCACGGTGGGCGGCGACGACGCGAGCACCGGCAATACCCGCGGCGTGACCACAGTGGCCGCGATCCCGCCCTGCGATGCCCAGGATGGCGCGTTCGACCTCTGGGACGTCCAGGTCGACAATACCGCCGTGCCGGCGAGCGACCGGAAGCTGGTCATCCGGAATTCCATCCCGATCACCCTGCCAAGCAACCCCAATCCCGTCCTTGCCGAGGCGGGCGCCAATTTCCTGACCTTCACGGCCGCTCCGGATGCGGTGAATGACGGGCCCTTCAATGTCCTGCAGGCCGTGGCGCAGGAGCTGGACGTGCTGGCCAATGACGTCAACTTCGGCAACCCAGTGACGGTAAGCATCTCAACGCCGCCCGCCAAGGGCACGGCAACGGTGCTGGGCACCAATCCGGGCAACCAGGCCGGCATCACGATCGAGTACACCTCCGGACCCGCGGAAACCGGCACCGATACCTTCGTCTACACGGTGCTCGACGGGGATGGCCTGACCAGCGACACCGCCACCGTGACCGTCAATATCCTGGCCGGCGGCGCCAACCCCGACACCGCCACCACCACCCGCAACAGCGCAGCCATCAATATCCTGGTGGGCGCCAATGACGTGGGCTTCACCGACCCGGTGACGGTCACAATCACGAGCCCGCCTGACCAGGGTGGCACGGCAACCGCGGGTGCCGCCGCGTCCGCGGCCACGGTGTCCGTCAGCTACACCCCAGCCCCCACCGCAGCTGGCACGCCCACCTACACGGAGAACTTTACCTACCAGATCACCGATGGCGACCTGACTGACTCCGGCACGGTGAGTGTCACGGTGAATAACGCCATCCCGGTGGCTGGCAACGGCACCCTCGCGATTTCGACCCAGGGTTCGGCACCCAACACCGTGAGCGGCCCGTTCAACGCCGGTACCCTGGCAGGCAACAACCTCGGCAATGCGCCGACGACGGTGACCGCCTCCGCCGCCGTCAATGGCACCACCAGCGTCACTGGCAACGTGGTGACCTTCACGCCGTCCATGTCCTTCTTCAAGGGCACGGGCAGCTTCGACTACACGATTACCGATGGCGACCCGGGTACGCCGGAGACGGCCACTGGCACGGTCACGGTCAACATCGCGGACGTCTCGCCAACCCTGGCCGACAGCACCATCACGACCGCCCAGGACACGGCCTCGGCGGCAAGGGCGCTGACGTTCACGGCCGGCAATGGCTCTCTCGCCCAGCACACGCTGGCGGTGACGACCGCAGCAGCGAATGGCACCTGCGCCCTGTCCGGCACCAACCTGACCTACACGCCGAATGCGGGTTACTCGGGCGCCGACAGCTGCGTCGTGACCATCACTGACGAGAATGGCGCCGGCCAGAGCGACACCGGCACCTTCGCCATCACCGTGACTGCCGCGGGCGGTGGCGGTGGTGGTGGCAACGGCGGCCTCCTGCCCGGGGGCACGGGCGCCGTGGATCCGTGGAGCCTGGCGCTGCTGGGCGGCCTGCCCCTTCTGCGGCGCCGCCGGGCGCAGCAGAAGGCCGGGTCCGCCCGCTGAAGCAAGGTCGACGCACGCAACATCAATCGCATTCAGGGGTTCAGGGGATGAGTCGATCGATCAAGAGGTCAGTGCGGGTGGTCCTCGCTGCCACCGCAACCGTCGCGGCAGGCCTGGGGGCACCCCAGGCAGGTCATGCCCAGATTGCCGAGATCACGGTGACGGCGCGCAAGTTCGAGGAGAAGCTGAAGGAAGTGCCACTGGCGATCACGGCGTTCGATTCAGACCTCGTGGCCCAGGCCGGCATCAACAACCTGGCCGACATCTCGAACCTCACCCCGGGGCTCAACTTCTTCAACGCCTTCGGCGAGAACCTGCCGGTCGTAGTGATCCGGGGCGTCGTGCCCCAGGACATCTTCGGCGAGCAGGCGACCGCCATCTTCGTCGACAACGTCTACGTGTCCGGCCGCGAGGGCCTCAACTTCAGCCAGCTCGACGTGGAGCGCATCGAGGTCGTCAAGGGCCCCCAGAGTGCACTCTATGGCCGGACGGCGTTCAGCGGCGCCATCAACTACGTCACCAAGGCCCCGAGCGACGAGTTCGAGTCCAGGACCGAGGTCGAGACCGGCAACCGGGGCAAGCGGCGCGCCCTCGGCATGTTCAGCGGCCCCCTGATCGGGGAGACCCTCACGGGCCGCGTCTCCGCCATGTACGACGAGTGGGACGGCTCCTACGACAACAGCCTCGCGCCGGACACGCAGATCGGCGGCTACCGGTACCGCAGCCTGCAGGGCAAGCTGCGCTGGCGGCCCACGGACACGCTGGACGTGAGCCTGGGGCTGTACGGCTCCAACGACGAGATTGACGAACCGGCGACCGCGGGCCTGCCCGCCAACTGCGAGGACCAGATCGAGCAGACCCTGGCGGACGAGGACGCGGGGGGACCCTACACGCGGCTCCAGAACTGGTGCGGGGAAATTCCCGACCTAGAGCTGCTGCCCGACGCGCTGTCGCGCGACGACTTCCCCAACGGCGTGCCCGTGGCGAACTCGGTCACCGGCGACTCGATGCCCAAGATCCCGGAGGCCACGGGCGAGAACCGGGACCTGCGCCGGGGCAACCTCAACATCGTCTGGGACCTGGATTTCGGTACCTTCACCTTCCTCACGGGCTACTCGGACACGGAGCAGAACTCCCGGTCGGACTTCGGCCGGAGCTCGGGCAACACGATCCCCCTCGTCTACTGCAACGACTTCGACTCCAACGCGCCGGCCTCCTGCCTCGACCCGACCAGCTGGTCCCGGGCCCCCATGGGCTTCGTGAACATCGAGAACGGCGAGACCACGGAAGAGTGGAGCCAGGAGATCCGCTTCACCAGTCCCCGTGATGACCGGCTCCGCTACACGGCTGGCGTGTACTACTACGATGTGGACAATGAGTTCTTCGACGGTGCGCCCGTGGCGACCACCCAGCTGCCGGAGTCCCAGTTCGACATCGGCATCGGGCCGGTAGCCGCACCGACGAGCCTTGCAATCGGTTCCTACATCTTCGGAACCTCACTGACGGAGGATGGCGGACTGGATCCACTGGGTCGGCCTTTCGGGCAGAACAAGTCCGATGGCTGGGCGATCTTCAGCGCGGCCGACTTCGACATCACCGACCGCCTGGTCGCGAATGCGGAACTGCGGTACGCCGAAGACAATATCGAGACCCGGAATTTCTCCTACTTGCGTTGCCAGGGCTTCGACCCGGACAGCGGCGACCCCACCGACATCGAGACATTCCCCTTCAATTTCCCCGACATTGCCGCCTGTGGTGACGACTACTGGGACTTGCGCGAGGTGGCGCCTGGCACCATCGACCAGGGCAAGGTCGACTTCGACGCCGTCACCTGGCGCGCTGGCCTCAAATACCAGTTCGACACCGGCTGGATGGCCTACGGCTCCATCGCCCACAGCGCCAAGCCCGGGGGCCTGCAGCTGATCCGC
>CALGMY010000049.1 GCA_937958785.1 uncultured Gammaproteobacteria bacterium | reverse complement strand
CAACCAGAGAGAGAAAGACATGTCGAAGGCCAAATTTGAGCGCACGAAGGCGCACGTGAACGTGGGAACGATCGGTCACGTGGACCATGGTAAGACGACGCTGACGGCGGCGCTGACCAAGGTGATGGCGGCGAAGTTTGGCGGCGAGGTACGTGCGTACGACCAGATCGACAAGGCGCCGGAAGAGAAGGCGCGCGGGATCACGATTGCGACGGCGCACGTGGAGTACGAGTCGGACACGCGGCATTACGCGCACGTGGACTGCCCGGGCCACGCGGACTACGTGAAGAACATGATCACGGGTGCGGCGCAGATGGACGGCGCGATCCTGGTGGTGTCGGCGGCGGACGGCCCGATGCCGCAGACGCGGGAGCACATCCTGCTGGCGCGTCAGGTGGGCGTGCCGTACATCGTGGTGTACCTGAACAAGGCGGACATGGTTGACGACAAGGAGCTTCTGGAGCTGGTGGAGCTCGAGGTTCGTGAGCTGCTGTCGACCTACGAATTCCCTGGCGACAAGACGCCGATCGTGATCGGCTCGGCGCTGAAGGCCTGGGAAGGGGATGCGAGCGAGATGGGCTCGCAGAGCATCGAGAAGCTGGTGGCGGCGATGGACTCGTACATCCCGGTGCCGGAGCGTGCGGTGGACGGGGCGTTCCTGATGCCGATCGAGGACGTGTTCTCGATCTCCGGGCGTGGCACGGTGGTGACGGGCCGGATCGAGCGTGGCCGGGTGAAGGTCGGCGAGGAAGTGGAGATCGTCGGCATCAAGGCGACGACGAAGACCACGTGTACGGGCGTGGAGATGTTCCGCAAGCTGCTGGACGAGGGCCAGGCGGGCGACAACGTGGGCGTGCTGCTGCGTGGCACGAAGCGTGAAGAGGTGGAGCGGGGCCAGGTGCTGGCGAAGCCGGGCTCGATCACGCCCCACACGGACTTCGAGGCGGAGATCTACGTGCTGACGAAGGAGGAGGGCGGCCGCCACACGCCGTTCTTCAAGGGTTACCGGCCGCAGTTCTACTTCCGGACGACGGACGTGACGGGGGCCTGCGAGCTGCCGGCGGGTGTCGAGATGGTGATGCCGGGCGACAACATCAAGATGGTGGTGTCGCTGATCAACCCGATCGCGATGGAAGAGGGTCTGCGGTTCGCCATCCGGGAAGGCGGCAAGACCGTCGGCGCCGGTGTCGTGGCCAAGATCCTGAAGTAGGCGCGACTGTAGGAGCGCCTTCAGGCGCGAAATCGAATACCTGATTTAAATCAAGGATATAGCTATGGCCAAGAGTCAAAACATCCGGATCCGCCTGAAGGCGTTCGACCACCGGCTCATCGACAACTCCGCCAAGGAGATCGTCGATACCGCCAAGCGTACGGGCGCCCAGGTCCGCGGCCCGGTGCCGCTGCCCAGCAAGATCGAGCGGTTTACGGTCCTGACCTCCCCGCATGTGGATAAGGACGCCCGGGACCAGTACGAGATCCGGACCCACAAGCGGCTGATGGACATCGTGGAGCCGACCGACAAGACGGTCGACGCCCTCATGAAACTGGAATTGCCCGCCGGCGTGGACGTGCAGATCAAGCTCAACTAGCAAAATTGAACTCGGCCGCAAGGCTGATATACTACGCGGCTCCGCGTAGTGCCCCGTAGGGCCCCGGGCAGTGCGTTTGGCACTGCAAGAGGCCGGCTACAGGGCGCGAATCAGGGCAAAACATAAGCGAACCCGCCGTAGGGCCTGCCGGCCGGCCCCTCCACCGAGGAGGGCAGACGACCCGGCCAGCTTGCACGGCCCTGCGACAGAACATCGCCAGGTAAAGGGTTCGGGGGTCTCCGTCGGAATCAGGCTTCCCCGGTGTCTGGGGCTGGCCGTGTCCGCGCAGGATTCATAGGCAGCGGCAGGTGCGCAGACGAGGTTGCGCGGCTTGCGGCAAGCAGGAATACCGACCAGGAAGCAGGCATGGCTATCGGGCTAGTAGGACGAAAGCGCGGCATGACGCGGGTCTTCACGGAGGACGGCGCATCCGTGCCTGTGACCGTGATCGAGGCGCTCCCGAACCGGGTCACCCGGGTGAAGACCCCGGACTCCGACGGCTATTCGGCGCTGCAGGTCACCACCGGGACCGTCAAGGCGTCGCGGGTCTCGAAGCCCCTCGCCGGCCAGTATGCCAAGGCCGGCGCCGAGCCCGGCGAAGGCCTGTGGGAGTTCCGGGTCAATGCCGAGGAGGCGGGGGCCCATCCCGCAGGGTCCGAGATCACCGTCGAGGCCTTCACGGCGGGCCAGCTGGTCGACGTGCGGGGCACCACCCTCGGCAAGGGCTACGCCGGCACGATCAAGCGCCACAATTTCAACGCCCAGGACGCCTCCCACGGCAACTCGGTGTCCCACCGGGCCCCCGGGTCCATCGGCCAGCGCCAGACGCCGGGCCGGGTGTTCAAGGGCAAGCGCATGTCCGGGCACATGGGCAACGTCGCCCGCAGCATCGCGAACCTGCCCGTCGTGCGGGTCGACAAGGACCGCAACCTGCTGCTGGTCCGGGGTGCGGTCCCGGGTCATGCGGGTTCCCATGTCGTCATCAAGCCTGCGGCCAAGGTCCGCAGAAAGAAGAAGGGCTGAGGCTCCCATGAAGCTTGCAATCCAGGGTGGCGGCAGCCTCGAGGTGTCCGATGACGCCTTTGGCGCCAAGTTCAACGAGGCCCTGATTCATCAGGTCGTGACCGCCTACCGTGCTGGTGGCCGGGCTGGAACCAAGGCCCAGAAGACCCGTGCCGAGGTGAGCGGCGGTGGCCGCAAGCCGTTCAAGCAGAAGGGCACCGGCCAGGCCCGCGCGGGTACCACCCGCGGGCCGATCTGGGTGGGCGGCGGTCGTGCCTTCGCCGCGCGTCCCCGGGACTTCGCCCAGAAGGTCAACCGCAAGATGTACCAGGCGGCCATGCGCTCCGTGCTCTCCGAGCTGGTGCGCCAGGAGCGCCTGGTCGTGGTGGACGCCATTGGTGTCTCCACCGCCAAGACCAAGGATCTCGTGAAGTACCTGAAGGGCCTGAACCTGGACCAGGTGCTGATCGTGGTCGAACAGGCATCCGACAGCCTGCGCCTGTCTGCCCGTAACCTGCCGGCCGTCGACGTGGTCGAGGTGCGGGAACTCAACCCGGTGGCCCTCGTGCGCTTTGGCAAGGTCCTCGCCACGTCCGGGGCGCTGAAGGCGCTCGCGGAGCGCCTGTCATGAACGCAAAAGCAGCCACTACCAAGCCCCGGGCGGCCAAGGCCGCGAAGGGTGCGGCAAAGGGTGCGGCAAAGGGTGCGGGAGACACCGCCACCAGGTCCCTGGCCGCCCGCCTGGGCGATGAGCGTCTCATGTCGGTCCTGGTCGGGCCGCACCTGTCCGAGAAGGGCAGCCGCATCGCCGAGCGCCTCAAGCAGTTCGTTTTCAAGGTCCGTCCGGACGCCGACAAGTCCGACGTAAAGCGCGCTGTCGAGTTGATGTTCGACGTCCAGGTGACGGCCGTGCAGGTCGTCAACTGCATGGGCAAGGCGAAGCGCTTCGGTCGCAGTCCCGGCCGCCGGCAGGACTGGAAGAAGGCCTACGTGACGCTGGCCGAGGGCCAGGACATCGACTTCATGGGCGCCGAGTAGTCCGCGCGACCCTCCCCGAGAACAGCCGAGATCACCCATGGCACTTCAGCAAACCAGACCGACGTCCCCGGGCCGGCGCTTCGTCGTCAAAGTCACGTCCCCGGAACTCCACAAGGGCGCACCCCATACGCCCCTCGTCACCCGGCTCGAGCGCAGCACCGGCCACAACAACTACGGGCGGGTGACCACCCGCCACAAGGGCGGTGGCCACAAGCGGCTGTACCGCGTCATTGATTTCCGTCGCGACAAGGACGGCATTGAGGCCCGCGTCGAGCGCCTCGAGTACGACCCGAACCGCAGTGCCCATCTCGCCCTCCTGCTCTACGCCGATGGTGAGCGTCGCTACATCATCGCGCCCAAGGGCCTGTCGGCCGGCGACGCCGTCATTTCCGGCCGGGATGCGCCGATCAAGACCGGCAATGCGCTGCCCCTGCGCAACATTCCCGTGGGCACCCTGGTGCACGCCGTCGAGCTCAAGCCCGGCAAGGGCGCCCAGATCGCCCGTGCTGCCGGCGGCAGCGTGCAGATCGTCGCCCGGGATGGCATGTATGCCACGGTCCGGCTCCGTTCCGGCGAGATGCGCAAGATTCACGTGGAGTGCCGGGCGGCCATCGGGGAGGTCGGCCGCGAGGAGCACAACCTCCGCAAGTACGGCAAGGCAGGCGCCAAGCGCTGGCGGGGCATCCGGCCCACCGTCCGCGGCGTGGCGATGAACCCGGTGGACCACCCCCACGGCGGCGGCGAGGGCAAGACCTCGGGCGGCCGTCACCCGGTCACGCCCTGGGGCGTGAAGACCAAGGGTTACAAGACCCGCCAGAACAAGCGCACGGACGGCATGATCGTGCGTCGGCGCGGCAAGAAGTAAGCAAGGAATCCCACAGTGGCTCGTTCAATCAAGAAGGGACCGTTCATCGACCTGCACCTGGCCAACAAGGTCCGGCAGGCGGTGGGCAGCAACAACCGGCGGCCGATCAAGACCTGGTCCCGGCGCTCGATGATCCTGCCCGAGATGGTCGGTCTCACCATCGCGATCCACAACGGCCGGGACCACGTTCCCGTGCTGATCACCGAGAACATGGTTGGCCACAAGCTGGGCGAGTTCGCCGCGACCCGCACCTTCAAGGGCCACTCCGGCGACAAGAAGACCAAGGCCGCCGAGTCGGCGGGTTGATGGGGTTTTGACCATGCAGGTTTCCGCCACATTGAAGTTCGCCCGGATCTCCCCGCAGAAGTGCCGGCTGGTTGCCGACGCCATCCGCGGCAAGTCCGTGGCGAACGCCAAGCAGATCCTGGACCTGATGCCCAAGAAGGGCGCCGGTCTCATCAAGAAGGTGCTTGACTCCGCCATTGCCAATGCCGAGCACAACAATGCCGCCGACATCGACGAATTGAAGGTGGCCACCATTTGCGTCAACGAGGCGCCGCGGCTGCGCCGCTTCAAGGCATCGGCCAAGGGCCGGGCCTCGCCGCGGCAGAAGCGCAGCAGCCACATCACCATCCAAGTTGCGGACGAGTAGCCATGGGTCAGAAGGTCAATCCGATCGGTATCCGCCTCGGCATTACGAGGGACTGGTCGTCCAAGTGGTTCGCCGATTCGCGGACGTTCCCGCGTTACATCGACGCGGACTTCCGGGTGCGTGAGTTCCTGAAGAAGAAGCTGAAGGACGCTTCCGTCGCCCGCATCCAGATCGAGCGGCCGGCCCGCAAGGCCCACATCACGATCCACACGGCGCGGCCGGGCGTGGTCATCGGCAAGAAGGGCGAGGACATCGAGAGCCTGCGCGCCCAGGTCGGCAAGCTCCTGAAGATGAGCCTGAGCGACGTTCGCATCAATATCGCCGAGATCCGCAAGCCGGAGCTCGATGCCCAGCTGGTCGCCGACGGCATCGCCCAGCAGCTCGAGCGTCGCGTGATGTTCCGCCGCGCCATGAAGCGCTCCGTGACGAACACGATGCGCCTGGGGGCCCAGGGCATCAAGGTTCAGGTCGCCGGCCGGCTGAACGGCGGCGAGATCGCCCGCACCGAGTGGTACCGGGAGGGTCGCGTGCCCCTCCACACCTTCCGCGCCGACATGGACTATGCCCTCGCCGAGGCCCGTACCACCTACGGTGTCATCGGCGTGAAGGTCTGGATCTTCCGTGGCGAGGTCTTCGACCAGCAGGAGGCGCCGGCCGAAGAGGCCCCGGCGCCGGCCGCCCGCTAAGGAATCACCGCCATGATGCAACCCAAGCGAACCAAGTTCCGCAAGCAGTTCAAGGGGCGTAACCGCGGCCTTGCCCAGCGCGGCAACACCGTGGCCTTCGGCGAGTACGGCCTCAAGGCGACCGACCGGGCCCGGCTCACCGCCCGGCAGATCGAGGCCGCTCGTCGTGCGATGACCCGCTACGTGAAGCGCGGCGGCAAGGTCTGGATCCGCATCTTCCCGGACAAGCCTGTTACCGCGAAGCCCCTGGAGGTCCGGCAGGGCAGCGGCAAGGGCAACGTCGAGTTCTACGTGGCGCTGGTCCAGCCCGGCACCGTGCTCTACGAGATGGAGGGCGTCACCGAGGACATCGCGCGGGAAGCATTCCGGCTGGCGGCCTCCAAGCTGCCCGTTGCCACCACCTTCGTCACCCGCCACGCCATCTGATCAGGAACAGGCAGACAGGCCGATGAAAACCAGTGACCTGCGCAAGAAGACGGTCGATGAGCTCGGCGAAGAGCTGCTCGGCCTCCGCAAGGAACAGTTCAACCTCCGGATGCAGCGGGCCACCGGCCAGCTCAGCCGTCCGGACCAGTTCGACAAGGTCCGCAAGAACATCGCGCGGATCAAGACCCTGCTGAACGAGCAGGCTCGCCAGAAGTAGGAAAGCGAAGCAGCATGAGTCCGACAACCACCACCGGCAAGACCCGGGCCAGCAAGGGCAAGGCGGCCGATGCCGCCGGCGGTGCGGCCAGCGAGGCCGCCGTCCGCACGCTCACCGGCACCGTGGTCAGCACCAAGATGCAGAAGACCATCGCCGTGGTCGTCGAGCGCCTGGTGAAGCACCCCCAGTACGGCAAGTACGTGCGGCGCACGACCAGGCTGCTCGCCCACGACGAGACGAATACCTCGCGGGAGGGCGACCTGGTGACGATCACCGAGTGCCGGCCGTATTCCAAGCGCAAGGCCTGGCGCCTGGTCGAGGTCCTGCGCCGGTCCGAGACGGCGGCCAAGGTCGCGGTCTGACGCTGGCATTACCGGGGAACGAACATGATTCAGATGCAAACGTACCTTGCGGCCGCCGACAACAGCGGCGCCCGTCAGCTGATGTGCATCAAGGTGCTCGGCGGCACCCGCCGGCGCTATGCCTCGGTGGGTGACGTGATCAAGGTCAGCATCAAGGACGCGATCCCCCGCGGGCGCGTCAAGAAAGGCGAGGTCTACAACGCGGTCGTCGTCCGCACCCGCAAGGGCGTGCGCCGGCCCGATGGTTCAGTGATCCGCTTCGATGGCAATGCTGCCGTACTCCTCAACAACAAGCTGGAGCCGATCGGCACGCGCATCTTCGGGCCAGTGACCCGCGAGCTGCGCAACGAGAATTTCATGAAGATCATTTCCCTGGCGCCTGAAGTGCTGTGAGTGAGTCCAGATGAAGCGCATCAAGAAGAATGACCAGGTAATCGTGATTGCGGGCCGCGACAAGGGCCGCAAGGGTACGGTTACCCGCGTCGATGGCGACCGCGTGATTGTCGAGAACGTGAACGTCGTCAAGCGCCACCAGAAACCGAATCCGGCCAAGGGGCTGCAAGGCGGCATCGTGGAGAAGGAGATGTCGCTGCACATCTCCAACGTGGCGCTGTTCAACCCGGCAACCAACAAGGCCGATCGGGTGGGATTCCGGACGCTCGAGGACGGGCGGAAGGTCCGCTTTTTCAAGTCGAACAACGAGGTCGTGGATGCCTGAGGGGCATCGCGGGCAAGCTATGGCACGGTTGCAGGAATATTACGCGAGCACGGTCGTTCCCCGGCTGAAGCAGGAGCTGGGCATCGACAACGTCATGCAGGTGCCGCGCATCACCAAGATCACGCTCAACATGGGCGTGGGTGAGACGATCACCGACAAGAAGGTGATCGAGAAGGCGGTCGCGGACATGACCCGCATCGCCGGCCAGAAGCCCCAGATCACCCTGGCGCGCAAGTCCATCGCCACCTTCAAGGTGCGTGAGGGTTATCCGGTGGGCTGCAAGGTCACGCTGCGCCGCCAGCGCATGTGGGAGTTCCTGGACCGCCTGATCAGCATCGCCGTGCCACGCATCCGCGACTTCCGGGGTCTGAACGGCCGGTCCTTCGACGGCCGCGGCAACTACAGCATGGGCATCCAGGAGCAGATCATCTTCCCGGAGATCGATTACGACCAGATCGACACCATCCGGGGCATGGACATCACCATCACGACGACCGCGGGCGACGATGTCCGCGGCCGCGCGCTGCTGGATGCCTTCAACTTCCCGTTCCGCAAGTAGCAGGTTTACCA
This sequence comes from uncultured Gammaproteobacteria bacterium, assembly GCA_937958785.1. Taxonomy (GTDB): domain Bacteria; phylum Pseudomonadota; class Gammaproteobacteria; order Steroidobacterales; genus SHZI01. Next base: position 25,065 of record CALGMY010000049.1, on the reverse strand, counting down.
AGCCAATGGCCAAGAAATCCATGGTTCTCCGCGATGCCAAGCGCGCCCGGCTCGTACAGAAGTACGCCAAGAAGCGTGCGGCACTGAAGGCGGTCATCGCCAGCCCGAAGTCGAGCCTCGACGACAAGCAGGCCGCGGTGGACAAGCTCCAGACCCTGCCCCGGGACTCGAGCCCGAGCCGCATGCGCAGCCGCTGCCAGATCACGGGCCGTTCCCGTGGCTACTACCAGAAGTTCGGACTCTCGCGGACCAAGCTGCGCGAGCTGACGCTGGCGGGCAACGTGCCCGGCATGCGCAAGGCGAGCTGGTAAGCCGCCGGACGCGACGCCAACCGAATCAAATCCAGACCGAGCAAACGATCATGAGTCTTTCGGACCCGATTGCCGACATGCTGACCCGGATCAGGAACGCCCAGAAGGTGGCCCTGCCCAGCGTGACCATGCCTTCCTCCCAGCAGAAGGAGGCCATTGCCCGGGTGCTTCGGGATGAGGGTTACATCGCCGGCTTCGAGGCCAGCGACGTGGGCAACAACAAGCGCGAGCTGACCATCGAGCTCAAGTATTTCGAGGGCCGGCCGGTGATCGACGAGATCCGCCGTGTCAGCCGCTCCGGGCTGCGTATCTACCGGGACAAGGACTCGCTGCCGAAGATCCAGGGTGGTCTTGGAATTGCCATCGTGTCCACGTCGGCCGGCGTCATGAGCGACCGGGAAGCCCGGGCTGGCGGGCACGGCGGCGAAGTGCTCTGCGTCGTTTCCTGACGAACGGCCTGCTGTAGGGATCATCTATGTCGAGAGTTGCCAAGAAGCCGCTGCCGCTGCCCAAGGGGGTCGAACTGACCCAGGCTGCCGGAAAGGTGCGCGTGAAGGGACCCAAGGGCGAGCTGAACCTCGACCTGAGCCCGCGTGTCGAGATCAAGGTGGCCGATGGCATTGCCCACGTGGGCAGCGCCAGCCCGGCGGCGGGCGACCGCGCGCTGGCGGGTACCACGCGGGCGATCCTCGCCAACATGGTGAACGGGGTCGCCAAGGGCTTCGAGCGGAAGCTGGAGCTGGTGGGCGTCGGCTATCGCGCGCAGGCCCAGGGCAAGAAGCTGAACCTGACCCTCGGCTTCTCCCACCCGGTGGCCTTCCCCGTGCCCGATGGCATCACCATCGACACGCCGAGCCAGACCGAGATCGTCATCAAGGGGGCCGACAAGCAGAAGGTCGGCCAGGTTGCCGCAGACATTCGCCGCTATCGCCCACCGGAGCCCTACAAGGGCAAGGGCGTGCGGTACTCCGGAGAGAAGGTCGTCATCAAGGAGGCGAAGAAGAAGTAGGCGATTGCGCCCGATCCCTCCGGCGGAGCGTCCGCGGGCAGGTATCCAGGCAATCGTGGCTTCGGGTCGCTTATGAACAAGAAGGACAGCAGACTGCGGCGGGCCCGGCGTTCCCGGGCCAAGATCCGCGAACTCGGTGTGGCACGGCTGACGATCCACCGCACGCCCCGGCACATGTACGCCCAGGTCATCGGGCCCGATGGTGGCACGGTGGTGGCTGCGGCATCGACGCTGCAGAAGGACGTGCGGGAAGCCCTTGATGGCACCGGCAACATTGCCGCCGCTGCCCTCGTGGGACGCTCGATTGCGGAAAAGGCCAAGGCGGCCGGCGTCACGCGTGTGGCGTTCGATCGTTCCGGTTTCCAGTACCACGGGCGGGTAAAGGCCCTCGCCGATGCAGCCCGTGAAAACGGCTTGGAGTTCTGACAGTGGCGCGTAGACAGGAAAACATCCCGGAGCGGTCCGGTGGCGACGGCGACGAGTATCTCGAGAAGCTCGTGGCGGTGAACCGGGTGGCCAAGGTGGTCAAGGGCGGCAGGCAGTTCGGTTTCACCGCACTGACCGTCGTCGGCGACGGCAAGGGCAAGGTCGGCTTTGGCTACGGTAAGGCGCGGGAAGTGCCCGCCGCCATCCAGAAGGCCATGCAGGCGGCCCGCAAGAACCTGAAGAACGTGCCCCTGAAGAAGGACACGCTCTACTACGCCCAGACCGGCAGCCATGGCGCAACCCGCGTCTACATCCAGCCGGCCTCGACGGGTACGGGCATCATCGCGGGTGGCGCCATGCGCGCCGTCTTCGAGTGTGCCGGCGTGCGCAACGTGCTGGCCAAGAGCTACGGCTCGCGGAACCCGATCAACGTCGTGCGGGCCACCATGAAGGCCCTCGAGGGGATGCGGTCTCCCGAGGCGATTGCCGCCAAGCGCGGCAAGGTCCTTGCGGAACTGGTGGGTTAGGCCATGGCGACGGGCAAGAAGACGGGCGGCAAGGCCACGGGCCAGCTGAAGCTGACACTGGTCAAGAGCAAGTTTGGCCGGCTGGAGAGCCACAAGGGCTGCGTGACGGGCCTCGGCCTGCGCCGGATGCACCACTCGGTGGTGGTGGCGGATACCCCGGAGAACCGGGGCATGATCAACCGGATTGCCTACATGCTGCGGGTCGAGCCGGCCTGACGGCGCACCCAGAGGTCAAAGGTTCATGAAGCTCAATTCACTGAAGCCCGGATCCCGCAAGGCGCGCAAGCGCGTGGGCCGGGGCAGTTCCGCCGGCCAGGGCAAGACCTGCGGTCGCGGCCACAAGGGTCAGTCGGCCCGGGCGGGCGGCTACCACAAGGTCGGTTTCGAGGGTGGCCAGATGCCCATCCAGCGCCGCCTGCCGAAGATCGGCTTCGTCTCGCACCTGCTGGCAGCCACCGCCGAAGTGCGCTTGCACGAACTGCTGCGGGTGAAGGCGGCTGTAATCGACCTGGACGCCCTCAAGCAGGCCCGGGTCGTGGGCCGTGAGGTGGAGACCGCCAAGGTCATCGCCTCCGGCAAGATCGACAAGGCCGTGAAGCTCAAGGGCATCAAGGTCACCCCAGGCGCCCGGAAGGCCATCGAGGCCGCCGGCGGCACCATCGAAGACTGATCCGGCAACCACAGACGACAGGCACCAGGGCACCCGCGTGGCAAAAGGCATGGCCAATCCGGCAGCGGCACTCGGCGAAGCAACGCGCTTCGCTGACCTGCGCTCGCGCCTGCTGTTCCTGATCGGTGCGCTGGTCGTTTACCGGGTCGGCACCTTCATCCCCGTGCCGGGCATCGACCCCCAGGCGCTCGCCCAGTTCTTCGAGCAGCAGTCGGGCACGATCCTGGCCATGTTCAACATGTTCTCCGGCGGCGCGCTGGAGCGGCTCAGCATCTTCGCCCTGGGTGTGATGCCCTACATCTCGGCGTCCATCATCGTGCAGATGGCGGGCGTCGTGATCCCACAGATGAGCCAGCTGCGCAAGGAGGGCGAGTCCGGCCGGCGCAAGCTGACCCAGTACACGCGCTACGGCACCGTCGGCCTCGCCCTGGTGCAGTCGCTCGGCGCCTCCGTGGCGCTGCAGAACCAGGGCCTCGTGATCAGCCCCGGCTTCAGCTTCCTGTTCACGGCCGTGGTCACCCTGGTGACGGGCACGATCTTCCTGATGTGGCTCGGCGAGCAGATCACCGAGCGCGGCATCGGCAACGGCATCTCGATGATCATCCTCTCCAGCATCATCTCAGGCCTGCCTTCGGCCATCGGCGGCACGCTGGAACTCGTGAACACGGGCGAGATGAATCCGGCCATTGCACTGATCCTGATCCTGCTGATCGTGGCCGTGACCGCGTTCGTGGTGTTCATGGAGCGGGGGCAGCGCCGCATCGCCGTGAACTACGCCCGCCGGCAGCAGGGGCGGCGCGTCTATGCGGGCCAGTCCAGCCACCTGCCGTTCAAGATCAACATGTCTGGCGTGATCCCCCCGATCTTCGCCTCGAGCATCATCCTGTTCCCAGCCACGATCGCTGGCTGGTTCGGCACCAACGAGGGCTTCGGCTGGCTGCAGGACCTCTCCGCGCGGCTGGCCCCCGGGCAGCCCATCTACATCCTGCTGTACGCGAGCCTCATCATCTTCTTCTGCTTCTTCTACACGGCCCTGGTGTTCAACTCCCGGGAGACGTCGGACAACCTCAAGAAGAGCGGTGCCTTCATCCCCGGCATCCGGCCCGGCCAGCAGACGGCCGAGTACATCGACAAGGTGCTCACGCGCCTGACGTTCTGGGGCGGCATCTACATCACGGCGGTGTGCCTGCTGCCCGAGTTCATGATCCTCTACTGGCGGGTGCCCTTCTACTTCGGCGGCACGTCGCTGCTGATCATCGTCGTGGTCACCATGGACTTCATGGCGCAGCTACAGGCGCACATGATGTCCCATCAATACGAGAGCCTGCTGAAGAAGGCCAACTTCGGCGGCATAGGTCGGGCGGGCCAGCTCCGCTGAGGAGCGGGCGAACGGAGTCGTTATGAAGGTTCGGGCATCAGTCAAGAAGATCTGCAGGAACTGCAAGATCATTCGTCGCAAGGGCGTCGTGCGGGTGATCTGCAGCGATCCCCGTCACAAGCAGAGACAGGGTTAACCCATGGCACGTATTGCAGGCATCAACATCCCGCCGAACAAGCACGTCGGCATCGCCCTCACGCACATCTACGGCGTCGGCCGCAGCCGTGCGCTGCGCGTCTGCGAGGCCGCCAGGATCGAGCCAAACGTGAAGGTGAAGGACCTCAGCGAGCCCGAGGTGGAGCGGATCCGCGCCGAGATCGCCCGCTTCCCCGTCGAGGGCGACCTGCGCCGGGAAGTATCCATGAGCATCAAGCGCCTCATGGACCTGGGCTGCTACCGGGGCATCCGCCACCGCAAGGGCCTGCCGATGCGTGGCCAGCGCACCCGCACCAACGCGCGCACCCGCAAGGGTCCGCGGCGCGCGATCCGGCGCTGACGAACAACTGGAGAGAGCATTAGATGGCACAGGAACCCGAATCGCCCCCGACCTCCGGCGCAGCTGCGCCGGCGGCAGCCGCCGGCACGGCCGCGGCCAAGGGCGCGCGCAAGAAGTCGAAGCGTCTCGTCATTGACGGGATCGCCCACATCCATTCGACCTTCAATAACACGATCATCACGATCACCGATCGCCAGGGCAACACACTGTCCTGGGCGACCGCCGGCAGCTGCGGTTTCAAGGGCTCCCGCAAGAGCACGCCGTTCGCGGCCCAGGTTGCGGCCGAGCGCGCGGGCCAGGCCGCCCTCGAGTACGGCCTCAAGGCCCTCGAGGTGTTCGTCAGCGGTCCCGGCCCGGGCCGCGAGTCCGCCGTGCGCGCCCTGAACTCGGTGGGCTACCGCATCAGCAACATTGAAGACATCACCCCGATCCCGCACAACGGGTGCCGGCCGCCGAAGAAGCGGCGCGTTTAAGGACGACCTATGGCCAGATATCGTGGACCGACCTGCAAGCTTGCCCGCCGGGAAGGCACCGATCTATTCCTGAAGAGCGGCATCAAGCCACTCGAAGGCAAGTGCAAGCTCGAGACTCCCCCCGGCACCCAGCAGGGTGCCCGCAAGGGCCGACTGTCCGACTACGGCGTGCAGCTGCGCGAGAAGCAGAAGCTGCGCCGCATGTATGGCGTGCTCGAGCGGCAGTTCCGCAACGCCTACCAGAAGGCCGCCCGCATGAAGGGCTCAACGGGCGAGAACCTGCTGAAGCTGCTCGAGGGCCGTCTCGACAACGTCGTTTACCGCATGGGCTTTGCCGCCACCCGGGCCGAAGCCCGGCAGCTGGTCAGCCATTGCGCGATCAAGGTCAACGGCAAGTCGGTCAACATTCCCTCCTACCAGGTCTCTGCAGGGGACAAGATCGAGGTGGCTGAAAAGGCCAAGCAGCAGCCCCGCATCAAGAATGCGGTCGCCATGGCGAGCCAGGTGGGCTTCCCCGAGTGGGTCGAAGTGGACGATACCGCGCTGGTGGGCACGCTGAAGAACCTGCCGGCCCGCGACGACATCCTGCCCGATGTGAACGAGAACCTCGTCATCGAGCTCTACTCCAAGTAGTCCGGTGCCGCCGGCCCGCGGGGCGGCGGCCACGATTTGATACGAATCAGGTCCATTCAGTCCAGGAGGCCTGTCAGATATGCAGCCGTCGATCAGTGATTTCCTCAAGCCGCGCAGCGTCCGGGTCCAGGCAGAAGCCGGCAACCGCGCGCGCATCGTCATCGAACCCCTCGAGCGGGGCTTCGGTCACACCCTGGGCAATGCCCTGCGCCGGGTGCTCCTGTCGAGCATGCCCGGCGCCGCCATCGTCGAGGCCGAGATCGAGGGTGTGCTCCATGAGTACACCAGCATCGAGGGCGTCCAGGAGGACGTCGTCGAGATCCTCCTCAACCTCAAGGGCGTGGCCATCCGCATGCACTCCCGGGACCGGGTCGAGCTCACCGTGCATCGCAAGGGCCCTGGCCCCGTGACCGCCGGTGACATCGTCACCGATCATGACGTCGAAGTCGTGAACCCGAAGCACGTCATCGCGAACCTCACCAGCAATGGTGAGCTGAAGATGATGCTGACGATCGAGCGTGGCCGTGGCTACCGGGCCGCCGTGGTCCAGCACAATCCGGACGAGCAGACCACCAGCATCGGCCGCCTGCGCCTGGACGCCTCCTTCAGCCCGGTGCGCAAGGTCACTTACACGGTCGAAGCGGCTCGCGTGGAGCAGCGCACCGACCTCGACAAGCTGGTGCTCGACGTCGAGACCAACGGCACGATCGATCCCGAGGATGCCATCCGGAGGGCCGGGACCATCCTCAAGGACCAGCTCGACGTCTTCCTCGAGTTGCGTGGCCAGGACGAGGCCACCTCGACCACGGCCGAGACCCAGGTCGAGCCGATCCTGCTGCGCCCCGTCGACGAGCTCGAGCTCACCGTGCGCTCGGCCAACTGCCTAAAGGCCGAGAACATCAACTACATCGGCGATCTCGTGCAGCGCACCGAGGTGGAGCTGCTCCGCACCCCGAACCTCGGCAAGAAGTCCCTTACCGAGATCAAGGAAGTGCTGGAGAGCCACGGGCTGTCGCTCGGTATGCGCATCGAGAACTGGCCCCCGCCCGGCCTTGCCAAGCACGACGACAAGGCCGCCTGAAGGCCAAGCTGAAGAACCACCGCAGACGACTGATCGGAACCACGAGCCATGATGCACCGTAAGGCCGGCCGAGCCCTCGGCAGGAAGAGCAGCCACCGGACTGCCATGTACCGCAACATGGCGGCGTCGCTGATCCGCGAAGAGACCATTCGCACGACGGTGCCCAAGGCCAAGGAACTGCGCCGGGTCGTGGAACCGCTCATCACGCTGGCCAAGGTCGACGGCCTTGCCAACCGGCGCCTGGCCTTCGACCGGCTGCGGGATCGCCCGGCCGTGGGCAAGCTGTTCAACGACCTGGGGCCTCGCTTCAAGGCCCGTCCGGGTGGCTACCTGCGGATCCTGAAGATGGGCTTCCGCGCGGGCGATGCCGCGCCCATGGCCCTCGTGCTGCTCACCGACAAGCCCGGCGAGAAGGCAGTGGCGGCGGAGCCTGCCGCGAAGAAGGCCCGCAAGAAGGCCGCCCCCAAGGCCCAGCCGAGCAAGAACCCCCGCGCGAAGAAGGCCGCCGCCGCGGCGGGCTGATCACCCCGTAGGAGCGGCTTCAGCCGGTCGATCAGACGCCCGACGTATTCGGGCGACTTCGTGCGACGGGCGATGAGCACATACAGGGCTGGGATCAGGTAGAGGGTCAGGAACACCGAGATCGTCACGCCGAAGAATACCGTCGCGCCCAGGGTGCGGCGGGACTCGGCGCCTGCCCCGCTCGCGAGGATGAGCGGTACCGCGCCGAAGGCCGTGCAGAGGCTCGTCATCACCACCGGCCGCAGCCGGACGGCCGCCGCCGAGACGATGGCCTCCATGAACTCCATGCCCCGGTCCCGTAGCTGGTTGGCGAACTCAACGATGAGGATGCCGTTCTTCGCTGCCAGGCCGATCAGCATGATCGCGCCGATCTGGCTGTAGACGTTCACGGAAGAGTCGAACAGCCACAGGCCCACGAGGCCGCCGGTCAGGGCCAGGGGTACGGTGAGCATGATGATGAGCGGGTGCCGGAAGCTCTCGAACTGCGCCGCCAATACCAGGAACACCAGGATCAGCGCCAGTCCGAAGGTCACGAAGACGGCACCGCCGGACTCCTTCAGTTCCCGGGCCTCCCCGTCGAATGCGATCGTGGCATCTGGAGGCAGCTCCGACGCAATGACCGTCTCCATGTACTTCACCGCCTCGCCCAGGGAATAGCCAGGTGCCAGGCTGGCCGTCAGCGTCACGGAGCGGAGCTGGTTGAAGCGCTTCAGTTCCTTGGGTCCCGCGACCTCCTCGAGCTTCACCAGGTTGGCCAGCGGTACCAGCTGCCCGGAACGCTCGGACCGCACGTAGATGTTGGCGAGGTCGGAGGGCGTCGCCCGGTCCCGCGCCACACCCTGCAGTACCACGTTGTACTCTTCCCCCCGGTCCAGGAAGGTCGTCACGATGCGCGACCCGAGCATGGTCTCCAGAGTGCGGCCGATGGATTGCAGGGACACGCCTTGGTCGAAGGCCCGGTTACGGTCGATGTTGATCTTGATCTTGGGCTTGGTGGGGAAGAAGTCCGAGCGCATGCCGAGGATGCGCGGGTTGTCCGCAGCAACCTTCGCCATGATCTTCTCCTGCCACCCGGTGAGCTGCTCGTAGGTGGTGCCGCTCAGCACGACCGCGAGGCCCGAGCCGGCCGAGCGCACGGCCAGGCTGGGAGGCAGGAACACCGTGGGCATGGCTCCCGGCAGCTGGGAGACCTTGGCGCGGATCTCGGCGGACAGCTCCTGGGCCGACCGCTCACGTACCGAACGGGACTCCAGCGGCATGTAGATGAAGGCCGAGTTCACGTCGCCGCCCGCGCCCCACATCCCGGTACGGGCCACGACCCGCTTAAGGTCCCCGGATTCCACATAGGGCATGACGGTGCCCTCGATCTGCTGGATCTGCCGGTCCATGTAGCCGGGGGATGAGCCCTCGGGCGCCCGCACCATCATGAGCATCATGTTGCGGTCCTCGGCCGGCGCGTACTCGCTGGGCAGCACGCTATAGATGCCCGCTCCAGCGGTGGCGGTGGCCGCCAGCAACCCCACGGCGAGCCAGGGCCGCCGGACGAAGCGCGCAAGGGAAGCCTGGTAGCGTGCGGTCAGGCGCTTGAAGAAGGCGTCGAGGCGGGTGGCGAGGCGCCCACGGTGGATCCCGTTCGCGAAGAACTTGGAGGTGAGCATGGGCACCAGGGTGAGAGCGATCAGGCCCGAAAAGGCAATGGCCGCGGCCAGCGACAAACCGAACTCCCCGAACAGCCGCCCCAGGTTGCCGGGCATGAACGAGATGGGCACGAACACCGCCACCAGCACGACGGTGGTGGCGATCACGGCGAAGCCGATTTCCCGGCTGCCGTCCACCGCCGCCAGCAGGGGTGGCTTGCCCAGTTCCATCTGCCGGACGATGTTCTCGAGCACCACGATGGCATCGTCCACCACGAGCCCGATGGCGAGCACGAGCCCGAGCAGGGTGAGGGTGTTGATGGTGTAGTCCAGGGCCGCCATCGCGATGAACGCCGAGATGATGGCTACCGGGATGGTGACGGCGGGGATGATGGTAGCCCGAACCGAGCCCACGAAGGCGAAGATCACCACCAGCACGAGCAGCAGCGCCTCGCCCAGCACCTTGGCCACCTCGATCATGGACTCCTCCACGAACTTGGAGAAGTCGATGCTGGGACCTACATGGATGTCACCCGGCAGGCTGGGCTGCAGCGTCTCCACCTCGGCGAGCACCGCCCGGTTGACCTCCAGGATGTTGGCCTTGGACTGGGGCACGATCCCCAGGCTCACGCCGGAGACCCGGTTGGACCGGGAGAAGAACCGGGAGTCCTCCGGCTCGATGCGCACGTCGGCGACCTCGCCGAGCCGGATCAGGTAGTTGTCGGGTCCCCGCCCCACGACCAGGGCCTCGAAGTCGGCGGGCTCGTCGAGGCCGGTTTCCGTGCGCAGGGAGAATTCCCGCTGGCGGGACTCGATGCGCCCCGCGGGCAGTTCGACGTTCTCCCGGCGCAGGGTGTCCTCGATGTCCTGCACGGTCAGGCCCCGGGCGGCCAGCGCGTCCCGGTCGAGCCAGATGCGCATCGCCCGGTTCTGGGCGCCAGCCAGGCGGATCTGGGCGACGCCATCGATCACCGACAGGCGGTCCACCAGGTTGCGCTCGGCGTAGTCGGTGAGCTCCATCAGGGACCGTGTCTGGCTCTCCACCGTGATGTAGAGCGTGGCGTCCATGCCCTGGTCCTGCTTGGTGACCTCGGGCGTGTCCGCGTCCTCGGGCAGCTGCTGCAGGATGCGGGACACCCGCTCCCGCACGTCGTTGGCGGCGCCGTCCGGGTCCCGGTCGAGCGCGAACTCGATGGTGAGACTCGAGCGCTCGTCCTGGCTGGTGGAGGTGAGCTTCTGCACGCCGGCGATGCCGGATACCGCATCCTCGAGTGGCTGGGTCACCCGGCGCTCGATGATCTCGGCGGAGGCTCCCCGGTAGGCGGTGGTGACGGAGACCACCGGCGGGTCGACGTCAGGGAACTCCCGTACGGGCAGCTGCTGTGCCGAGAGAATGCCGAGGATGATGAGGATGAGGCTAAGTACCCCCGCGAAGACGGGGCGGCGGACGGAGATGTCGGACAGGACCATGGGCTCGGCCTCCGCGTCTGCTAGCTGACCGGGGATACCTGCACCGGCACCCCGGTGCGGACCCGCTGGGTGCCTTCGGTGATGACCTGGGCCCCGGCCGCAAGTCCGGTCACGATCTCGGCGAGGCCCGGGGCGCGGGCGCCGAGCTGCACCTCCCGCTCCAGGGCCTTGCCATCCTCCACCACGAACACGTACTGGCGGCCCTCCCGGGGCACCAGGGCTTCCTCCGGCACCATCAGTACGCCGTCCCGCTTCTTCTCGAGGCCGATCGTGAGGAACATGCCGGGTTTGAGCAGTTCGTCCCCGTTCGGCACGGTGGCGATGGCCGTGACCGCGCGGGTGACGGGGTCCACCCGGGAGTCGATGGAGGTCACCTTGCCCTCGAAGCGGCGGCCCGGGTAGACGGTGCTGTCGGCGACGATGGTCATGCCGCCCTTCAGGTCCCCCACGAAGTTCTCGGGGATGCCGAATTCCAGCTTGATGACGCCGGTATCGTCCAGGGTGGTGATCACCGTATCAGGCCCCACCAGGTCGCCGAGACTGACCCGGCGCAGACCCACGGTGCCGGCGAAGGGCGCCTTGATCGACAGGATGTCGAGCCGGGCCCGGGCGCCGCGCACCTGGGCCCGGGCCACCAGCAGGTTGGCCTCCAGCTGGTCCAGGTCCGCGGCCGAGACCGCCTGGCTCACGGCCAGGCTCTTGCTCCGGTTGTACTGGTTCTCGGCCTGCTTGAGCTGGGCCTCGGCGAGTTGCAGGTCGGCCCGTTCCTGGCGGTTGTCGAGTTCGACCAGCACGTGGCCGGCCCGCACCCGCTGGCCCTCCCGGAAATTGATCTTCGTGACCACGCTGGTGGTCCGGGCGGTGACTTCGATGGACTCGTTGGCCCGCGCGGTCCCCAGGGCAGTGAACCGGTCGACGAAGGCGCGGGGTTCGACCCGGCTGGTGATCACGGCCACCGGTCCGCCAGGACCCATGCCACCCGGCCGGCCCGCGGCCGGGGCACCACCGCCGGGCGGACCGCCCGTGGCCGGAGGGGCGCCGCCGCACGCGGCGAGGAACGCGGTGAGGAGCGCCGCCAGGACCAGGCCGGCACGGGGCAAGGGATTGTTGCTGATCAACTTTTTGTCGCTGCGGGCGGGAACGGAAACTGTACCAGACCGGCCGGGGTGCCGGCTCATGGACGGGGCGAAACGCCGCACCCCGGAAGGGAGATGCTCGCGCCTGAGGGCGCTCCTACCCCGCTTCTGACGCCATTTCCCGCGTGAGGTTCCGGTGGCCGTCCTTCGTGACCAGCACGTTGTCCTCGATGCGGATGCCGCCATACGGGTGCAACGCGGCCACCCGCTGCCAGTTGACCCGCCGGGCGGCCCGGGACTTCTTCAGCCGGGCGAGCAGGGAATCGATGAAGTAGATCCCGGGCTCCACGGTGACCACCATGCCGGCCGCCAGGGGCCGGGTGAGGCGCAGGCGCGGGAAGCGCTTCGGGCGGGGCAGGGCGCCGCCGCGGGGCGTCGCGAGGTCCCCGCCCACGTCGTGTACCTGCAGGCCCAGGAGGTGTCCGAGCCCGTGGGGCAGGAAGTGATCGGTGACCCGGGCATCGACCATGGCGTCCGGGTCCATGCGCACCAGGTCCCAGCGCGCCAGCAGCCCGGCGACCTCCCGGTGGGCAGCGAGCTGCAGGTCCGGGAAGCCGATGCCCGGGCGCACGAGCTCGCAGAGCCGCTGCTGGGCCCGGTCCATGTCCCGCACCATGGCCGCGAATTCGCCGCCCTTGCGGGCCGGGTAGCTGCGCGTGATGTCCGAGGCATAGCCGCCATGGCTGCAGCCGGCATCGAGCAGCAGGCTGTGTCGCTCCGCCTTAAGCAGCCGGCGCCGGTCCCGGTGCTGGTAGTGGAGCGTCGCGCCGTTGCGGTTGGCGGCGATGATGGCGGGGTAGGGCAGCTCCTGGTCCCGTTGGCCGGTGGCGGCCAGGAACAGCAGTCCGAGCTCGTACTCGCTGAGGCCCCGGGCGAAGCCGTCTGCCACGGCCCGGTGGCCGGCCAGGCCAAGGATCGTCGCGATCTGGAGGCAGGCGATCTCCCAGGGGGTCTTGAAGGCGCGCTCGTAGTCCAGGTGGGTGAGGAGCGGCTTCGGGTTCACGACGCCGGCGAGCTTCAGCCCCTTCCACTGGGCGGGGTCGCCGAGCAGGGCCAGGCGGGGCCTGCCCCGGCGCACCTTTGGCAGGTGACGAACCAGGTCCTCCCGCCGGGCCAGGGTCCGGATGTCCAGGGCCCGCTGCCAGGGGCCCTTGGGCACCGGCGCACTCTGGTGCCAGAAGTCGTCGGGCTCGTACACCAGCAGCTGGGCTTGCCTGCCGGGCCGGTAGAGCAGCGCGGAACCGGGGTGCGCCTCGAGGGGCGCCCACTGCAGGAACAGGGGCTCCGGGCGGTAGGGGTAGTCCTGGTCGTCCCGGTGGATGAGGGGCGGCGTGCCGGCGCCGATCAGCACGGCGTCGAGGCCGGCGGCCTCGAGGGCGGCGTCGTAGCGGGCGGTGAGGACCGTGAGGTGGGGCCGGTAAAGGCTGGGGGCGGGATTCATGACCGTCAGTCTAAACTAGCGCCCCTATGAAAACCCCGACCATGGAAACCCACCTCACCGGCATCACCACCACCGGCACCCCGCACCTCGGCAACTACGTGGGCGCGATCCGCCCGGCGATTGCCGCCAGCCGGCGCGCCGACGTGCAGTCCTACTACTTCCTGGCCGATTACCACGCGCTGGTGAAGAACCAGGATCCGGCCCTCATCGCCCGCTCGTCCCTGGAGATCGCCGCCACCTGGCTGGCGCTGGGGCTCGACACCTCCCGCTCGGTCTTCTACCGCCAGTCGGACATCCCGGAGATCCCGGAGCTCGCCTGGATCCTGACGACCGTGACCGCCAAGGGCCTGATGAACCGCGCCCATGCCTACAAGGCGGCGGTGCAGGCGAACGAACACGAAGGCGATGCGGACCCGGACAAGGGCATCACCATGGGGCTCTTCTCCTACCCGATCCTGATGGCCGCGGACATCCTGATGTTCAAGGCCCACCGGGTGCCGGTGGGCAAGGACCAGAAGCAGCACGTGGAGATGGCCCGGGATATCGCCCAGCGCTTCAACTACCTGTACGGCGAGCAGTTCGTGATCCCGGAGGCGGACATCGGCGAGGACACCGCGATCCTCACCGGCCTCGACGGGCGCAAGATGAGCAAGAGCTACAACAACACCATCCCGCTCTTCCTGCCGTCCGCCCAGCTCCGCAAGATGATCATGAAGATCAAGACCAACTCCCTGGAGCCCGGCGTGCCGAAGGAGACCGAGGGCTCCACGCTGTTCGACATCTACCGCGCCTTCGCGACGCCGGAGGAGACGAAGGCCTATGCCGCCAAGTTCGCGGCGGGGGCCGGCTGGGGGGACCTGAAGCAGGAGCTGTTCGGGTGGCTCGACGCGCACCTCGCGCCGGCGCGGGGGGAGTACGAGCGGTTGATGGCGGACCCCAAGCACGTGGAGAGTGTGCTGAAGGCGGGCGCGGAGAAGGCGCGGGGGCTGGCGACGCCGTTCATGGCGGCGATCCGGGCGGCGGTGGGGATACGGAGGCTGGGGTAGGCCGGCAATTCCAAGCGAAGTGCTAGGCAGCCTCCAGCAGAAATTCGACCTTCACGGCCTCGTACGGAAACTCAATGCCGCCGCCTTCAGCGCGGTTGAGCACACCGGCCACCAGCAACGCCTTCACATCACCGTGCACAGCCTTCACGTCGCGGTTCACCCGCCGAGCGGCTTCCCGGATCGACACTGGCCCCGCCCCGCACAGCGCCTTTAGCAATTCCCAGCGCTTGGCGGTCAACACCTGCCAGAGGAGTTCGGGTGTGGCGAAGCTGATGCGGGCGTTCTTCTGGGCCTTTCGGCCCTTCCAGGCCGCGGCAATCCCGGTCATCGCGTCAGCCGGGGATCGGACCTCAAGAATGACTGTTTTCACGTTCCCACCTCGCTATGTCAGCCTGGAAATCGGCCAGCAGTTTGTCCACGTCCGAAAACACGTACCTAGTCTCCCTGCCCCCGAAGTGCCGGTGGTCACCCTTGCCGGTCTCGTTGTCGTAACGAATCACGCAGGTGCCCCGGACCACGTAGGCCAGCCGGTACTTAAAGCGGTGCCTGGATCCCTTGCTGGGCCTGGGCAGGTGCCAGACGACCACGTCGGCGAAGGCCACCTGGGAATAGACGATCCGGGTCCGGACCAGCTCCTCGGCCTTCATGTTGGAGATGATGACAACGGCTAGTCGGTGTTGTCAAGGACTCCAACACCGGGATTAAGTCCAGAAACTCCGCTGGACGTTGCCGCGGACGGTCGCGCCGAGGTCCTCGTTGCCAATGCCCGGGCAGGGAGTACCTTTGGCGGGTGGCCGACGCCGATGGGGTGCCGGTCCGGATGCCGGGGACACGAACCACCATGGCCCTTCCTTCCCTCCGCCGCATCGGCAACACCGACATCCAGCCCACACACCGGGCCAGCTGCCACTGCGGCGGCGTGGTACTGGAACTCGACCTTCCGGACGGCGTCACGGACCTGCGTCGGTGCACCTGCTCCATGTGCCGGCGCAAGGGCGCGGTGATGGGTGGCGTGCCGCTCGGGGGCCTGCGGGTCGTCCAGGGTGCCGACCTGCTCACCGTGTACCGCTTCAACACGATGACCGCCGAGCACTACTTCTGCTCCCGGTGTGGCATCTACACCCATCACCGGCGCCGTTCGAACCCGAACCAGTACGGCTTCAACCTCGGCTGCCTGGACGGCGTGGACCCGAACCTCGTCGAGGGCGTGCCTGTGAGTGACGGGGTCAACCACCCGGCGGACCGGCGGCCGTCGTGAACGATCCTGGCGTCGAGTTCTCCAGCGATCCCGCCCGCCTCGACGCGGGTCGGGTCCTCGCCTGGATGAACGGGAGCTACTGGGGAAAGGACCGGACCCGGGAGATGATGGATCGGTGCATAGCCAACTCCCTGTGCTTCGGTGCGTACCGCGATGGCGTGCAGGTCGCCTTCGGGCGGCTCGTCACCGACCGCTGCCTGATTGGTTACCTGGCGGACGTATTCGTCGCGCCCGAGCACCGGGGACAGGGGATCGGCCGGGCCTTGATGGAGTCCGTGCTGGCCCACCCCGATGTGGCCCGACTGCAGGTGATTCTGCTGCGGACGGTAGACGCCCACGGGTTCTACCGGTCGCTGGGGTTCGAGGCCGTGCCCCGGGTTCAGGAACTCATGGGGTTGTACCGGCATGAGCCCCCGAGCGGAGAGATCGAGGCATGACCCTCACCGGCGGTTGCGCCTGCGGCCAGGTGCGCTACGAGGTCCGCGCGCCGCTGAAGAACGCCAGGTGCTGCCATTGCTCCCGCTGCCGCAAGACCTTCAGCGGCGCCGGCTCGGCCTACGCGGAGGTCGCGCCTGGCGCCTTCGGCTGGACGGCCGGTGAGGGCGCGCTCGTCCGCTACGAGACCAGCCCAGGCTGGGGCCTGGTCTTCTGCGGACGGTGCGGCTCCACGCTGGCCGGTACCTGCCAGGGGGAAGTGCATGGCGTGACGCTTGGATGCATCGACGGCGACCCCGGCGTCGAGATCGGCATGCACCTCTTCGTGGGCTCCCGGGCGCCCTGGGATCACATCGGGGGCGATGCGCCGAGGTACGAGGAGCATCCGCCGTGACCTTCCCGGGAGCCGCCTGATGCCAACCCACCGCCTCTACGCCATGCCCTTCGCCAGGGTCTATCCCCTGCTGGTGCAGAAGGCCGAGCGCAAGGGGCGCACGAAGGACGAGGTCGACCAGGTCATCTGCTGGCTCACGGGCTACAGCTGCAAGCAGCTGGAACGGCAGGTCCGGAGCGGGATCGACGTGGAGGGCTTCTTCGGCCAGGCTCCCGCCTTCCATCCCAACAGCGCGCTGATCAGGGGCGTGGTGTGTGGCGTGCGCGTCGAGGACATCGAGGACCCGCTCATGAGGAACATCCGCTACCTGGACAAGCTCGTCGACGAGCTGGCCCGGGGCAGGGCGATGGAGAAGATCCTGCGCCAGTAGCCCGCAGCCGGTGCCGGGGAAGGACGCGACATAAGTTTTGGGGCTCCCCGGTCCCGCCTGCTAGCATCAGCCCCTGCCCACGGACCACGACCCGGCGACAACAAGAACCATTCCAGGACCGGACCCGCCATGACCTACCCCCTCCAGGGCGGCTGCGACTGCCGCCACATCCGCTACCAGATCGAGACGGCGCCACTGTTCGTGCACTGCTGCCACTGCCGCTGGTGCCAGCGGGAGACGGGGTCGGCCTTCGCGCTGAACGCCATGATCGAGAGCGAGCGCATCTCGGTCCTCAGCGACGACGTGCCGGAGTTCGTGAACACGCCGTCCAACAGCGGCAAGGGCCAGCAGATCGCCCGCTGCCCGAAGTGCCGGATCGCGGTCTGGAGCCACTATGCCGGGGCGGGGATCCTCTTTGCCTTCGTGCGTGTCGGCACCCTAGACCGGGCCGACCTGCTGCCCCCGGACATCCACATCTTCACGGCCTCTAAGCAGCCGTGGGTGGTGCTGCCACCGGGTGCGCCGGCCGTGGCCGAGTACTACGACCGGAAGCAGTACTGGCCGGCCGGGAGCCTGGCGCGGCGTGACGCCGTTCTAGCCACTCCACCCCCGGCCTGACCTCGACCCTCCGGCGCCGCCGGGAGGCTTATCCCCATGCTCGAGCTCCGCCCCGCCTGCGAACGCTGCCATTTCCCGCTGCCGCCGGAGTCCCCGGACGCCCGGATCTGCAGCTATGAGTGCACGTTCTGCGCCGGCTGCGCTGAAGGTGAGCTGGCAGGGACCTGCCCCAACTGCGGCGGCGACCTGCAGCGCCGTCCCCGGCGCGTCCCGCGGGACTCCCGGGGCGGGACCGCCTAGACTCGCCCCATGCGCATCGCCACCTACAACGTCAACGGCATCAATGCCCGGCTGCCGGTGCTCCTGCGCTGGCTCGCCGAGACGGCGCCGGACGTTGCCTGCCTGCAGGAGCTGAAGACGCCCCAGGAGAAGTTTCCCGAGGCTGCCATCCGGGACGCCGGCTACCACGCCCTGTGGCATGGCCAGAAAAGCTGGAACGGCGTCGCGGTGCTCGCCCGGGCGGAGCTGCCCGTGGAAAGCTGCCGGGGCCTGCCGGGCGATCCGGAGGACCTGCAGAGCCGCTACCTGGAGGCCCGGGTCGGCGGGCTCCGGGTCGCCAGCATCTACCTGCCCAATGGCAACCCCGCGCCCGGGCCCAAGTACGACTACAAGCTCCGGTGGTTCGGGCGCCTGCACGAGCATGCCGCGGCGCTGCTGGCGAGCGGCGACCCGGTGGTACTCACCGGTGACTTCAATGCCATCCCCGAAGAGCTGGACGTGTACCGGCCCGAGCGCTGGCTGGAAGACGCGCTGTTCCTGCCCCCGACCCGGGCCGCCTGGGCGCAGCTCGTGGCCCAGGGCTGGACCGACGCCCTGCGCCGGTTGCATCCCGGGGAGCGCATCTACACCTACTGGGACTACTTCCGGAACGCCTTTCCCCGGGACGCCGGCATCCGCATCGATCACTTCCTGCTCTCGCCGGGCGTGGTCCCCCGCCTGACGGCGGGCGGCGTGGACCGCCACGTCCGTGGCTGGGAGAAGACCAGCGACCACGCGCCCGTGTGGATAGCGCTGCGGGACTAGGCTCCGCCGGGGCTAGATCCACCCGGCGCGCACGAGCCGCCGGTAGAGCAGTGTGCACGCCAGCAGCGTGCCGCCCACGACCAGGGGATAGGCGAAGCGGCCGGCGAGTTCCGGCATGTGGCGGAAGTTCATGCCGTACATGCTGAAGACCACGGTGGGGATGGCGAGGATGGCGCCCCAGCCGGCGAGCCGCTTCACCACCTCATTCTGGCCCACCGTCACCAGGGCCAGGTTGACCTGGATCGCCGTAGTGAGCATCTCGCGGATGGTGTCCACGCCGCGGGTGATGCGGGTGACGTGGTCCTCGATGTCACGGAAGTAGGGGCGCAGCTCCTTGCGCACGATTTCCTCGTGGAATCGGATCAGCTGGCTGCTGATGTCGTTGATGGGGCCGACCGCGTCGCGCAACTTGATCAGTTCGCCCTTCAGCTTGTAGAGCCTGCCGATGGACTCCCGGTCGAAGGACTTCTCGAAGATCTCCTGCTCCAGCTCCTGGAACCGGGCCTGCAGGCGCTCCGCCACCGGCTGGTAGTTGTCCACGATGAAATCGATGACGGAGTACAGCGCGTAGCCGGGGCCCATGCCGAGGCGGTGGGGTGACGTCTCGCACTTCTGTCGTACCGGGGCGTAGCTCACGGATGAGCCGTGGCGGATGGTGATGATGTAGTTGGCGCCGACGAAAAGGTGGGTCTCGCCGAACTGCACCTGGTCGTCGACCATCTGGGCGGTGTCCACCACGATGAACAGCGAGTCGCCATAGGTTTCGAGCTTCGGCCTCTGGTGGGCGTGCATGGCGTCCTCGATCGCCAGCTCGTGCAGCGAGAATTCCTCCTGCACCTTGCGCAGCAGGGCCGTATCCGGCTCGTGGACTCCCAGCCAGATGAAGGTGTCCGGCTGCTTCAGCACCTCGCTGATGTCGTCCACCGGGATGTTGCCGAGGCTCCGGCCGCCCCGGTAGGCGATGCAGTTGACGATCATCCGCGGTGCTCTCCCGTAGGAGCGCCTTCAGGCGCGATTATCACAGCCCCGGCAGCAGGCAGCTCGTCCGGCCCCGCCACGCCTGGTAGGCCATGTCCCCACCGTAGCGCTGCGCCTGCTCCGTGTCCTGGTTCCGGGCGGCGTAGTACATGAGGATGACGATGTACAGCGGCGCAGCGACGCCTGCTGCGAGGGCCCAGCCGCCCGGCGCGGCAGCCACCGCGACGACGATCAGCCCCAGCTGGAAGATGATCTCGCCCAGGTAGTTCGGGTGGCGGAGCCGGCGGTAGAGGCCCGCGGTGACAAAGGTCCCGGGATTTACCGCCTTGCCCGCCTGCTTCTGCGCGTCGGCCACGGCTTCCAGAACCAGCCCGGCTAGCATCAGGATTGCGCCAGCCACGACACCGGTGGACAGCCCGGCAATGCCGGCCAGCCAGGTCGGCATGCCCAGGAAGGCCATGAGCCAGCCGCAGGACACCCACATGAACAGCCGGAGCGGCAAGGGGATGGCCGCATTGGCCCGCTCGCCCTTAGCCCGTGTGGTCGAGTAGCTCTCGCTCCGGTACCGCGCCCAGACGAATCCGGCCAGGCGCAGGCCGTACAGGAGGCCCAGCCCCCCCACCAAGAGCACCGTGGGTTCCGGCCGCCATACCATGAGCGCCCCGTTCACCAGCACCATGCTGAAGGCGTAGCCGTAGGAGAAGACGAGGACGAAGTTGGCGAAGATGATGGCGCAGGCCAGGTGGGCCAGCCCGAGCATGAGCCAGTGGATTCCGGTCCACTGCCCCCCGGCGATGCCGAGGCCACAGATCACCCACATGCCGAGGATGAAGACGGGAAAGATGTACTGTATCGGACCCACGTGAACCTTCCTGGCTGGAACTGTGGCGATTCTAGCGGGTGCGTGTGCTGTAGGAGCGCCTTCAGGCGCGATCGGGATCGGATCGCGCCTGAAGGCGCTCCTACGCCGCCCGGTTCTTCTCGAGCAGCGGCGCCAGGTACTGGCCGGTGTAGGACCTGCGGTTGCCCGCCACGTCCTCCGGCGTGCCCGTGGCCACCAGATGCCCGCCGCCATCGCCCCCCTCGGGGCCCAGGTCCACGATCCAGTCGGCCGTCTTGATGACGTCCAGGTTGTGCTCGATCACCACGATGGTATTGCCCTGGTCCCGGAGCTTCTGCAGGACGACCAGCAGCTGGGCGATGTCGTGGAAATGCAGGCCGGTGGTGGGCTCGTCCAGGATGTACAGGGTATTGCCCGTGGCCCGCTTGGACAGTTCCTTGGCCAGCTTCACGCGCTGGGCCTCGCCCCCAGACAGGGTGGTGGCGTTCTGGCCCAGCCGGACGTAGGTGAGGCCGACGTCCATCAGGGTCTGCAGCTTGGGGGCGATCATCGGGATGGCGGCAAAGAACCCGACGGCATCCTCGACGGTCATCTCGAGCACGTCGTTGATGTTCTTGCCCTTGTAGCGGATCTCCAGCGTTTCCCGGTTGTAGCGCTGGCCCTTGCAGACGTCGCAGGGCACGTACACGTCGGGGAGGAAGTGCATCTCCACCTTCAGCACGCCGTCGCCCTCGCACTCCTCGCAGCGGCCGCCCTTCACGTTGAAGCTGAAGCGTCCCGCCTTGTAGCCGCGGGACCGGGCCTCCTGGGTGCCGGCAAAGAGCTCCCGGATCGGGGTGAAGAGGCCGGTGTAGGTGGCCGGGTTCGAGCGGGGCGTGCGGCCGATGGGGCTCTGGCTGATGTCGATCACCCGGTCGACCGCGTCGAGGCCCTCGATGCCGGCGCAGGGGGCGTGGGGCGCCTCGCTGCTGCCGTTCAGCTGCTCGGCGGTGTACAGGTAAAGGGTGTCGTTCACCAGGGTGGACTTGCCCGAGCCTGACACGCCGGTGACGCAGGTCATCACCCCGAGGGGGATGCGCACGGTCAGGTCCTTGAGGTTGTTGCCCTTTGCCCCCCGGATCGTCAGCCAGCGCGCGTCGTCGGCGGCCTGGCGCCGCTTCGGTACCGGCACCTGCCGTCGTCCCGAGAGGTACTGGCCCGTGATGGAGGCCGGGTCCGCCATGATCTCGGCCGGGGTGCCCTGGGACACGATGCGGCCGCCATGTACGCCCGCGCCGGGGCCGAGGTCGACCACGTGGTCGCTGGCGGCAATCGCTTCCTCGTCGTGCTCGACCACGAGCACGGTGTTGCCGATGTCCCGGAGGTGAACCAGCGTGTTCAGCAGGCGCTTGTTGTCACGCTGGTGCAGGCCGATGGACGGCTCGTCGAGGATGTACATCACCCCCACGAGGCCCGAGCCAATCTGGCTGGCGAGCCGGATCCGCTGGGCCTCGCCGCCGGAGAGGGTCTCGGCGCTCCGGTCCAGGGAGAGGTACTCAAGGCCGACGTCAGCCAGGAAGCGCAGCCGGTTCTGGATCTCCTTGACAACCTTGGCCGCGATCTCGCCCCGCCAGCCCTCGAGGTTCAGGGCACCGAAGAACTCCAGCGCGTGGCCCACGGACATGGTGGTGACCTCGGGGATGGACCGGCCACTCACGTAGACGTTGCGGGCTGCGGTGTTGAGCCGCGTACCCCCGCAGTCCGGGCAGGGGTGGGTGGACAGGAACTTGGCCAGTTCCTCCCGCACCATGCCGGAGTCCGTCTCCCGGTAGCGCCGCTCCAGGTTCGGCAGGATGCCCTCGAACTTGTGCTTGCGGTTGATGCTGACGCCGTGGCCCGTCAGGTAGTTGAACTGGATCTTCTCCTCGCCGCTGCCGTGGAGCAGGATCTTCTGGTACTTCGCTGGCAGCTTCTTCCAGGGCAGCTCCACGTCGAAGTCGTAGTGCTTCGCCAGGCTCTGCAGCATGGAGAAGTAGTAGGCGTTCCGGCGGTCCCAGCCGCGGATCGCGCCGCCCGCCAGGCTGAGCTCCGGGTAACGCACCACGCGGTCCTGGTCGAAGTATTGCCTGACGCCCAGCCCGTCGCAGGCGCTGCAGGCGCCGGCCGGGTTGTTGAAGGAAAACAGCCGGGGCTCGAGCTCAGCGATGCTGAAGCTGCAGATCGGGCAGGCGAAGCGGTCGGAGAACAGCAGGTCGGGATTGCCGCCATGCTGGGCCAGCGCCGCCCGGGCTGCCTTGTCGCCGGACTCGAGCGGCGCGACCTTGACGACGCCATCGGCAAGTTTCAGTGCCGTCTCGAAGGACTCCGCCAGGCGCTGCTTCACGTCGTCCCGGACCTTGAACCGGTCCACGACCACCTCGATGGTGTGCTTGCGGCGCAGGTCGAGCTTCGGCGGGTCGTCGAGCTCGCAGATCTCGCCGTCGATGCGCGCCCGTACGTACCCCTGGCTCCGCAGGTCCGCGAGGAGCTGGGTGTGTTCGCCCTTGCGGTCCTGGACCACCGGGGCCAGCAGCGCGAGCCGGGTCCCTTCCGGCAGGGAGAGCGCGAGGTCGACCATCTGGCTGACGGTCTGGGCCTTGAGGTCCCGGTGATGGTCCGGGCAGCGGGGCGTGCCGGCCCGGGCGAACAGCAGGCGCAGGTAGTCGTAGATCTCGGTGACCGTGCCGACCGTGGAGCGGGGGTTGTGGGAGGCCGTCTTCTGCTCGATGGAGATCGCCGGGGACAGCCCCTCGATGTGGTCCACGTCCGGCTTGTCCATCATGGACAGGAACTGGCGGGCGTAGGCGGACAGGGACTCCACGTAGCGGCGCTGGCCTTCGGCATAGATGGTGTCGAAGGCCAGGGACGACTTCCCGGACCCGGACAGGCCGGTGATCACGATGAGGCGGTCCCGGGGCAGGTCCAGGTCCACGTTCTTCAGGTTGTGGGTGCGGGCGCCGCGGATGCTGATCTGCTGCATGGGGTAACCGGCGGATCGGCCGGGGATTTGCCGGGGAACCCGTAACTATAAGCCCCCCGGGGGGGCCGTACAGGCCCGCCCAAAGGACCCCTGGCCGGCCGGCGACGGGTCCGGCCCCCGGACCGCCCTGCCGCGCTGCATTTCCGGCGAAGGACCCCGGAAATGCGGCTACCATACGGATCCCGCCCCCTTACAATCACACTCCTATGAGCGGCATCAACAAAGTCATCCTGATCGGCAACCTGGGCCGGGACCCCGAGACCCGTTACATGCCCAGCGGCAAGGCAGCCACCAATTTCTCCATCGCCACGAGCGAGCGGTTCAAGGACCGGGAGACGGGTGAACCCCAGGAGCGCACCGAGTGGCACCGGGTCGCCACCTTCGACCGGCTGGCGGAGATTGCCGCCGAGTACCTCAAGAAGGGCTCCAAGGTCTACATCGAGGGCAAGCTCCGCACCCGCAAGTGGACCGACAAGGAAGGCAAGGAGCGCTACAGCACCGAGATCATCGCCGACCAGATGCAGATGCTCGATTCCCGTGGTGGTGGCATGGGTGCCGGCGGCGGCCCGGACGAGGGCGAGAGCTTCCGGGGCTCAGGCCGGCCGGCCCGCCCGGCGGCAAAGCCAGCGGCCGCGACGGCCGGTGCGGGTGCTGGCGACGCGTCGGAGTTCGACGACGACATCCCCTTCTGAGCTGGCCGGCGCCGCCGCAGGTACCGGGCCAGTGATGGGCTCATCGCCACCGCGCGGCCGGGTCTATCTCAAGACCTTCGGCTGCCAGATGAACGAGTACGACTCCAGCCGCATGCTGGACGTACTCCGTGCCCGCGAGGGCCTCGAGCCTACCGACGATCCGGCGAAGGCGGACCTCCTGCTGCTCAACACCTGCTCGATCCGGGACAAGGCCCAGGAGAAGGTCTTCTCCTGGCTCGGTACCTTCCGGGAACTCAAGGCCGCCCGGCCCGGGCTGATCATCGGCGTGGGCGGCTGTGTCGCCAGCCAGGAAGGCGAGGAACTCCTGCGGCGCGCGCCCTTCGTCGACCTCGTGTTCGGCCCCCAGACCCTGCACCGGCTGCCCGAGTTCGTGGCCGAGGTCCGGGCCCGGGGCCTGCCCGTGGTCGACGTGAGCTTTCCCGAGATCGAGAAGTTCGATGCCCTGCCGGAACCGCGGGCGGAGGGAGCGACAGCCTTCGTGTCCGTCATGGAGGGCTGCAGCAAGTACTGCAGCTTCTGCGTGGTGCCCTTCACCCGGGGCGAGGAGGTCAGCCGCCCGTTGGACGGGGTGCTTGCCGAAATCCGCCAGCTCGCCGACCAGGGCGTCCGGGAGGTCACCCTGCTCGGCCAGAACGTCAACGGCTACCGGGGGGAAACGGCCGATGGCGGCGTCGTCGACCTCGCCAGCCTGATCCGCGAAGTTGCCCGGGTCGAGGCCATCGAGCGCATCCGCTTCACCACCTCCCACCCCCGGGAGTTCAGCGAACGTCTCATCGAGGCCTTCGCCACCGAGCCGAAACTCGCCAACCACCTGCACCTGCCGGTCCAGAGCGGGTCCGACCGCATCCTCGCCCTGATGAAGCGCGGCTATACGGCCCTGGAGTTCAAGCAGAAGATCCGGCGGCTCCGGGCCGTGCGCCCCGACATCAGCGTCTCGACCGATTTCATCGTCGGATTCCCGGGCGAGACCGAAGACGACTTCGCGGCCACGATGCAGCTGATTGCCGATATCGGCTTCGACCAGTCCTTCAGCTTCGTCTACAGCGCCCGCCCCGGC
Source organism: uncultured Gammaproteobacteria bacterium (assembly GCA_937958785.1). Taxonomy (GTDB): domain Bacteria; phylum Pseudomonadota; class Gammaproteobacteria; order Steroidobacterales; genus SHZI01. The sequence continues at coordinate 124 of CALGMY010000049.1, read as the reverse complement.
ACCCCGGCCGCGACCCTGCCGGACGCCGTGCCCGAGGCCGACAAGCTCGCCCGGCTCGCGCTCCTGCAGGCCCGCATCAATGCCCGGGCCCAGGAGATCAGCCAGGCCATGGTGGGTACCGTGC
>CALGMY010000048.1 GCA_937958785.1 uncultured Gammaproteobacteria bacterium | reverse complement strand
CTGCCTGGCCTGCCACGGCCCGTCCGGCCAGGGCAATCCGGCGGCGGGCTGGCCCGTGATCGCCGGGCAGCACGCCAGCTATGCCGCCGCCCAGCTCGCGGCCTACCGGTCCGGCGAGCGCACCACCGACGGCGACACCCAGATCATGCGCAACGTCGCCGCCCGGCTGACGGATGACGACATCAAGGCTGTTTCCTCCTACATCCAGGGCCTGCGCTGACGCGCCATGCTCCACGGGGTGACCACCATGACCGACTCCCACATGACCCGCATCCGCCTCCTGCTGGCCGCCGGCGCCCTGGCGCTGGTGGCTGCCTGCGGCCAGGCGCCGGACTCCCAGGCGACCGCCCCGGCACCGGCCAGCGAGAGCCCGCCCGCCGCCATCGCTGCCCCGGCCGAGTCCACGCCAGCACCCGCTGACCCCACCGCAACCGCGGTCGAGGAGTCGGCAGGCACCGAGGCCGCCGCCGCCGCCCCCAGCGCCGCGCCGCTGGGCAAGGAAATCGTGCTGGCCGATAACTCGGCGCCCGCGAAGACCGACTGGCAGTACGCGGAGGGCGAGTACTTCAATCGCCTGACCTCCGCCCAGGGCACCAGCAGTTCGGCGGGCAAGATCGAGGTCGCCGAGGTGTTCTGGTACGGCTGCGGCCACTGCTACAACCTGGAGCCGGTGCTCAGCGACTGGGTAAAGAAGCTGCCGGCGGACGTGAGCTTCGTGCGCATCCCGGTCATGTGGAATCCCGTCAATGAGATCCACGGGCGGGTGTATTACACGGCGGAGGCCCTGGGCAAGCTCGACGTGATCAACCCGGCCATGTTCAAGGCCATCCACGTGGAGAACCGGCCGCTGACCGAGGAAGGCGCGATCCGGGAGTTCTTCGTCCAGAACGGTGTGTCGGCCGAGGACTTCAACAAGACCTTCCGGTCATTCGCGGTGGAGAGCGCGCTGAAGCGCGCCAAGGACCTGACCGTGAAGTACCGGGTGCGGGGCGTGCCCCTGCTGGTGGTCGATGGCAAGTACACCACCGATGGCCCGAAGATCCGCAGCCACCAGGACCTGCTGGCGGTTACGGAGGAGCTGATCCAGCGGGAGCGTCAGCGGACCTGATCTCGCAGTTGATCCAGCCGGAGTCACCTTCGGCGTAGTGCTCCTTCTTCCAGATTGGCACCCGGGTCTTGACCTCGTCGATGATGTAGCGGCACGCCGCGAAGGCCGCGTCCCGGTGGGCCGCCGTCACGCCCACCCACACGGCCAGGTCGCCGATGTCCAGCACGCCCAGGCGGTGCACGCACCGGGCCCGGGCCACCGGAAAGCGCTCGCAGGCCTCCGCCACGATCTTCTCGCCTTCCTTGACGCCCAGCGCCTCGTAGCCCTCGTACTCGAGGCGCTGCACCCCGCGGCCGTCGTTGTGGTTGCGCACCCAGCCCTCGAAGCTCGCGTAGGCGCCGGCGACCGGATCGCTGACCGCTTGCCGGTGGGCTTCCGGGACGATGGCCTCGCGGCTGAAGGCGAAGCGGCTCATCCCCCGGCCACCGGCGGAATGAACACCACGAGATCGCCGTCCCGGACCGGTGCCGACCACTCCCGGAACTCGTCGTTCACCGCCACCTTCACCCGGCCGAGGGGCGGGAAACCGTGGCGCCGGTCGAGTTCGGCATAGAGCTCACCCACGGTGGCCGCGGTCGTGCGGACGTCCTCCCGGGACTGGCCCACGTGCTCGCGCAGGACCGCAAAGTACTCGACCCGCACCGCGATGGGTGCCGTGTGCGACTGACCAGCCATGGCTCATTGTGCCGGAGCGGCTTCGAGACGTGCCAGTTCGGCGGGTGTATCGACGTCGAGGGCCGCGTGGGGCATCGGCACCACCGTGCGCTCCGCGTGCCACTCGAGCAGGCTGCGGGCGCCCTGGTCACCGCGCAGCGCACGGAGCTGGGGCCAGAACTCCCGGGGCATGATCACGGGCGGCCCGAGCTGGCCGTCGAAGCCCGCGGCCGCGATCAGGGCGGGCTCCACCCGCCAGGCCGCCAGCAGCGCAGCGAGGTCGGCTGCCGTCACGGCCGGCTGGTCAGCCAGCAGGATCAGCACCGCCGCGGCGATGGGTGGCAGGGCCGCCACGCCGCGGGCCAGCGAGGTGGACAGGCCCCCCGCCCAGTCCGGGTTGTCCACGACGGTGGCCCCGGGCCCGGCCGCCAGCGCGGCCCGCACCGAATCGGCCCCCGCTCCCACGACCACGTGTACGCCGGCAGCGCAGAGGGGTGCGAGCAGGCGGGCGGCGCGGCACACCAGGGCCTCGCCATGGAAAGTGGCCAGCACCTTGGGCGAGCCGAAGCGCGTGGACCCGCCTGCGGCGGGGATCAGTCCTGCGAGCATCACGAGTCACCTCCGGCTGGCTGCCAGTCATAGGGATCCCAGGCGACGGGAGCACTGGTGAGGGCCGCCTCGAGCTCGAGCAGGAAGGTGTCGAGGGACAGGCGCGAGGGGCTGTGGTCCGGACGGAACAGGCGCGGCGCGGTGCCGGTGGGATCCTCGGCGGTCCAGCCGGGGCTGCCTTCCAGTGCGTCGAGCCGGCCGGCAAGGCCGTCGAGGCGCACCCGCAGTGGCACCCGGCGCGTCGCGAGCTGGACCCAGCTTTCGTAGCGGTACTCGAATTCGTAGTGGGCGCCCTGCACGCGGAGGATGCGGGAGCGCGGGGTGGCACTGTTGATCGCGAAGGGGTGCACCACGGCGGGCTCGTCCACCAGGTACCGGCGTACCGTGCGGCGGCGGAGATAGGGCGGGATCCGCACCACGGCGAGGTCGAGTGCCGGGTTCTCCACCAGCGTCACCACGCCATCGGCCAGCAGGGCCTTGCTCGCGGCGAGGTGCTCGTCCTGCCGGGCCCAGAGGTCGCCGAAGCGGGGCCAGCCGTCGTGGAAGTCCCGCAGCAGGGCGGGCAGGGAATCCAGCATGGCCGTGTAGAGCGCCGCCACCCGGTCCGGCTCCGCGAACACATCCGCCGGGAGGGGGGACACCTCCGGGTCCGTCAGGGCCTCGATCGCGAAGCACAGCCGGGCCGCCTCCCGGTCCGACACGATGCCGAAGTCGCCGGCGAAGGACGCCGCCGTGAGCAGGGCCTGGTCGGCCAGCGCGTGCTCGGGTCCCGTGAGGGCGTGCATGCTGAACAGCCCGTCCTCGTCGAAGTGGTTGTTCGTGACCCAGGGAACGGCCTGATGGAGGTCCGGCGCGTGCAGGTAGGCGAAGACCGTGGCGGTGGAGGTATCCCGTCGCAGCGGCTCCGGCGACCGGTTGTTGGGCCAGTGGGAGAGGGTCAGCAGCGTGGACGGCAGCGGCGCCCCGTCGACGACGATGTTGGGCAGCTGGCGGGCCGCGGCGTAGGGAACGTAGCGCGCTGCCGCCGGCAGCCGGGCCGGCAGGTCTGCCGTCAGCGGCGGCGAGCGACCAGGCACCCGAGCCACGCCACGACGCTCAGCAGGACGACGGCCATGAGCAGGTACTGGGGTGCCGCGATGTATTCGGCGCCGGGCGCCACCTCGGCGGGCACCAGGGCCCGGAAGAGGTACCAGACCGCACCGATGATCGCAGGAATGAGCGTGGGCCAGAGGGCGATACCCTGGCCCTTCCCTGCCCGGTTCGCGCCCCGGAGCAGCAGTCCGGAGACCAGGCCCGCGATCAGCATGGGCAGCAGGTTGATGCCGAAGACGGTCACCAGCGTATCGGTGCGGGTGCCAAAGACGATGAGGGCCGCCACCGAGGCGGCAACGGGCAAGAGGAGCATGCCCAACAGGTTGATCTTGCCGTAGCGGCTCATGTCGTCACTCCCAGTGGTTCAGCCTAGCACCCGGAACTCCGCCTCGTCAGCGGGCCATCCCCCCATGTAGCAATACGCCTCCAGCACGCCGAGGCGCCCGTCCCGCAGTTCCAGCAGGAACTCGGCTTCGCCGGCCAGTTGCGGGTGGGTGGCAAGGACCGGGCGCAGGACAGCAGCGGCCGATCCCTGGAACTCCTGCGGCACCTTGAGCCGGGTGACGAAGCCGACGCCGCTGTGGGTGCGGGACGCCACGGTGGCCGCCGCCAACTGGGCGCGCAGCTCGGCACGTCCGGGGGCCTCGCCATTCAGCATCGCGGTCAGGACGGCCCGCTCGAGGGGGGTGAGGGGACCGGGCCCGTCGGTGGCGCCGGGTCGCTGGGCGGCAGTGGGGTGCATGGGGCCGTCAGTCTAGCCGATCCGGGGGCGGCCGCC
>CALGMY010000047.1 GCA_937958785.1 uncultured Gammaproteobacteria bacterium | reverse complement strand
CGAGCCGGATTACGGCCCCCGGGCCCGGGTCGGCGTCGCCGTGCCCCACTCGAACCCCACCGTGGAGCCGGAGCTGCGGGCGCTGCTGCCGGCCCCCGTCGGGCTCTATGCCACGCGCATGTTCCACGCGGCGCCCCGGGTCGAGGACCGGCTGGGCCACTACATCCGCCACCTGCCCGAGGCCATCCGCACCTTCGGCGTCCTGAAGCTCGCGGCCTTCGGCTTCGGCTGCACGGGCTCCTCCTACCTGGCCGGCGCGGCGCTCGAGGAGCGGCTGGTCGCCGCCGCGGAGGCCGGGGCCGGCGTCCCGGTGCTGACGGCGGCGCGGGCCATCCGGGCGGCGCTGGAAACGCTCGGCTGCCGGTCGATCGCCCTGGTGTCGCCCTACCCCGTCGACCTCGCCGAGGCCGGCTATCGCTACTGGTCCGAGGCCGGCATCCGGGTGGCCGGGCGCCTGCGCGTCGACCCGGACCTCGTGGACACCCACCGGATCTACGAGCTCACCAGCGGCGACGCGCTGGCGGCCCTCCGGCAGGTGGACCGCGCCGGGGCCGACTGCCTGCTCGCGAGCGGCACCGGCATGCCGACGCTGCGGGCGATCGCGGCCCTGCGCCGCGAGCTGGACTTGCCGGTGCTGTCCTCGAACCTGTGCCTCGCCTGGGCCCTCACGCGGGTGGCGGCGCCGGAACTCGCGCCGGCCGAACCGGGCGGCCTGCTGCCCGCCTAGACCGCCAGCCCCGCCTCGTAGCCCTGCCTCGTGGCCGCGAGCACCGAGCGCGGCGCGTGGCAGTCTCCCGCCAGGTGCACCTCCCGGCCCGTGGCCTCGAGCACGGCCCGAAGACCGTCATCCGGCACCCGCGGCGTCGCGTAGGTAACCGAGGCGACACCCTCCAGCACCGTGGGGTCGCCGTTGTAGACGTTGAAAAGCGTCAGGCGGCCGTCCTCGAGCCCGTCCAGGGAACGGGGCTCGACGTTGGTGATGATCTCCACGCGCCGGTCGAACAGGTGGTGGTAGATGCTCTGGCGGTTCAGCAACGCCACGTCGCTGGCGATGCGCTCGCGCGGCGTGACGATCGTGACCTGGCTGAAGTGGTCGAGCAGGCGCAGCGCCGCGCCGTAGACCATTTCCGTGTGGTCCTGGTCGAAGATGACAGCCCGTCCGTCGTCCCGCGTCGTGCGCCCGCGCAGCCTCGTGAGCAGCGTGCGGAGGTCGGGCACGAGACCTTCGGCGGCAAAATCCGGCGGCACGAAGGCCGGTACCGCGGGCGTGCTGCCCGTCGCCAGGATCACGACATCGGCGTCGAGCGCCGCCGCGGCGGCGGCGTCCACGAAGGCGCCCATGCGGAAGCGCACGCCGTGGCGGCGGCAGGCCAGCTGCTGGTAATCGTAGATGCTGGAGAGGTGCTCGCCCCCGGGCAGTTCCGCGTGCAGGCGGGTCTTGCCGCCGGGCTCCGCGCCCGCCCCGTAGACCGTGACCCGGTGGCCGCGCGCGGCGGCCACCCAGGCCGCCTCGAGGCCGGCGATGCCCGAGCCGATGACGGCGACGTCCTTCGGTGCCGGGGCCCGGGGGGGCTGCCAGTCCACCTCATCGGGCTCGCCGACCCGCGGGTTGTTGTCGCATTCGAGCCGGGTGCCTTCCACCACCGTCCGCCAGCAGGTGTTGCAGGAGACGCAGTAGCGGATGTCGGCCTCGCGCCCCGTCCGGGCCTTCTCGCCCCAGGCCGGGTCGGTGATGAGCGGGCGGCCGAGGAACACGAGGTCCGCCGTGCCGTCGGTGAGGGCCCGCTCGGCCTCGTTCGGGTCCGTCACGTAGCCGATGGCGCCGGTGGGGATGGCAGGCCCGGCCTGCCGCAGTTCCCGGATGTGCCCGAGGTAGGGCGCCCGCGGGCCCGCCGGCCCGGGCAGGTGCAGCCAGAGGCTGCGGGCGTGGGCGCCCCAGACGAAAGTCCAGTAGTCGGCGTTGCCCGTGGCAGCGACCGCCGCGGCGATGCGCCCGGCCTCGGCGAGGTCGATGCTGCCCGCCACGCCGTCGAAGCCCGGCAGCTTCACGCCGATGATGAAGGGCCGGCCGCAGGCCGCCCGGATCCCGGCCATCAGCTCGACGAGAAAGCGGGTGCGGCCCGCGATGTCCCCGCCGTAGCCGTCCTCCCGCCGGTTGGACCAGGGCGAGAGGAACTGATGGAACAGGTGGCCATGGCCTGCCGAGATCTCGACGCCGGAGAAGCCGGCTGCCTGCAGCCGCCGGCAGCCGGCGGCCCACTCGTCGATCAGCTGGCGGATGCGTGCGGGCGTGAGCACGTGGGGAACCGTCCAGCTGAGGTCATCCGGCAACGCGGACGCACCGATGGCCTGGTCGTTGCGGCCCGCGGCGTGCCGCCCGCGGCCCGGGTCCTGCACCTGGCCGAGCAGCCGGCTGTCCCAGCGCTCCACTGCTTCCGCGACCCGCTTGAGGTCGTCCAGGCCGGCGTCGTCCCAGGCCCGGAGCCGTTGCGGGCTGCGGTTCGCGAAGGTCATGGCCACCGGCTCGGTGACCACGAGGCCGGCGCCTCCCCGGGCCCGGCTGCCGAGGTAATTCACCAGCCGGTCGGTGGCCCGGCCATCGTGGACGAAACGCGACACGATCGAGGCGTGGGCGATCCGGTTGCGGACCGTGACGCCGCCGAGGCTCACCGGGCTGAAGAGCGTGGGATACGGCACGGCTCAGGCGACGCGTCCGGCAGGCCCGGCTGGCGAACCCAGGGACTCCATCTCCTCGCGCATGCGGCCCCGCTCCACCGGGTCCACCTCGAGGGAGCGGAGGACGGTGGCGATCAGCAGACTCCGCCGCTCGTCCAGCTCGGCAACCTCCGCGTCATCGAGCTCGTAGCCCTCGATCTGGGGGGTCAGGGGCACGCCGGCCTGGCCGGCCACGCGCTCGAGCAGGTAGAGGCGCTTCTTCACGACCCACAGCTCTGCGGTGAGCTCGAGGACCATGCTCATGAGTTCGTCGGTGCCGCTCGCCTCGAAGAAGCGGGGGCGCTTGCCCCGGTGGTGCAACGGTATGCGCGGCTTGCGGTTGCTGTGCTGGGCTGACATCGGGTTCTCTCCTTACTTCCAGGCGCCGAATCCATACCACTCGATCTCCTCGCCGAGGCGGCCGGTTCGGCTGCCGAAGCGCGCCCCCCGGTCGATGCAGGCCCTGAACTGCTCCTCCGGAGTATAGGTATAGCGGGGGAGCACGGCCTCCACGAATCGCTCCGGCGCAAAGCCGGCAGCCGCGCACAGCTGCGGGTAGTCCTGGTCGCGGAATGGCTTGTACCAGGGCTCCTTGTTGTAATAGCTGTCCCAGTCCAGGTAGAAGCGGTCGTAGGGCTGCATCCGGTTGTTGGGCGGCAACTCCATGTTCAGCAGCAGCCCCCCGGGCTTCAGCACCCGGTACGCCTCCCGGAAGAACGCGCGGATGTCCTTCAGCGGCAGCTCGTGCAGGAACATGGACGAGAACACCACGTCGAAGCTCTCGTCGGGGAATGCCAGCCGGGTGGCATCCATCTGCATGAAGCGCACCGGCAGCCCGAAGCTGCGGGCCCGGGCGGCGGCGTACCGGACCAGGCCCGCGCTCACGTCGATGCCGGTGACCTCGGCATCCGGGAAGGTCTTCGCCCAGGGCAGGGTGTTGTGGCCCACCGTGCAGCCGGCATCCAGGATCGCGCGCGGCCGGAAGCCGGGCCAGGCGAGGCGGACGAAGTTCGCGAAGGTGTGGCCGATGTCGTCGATATCCCGGCCCATCTGGTTGAAGGCGAACACGTGGATGCTGTTGTCGTAGATCGCCCCGGGCGCGACGTCGTCAGGCAGGTACTCGGAGTGGTAGCTGCCGGGTGACAGGTGGACGTCGATGTTGGCGACGTTGTTCGGCACCCTGAGGCCGGGGTCCAGCACCGCATCACCCGGCCGCTCGCGCACTCGCGTGGCCAGCTCGTCCAGGTTGCGATCGACCACCGGTATCACCGACCGGAACACCATCTCCTGCGCGTTGTAGCGGATCGCGCTGTAGAAGCGGAAGTACCGCTCGTCCTGCATGGCATCGTGGACCTCCTCGCCATCCCGCGGCGGCCGCCCGTGGGCGCGCTCGAACCCGGGCTGCACCTCCCGCTCGAAGGTCGAGCGCATCGACGACGCCATGTCCGACAGCACGTGCCGGCGCAGCGAGGCGACGAATTCCTGGCGGGTCCGCTCGTCCCGGGTCGGCGTGATGCGGAGGTCGTGGGAGAGGTCCTTGAGCATGTTGGGGGCTCCAGTCTGGCCGGGTCCGGCCCGGGTTGCGGTCGACGGGTGGACTCTGGTATTTTGTCTTTGCCATGTCAAACACAATATATTTTTGTTTCCTTCCGGCCGACCCGGAGGCGGCCTGACCCCATGCAGACCCTCATCGTCCTCTTCCGCCTGAAGCCCGGCACCGACGCGTCCGCCTACGAGGCGTGGGCCCGGACGACTGACCTGCCCGTCGTGCGCCAGCTGCCCTCGGTCGGCAGCTTCGACCTCTACCGCGCGACGGGCCTGTTCGGCTCCGGCGAGCGGGCGCCCTTCGACTACGTGGAAGTCATCGCGGTGCGGGACACTCCCGGCTTCCTCGGCGAAGTGGCCACGGAGACGATGCGGCGCGTCGCCAGCGAGTTCCGCAGCTTTGCGGAGAACCCCGTGTTCATGCTCACCGAGCGGATCAGCTGAGGAGGCGCCATGCAGGGACTGAAAGACAAGGTGGCCATCTGTACCGGCTCCGGCCGGCGCGGCGGCCTCGGCGCCGCCATCCTCCGGCGGCTCGCCCTGGACGGCTGCGCGGTCGTCGTCTCCGACATCGGCCGGCCCGACCGCTTCCTCACGGCCAGCGACATCGGCGCCACCGACGAGATGGAGGCGGTGGCCGCCGAGCTGCGCGGGCTCGGGGCCCGGGTGCTGGTGGTGCCCTGCGACGTGCGGGACGAGGCCAGCGTGCGGCAGCTCATCGAACGCACGGTGGCGGCGTTCGGCCGGCTCGACATCCTCGTCAACAACGCGGGGGTCGGCTACATGATGAAACCCTTCACCGAGTCGACCCTCGAGGAGTGGCAGCTCGTCCTGGACGTGAACCTCACCGGCTCCTTCCTCTGCTCGAAGCACGCCGCGCTCGCGATGCGCGCTGGCGGCCGCGGCGGCCGCATCATCAACATCGCCAGCCAGGCGGCGAAGTCGGGCTACCCCCACCTCGCGGGCTACGTGGCCTCCAAGCACGGCCTGGTCGGCTTCACCCGCTCCGCGGCCATCGAGCTCGGCGGCGACGGGATCACGGTGAACGCCGTGTGCCCAAACCACGTCACGACGGGGCTCGGCGCGAAGCAGAACGAGTACTACGCCAGGGTGCAGGGCCTCACGCTGGAGGAGTTCCACGCCGCCCGCCGCAAGCGCATCCCGCTCGGCAGGGCGGGCCTGCCCGAGGATACGGCCGCCGCCGTGGCCTTCCTCGCCTCCGACGACGCGCAGTACATTACCGGCGACGCCCTGAACGTCACCGGCGGCGAAGAGATGCACTGAAGGCCACCCGCGGACGCACCAGCAGTGGAACACCGGCAACTCGAGCGCTTCCTGGCCGTGGTCGACCACGGCAGCCTCGCCGCGGCCGCCCGCCACCTGCAGCTGACCCAGCAGGCCCTGAGCGCCAGCCTGGCGAACCTGGAGGAGGACCTGGGCGTCCGGCTATTCGACCGGAGTCCCGGCGGGATCACCCAGCCCACCGCCCACGGGACGGCCCTCATCCGCCATGCCCGGGCCCAGCTGGCCGGCGCGACCCGTGCCCGGGAGGAACTCAAGTCCCTGAGCGACGGGCGGACGGGCACGGTCACGGTGGGCCTCGGCGAGTCCTTCGCCGGGGACCTCATCGCCGAGGCCGTCCTGCGCTTCCGCCGGGCCCGCCCCGGCATCCGGGTGAACCTGATCGAGGGCTACTCCGAGAAACTCCGCCACCGGCTGTACGACGGCGAGTTCGACTTCATCGCCGCCGGGGTCAGCGCCTACGAGCTCGCGGAGGGCTTCACCCGGGAGGTCATCTACTCCACCAACGACGTCATCGCCGTGCGGCCGGAGCACCCCCTCGCAGGGCGGCGAAGCCTCGCGCTCAAGGACCTCGAGGGCCACGCGTGGCTGGTACCCTACTCCCGGCCTGCCGACCTGGAAGTGATCGTGGACGCCTTCGTCGCCGAGAACCTGGAACCGCCCCGCATGATCGTCGGTAGCGACGCCTACCGCATCGGCATGCAGCTGCTGCTCGCGAGCGACCTGCTGCTCATGGTCTCGCCCGCCCTCATCGCGCCCGAGCTGGCCCGGCGCCCGCCGTTGCTGAAGGTACTGCCCATCGACCGGCCCACGGTGCAGCGGAATGCGAGCCTGATCTTCCCGTCCCGCAGGCCGCTGACCCCGCCGGCGGCCCTGCTTCTCGAAGAGATCCGCGCAGTCGCCCGGTCGTCGGGGCGGCACCGCCCACCACGGTCTTCCGTGACGGCTGCCGGCGATGGCCGCCTGCGGCGGCCGGGGCGCTGACCGATGGAACTCCGCGCGCACCTGCTCCGATTGGTCGAGAACCCGCTGTTCCAGCGCTTCATCCTGGTGGTGATCGTCGCCAACGCGATCACGCTGGGCCTCGAGACCTGGCCAGCCGCCATGGCTGCCGCCGGCGGCACCATCCTGCTGCTGGACCGGGTGGCGCTCGCCATCTTCACGGTGGAGGTCGCCCTCCGGCTGGTGGCCCATGGCCCGCGCTTCTTCCGGGACCCCTGGAGCGTGTTCGACTTCAGCGTGGTGGCCATCGCCTTCCTGCCGGCCGCCGAGGGCTTCGCCGTGCTCCGCACGCTGCGCGTGCTCCGGACCCTGCGGCTGATCTCCGCCGTACCCCGCATGCGGCTCGTGGTGGAGGCGCTGCTCTCCGCCATCCCCGGCATCAGCTCGATCTTCGCGCTGCTCGTGCTCGTCTTCTACGTGGCGGCGGTGATGGCCACCAAGCTCTTCGGCGCGCTCCAGCCCGAGTGGTTCGGCACCATCGCCCGCAGCTTCTTCACCCTGTTCCAGGTCATGACGCTGGAGGGCTGGGCCGACATTGCCCGCGAGCTGATGGAGCCGGCGCCCTGGGCGTGGGCCTTCTTCGTGCCCTTCATCCTGGTGGTGACCTTCACGGTGCTGAACCTGTTCATCGCGGTGGTCGTCAGCGCCATGCAGTCCAGCCACGATGCCGAGCTGGACCGGGAGAACCAGGCCGCCCACGACGAGCGCACGGAGATCCTCGCCGAGCTCCGCCAGCTGCGCCAGGAGCTGCACGACCAGCGCGGAAGAGGCGAAAAAGGTACCGGACACCAGTTTCGATAGTCGATCGGGGCGGGGCTATACTGGCGCCAGGGCCTTCCACACGTTCCAGGGAGAACATCGCATGGCTTTCCGGCAATTCATCGTTTCCATCACCACCGCGTGCTTCCTCGCGCTCGGCTTCTCGTCCACGGCTTCCGCCGCGGTCATCGGCACCGGTGACTTCCTGGCCGCCGAGGCCCGGGCCGGCCACCTGGCGGAAGTGAACGCCGCGCTCAGCCGGGCCGACGTGCAGGCCGAGCTCGTGGCCCTCGGCGTCGACCCCGCCCAGGCGGCGGCGCGGGTCGCGGCGCTGTCGGATGCCGAGCTGGCCGAGGTGGCTGCGGGGGTACGGACCCTGCCGGCCGGCGGCGACAGCTTCTTCGCCGTGATCGGCATCGTGTTCGTCGTGCTGCTGATCCTCGAAATCACGGGTGTCACCGACATCTTCAAGAAGATCTAGGGCTGCACTGGCCAGGGCTGCACTGGCGGCCCTGGCGGCAGCGGCCCTCGCGGGCTGCGCCG
>CALGMY010000046.1 GCA_937958785.1 uncultured Gammaproteobacteria bacterium | reverse complement strand
CTCGGGCTCTGGGACCCGGCCGAGCCCTACCCCACCTACCTCGCCGAGGAACAGGCCGAGTGGTTCGTGGGTTGGGACCGCCTTCGCGCCTATCTCGACCCGCCGCGGCCGGTGCCGGTGGTCGAGGCGATCCGGATGTTCGCCGAGGACGTGCGCGTGAAGCAGATTGCGCCGGATCTCGCCATCGGCATCTGGAACTGGCACTTCGAGATGAAGACCATCGGCAGCAACCCCGTCGGCGAGGACGTGCGGGTGAGCGGCGTCTTCCGGAACACGAAGGACGGCTGGCGCTACATCCACTACGCGGAATCGCCCAAGACCGCCGCCGTGTACCTCGAGGACCTCATGGAGAAGGAAGTCAGGCCGGGCTGGGACGAGTTCTACGAGGAGGCGAAGCAGAAGAAGCGCGAGGTGATCCGGCGCAAGCAGCAGCAGGCCGCCCAGCCCCGCTGACCTTCCGGACCCTTCCAGACCCTTCCACACCCTGCCAGGAGCCACCCATGCCGGACATGAAGCCCGCCGATGCCGTCAGCCGCCGCGACCTCCTCCTCGGCGCCAGCCTGCTGGCGCTGCCGGGAATGCCGGAGGCGATGGCCGCGGCACACACCGGCCCGCGGCTGGAACTCACCGAGGCGGAGCAGGCGGCCCTGGAAAAGGCCAACGACACGCTGGTCGCGAATTTCGTCCGGGACTATGCCACCCGGGACGCCGACGTCCTGTCCCGGTACGTGGCGGACGACATCGTCTACCAGATCACCACCGGCATGCCGGAGGTGGTCGGCATCGAGGCCTTCCGCAAGCACAACGACAACATGTTCAAGGGCCTGGACAAGGTCGAGTGGACCAACCTGCGGCAGTTCGCGATCGGCCAGGTCGTCATCAACGACCGCATCGACGAGTTCTACCCCTATCCCGGCAGCAAGGTCCCGCGGATGCGCTTCCGCGTGGCCGGCTACTTCCTGGTCGAGGACGGCAAGATCAAGGTGTGGCGGGACTTCCCGTACCCGGGCAGCAAGCAGCTCATTGAGCCGGCACCGAAGGCATAGCCGGAAACTCCACCACGAAGCGCGCCCCGCGAGCCGCATCCGGATCGGGCCACAGGCGTCCGCCTTGGCGTTCCATGATGCACTTCGCGATGGCGAGCCCGAGGCCCGCGCCGGGGCCCGAGGCGTTGGGACCGCGGCGGAACCGTTCGAACAGGGTCTCGGCGGCTTGCACAGGGATTCCGGGCCCATCATCGGCAATGATTACAGTGCCAGAACCTGCGGACACCGTGATGGACGTGCCGGGAGGCGTGTACTGAATCGCGTTTTCGATCAGGTTGCGAAACACCAGTCTCGTCAGGGTTGCATTCCCGTACGCAGGCACGGCGGCGTCAGGCGCTGCGGCGGTCACGTAGCGTCCCGATTCCAGGGCCATGGGCGCCATCTCCCGGGCCACCTCCAGCGCAAGGGCGTGGGCGTCGAACCGGGCGAACTGGATCTGTTCCTGCGAATCCAGGCGCGCCAGGCAAAGCAGTTGCTCGACGAGCCGTGCGAGCTGTTCGATCTCGACCGTGACATCGCCCAGCTCCTGCGCCGAAAAGCGGGACTCGAGCCGTGCCCGCAATGTCGCAAGGGGGCTACGAAGCTCATGCGCCGAGTTGGCGATGAACTCCCTCTGCACCCGATAGTCCGCCTCGAGCCGGTCGAGCGCCGAGTTGACCGCCTGGACCAGCGGAACGACCTCCCATGGAAGCCTGTCCGCGTGCAGCCGCTCGTCCAGGTGTAACAGCGACAACATCGAGGCCTGATGGGAGACGGCACGCAGGGAGCGAAGCGATGACAGCACCGTCACGATCACGACGCTGGCCACGGCGATCAGCAGTAGTGCGATCGGCCAGTAGAGCTCTTCCAGGGCGCCGAGCATGAGATGGGCGACCAGGCTCTCCGTCTCCTCGAGGCCGCGCACCACGCGCAGCCAGTATGGTCCGTGACCGTCATCGAGACGGAGCGTGGCGGCCATGACGCCGTGGCCCGACGACGCATCCCTCTCCCGCTGCATGATGACCTGCCCGCCGCCCAGGTCGGCCGGCACGGGCAGATAGGGCGCAGGGAACCCGCCGGACTCCAGCACCTGGCCATCTGCGCCCAGCAACTGATAGCCGTTCAGGGTGTCCGGTTGGGCGTAGAACTCCTGCAGGGGCCCCGGCAACGCGAGGCGCGGTGGGTCAGACCCGGACACGATCGATGCACGAAGGTCCTGCACCTGGATGGCAATGCTCTGGCCCTCCAGGCCCATCAGGCCTTCGCGAAACTCGAAGTACAACACCAGGTAACTGACGGCCAGCGCCAGCACCACCACGATGGTCAGCCTGACGACGAGTGCGCGAAGCAGGGACGGTGCACGCATCGGGCGGCGATCAGGAGGCAAGGTAGCCCAGGCCGCGCAAGGTCCGCAGCGATACACCAGCGCCCGAGGCTGCGAGCTTCTTGCGCACCCTGTGCACCTGCGTCTCCACCGAATTTGCGCTGCGCTCCTGCTCGAAGTCGTACAGGCATTCCGCGAGCCGCTCCTTCGATACGACACGCCCCTGGTTGCGCAGCAGCGCCTCGAGCACGATCAGCTCCGAGCGCGTCAGATCGAGCGGCGTCCCGGCGACGGTGGCAATGCGTGCGGACGTATCGAGCTTCACGGCACCAAGCGTCAGCGTGCTTCCCAATGCCGCGCCCGGGCGCCGCAGCAGCGCGCGCAGCCGGGCGATGAGCTCCTGCATGGCGAAAGGCTTGACGAGATAGTCGTCCGCGCCGCAATCCAGGCCCCGTACCCGATCCCCGACATCACCCAGCGCGGTGAGGATCAGCACGGGTGTCGCCCTGCCATGATCACGCATCTCCTTCAGCGCGTCGAGGCCGCTGCCGTCCGGGAGCATGAGATCGAGCACGGCGGCATCGTAGTCGGCCGCGCGCCAGGGCCGCAGCTTGTCCTCGATGATGAGCAGTCTCAATGGGCAGGCCCGGCGCCCGGCTCATCCGCCGGACGTCCAGGAGTACTCGAACCTGAATCCGATGGTGGGTACCGGCTCGTCGAGTCCCTCGATGATGTTGACCCCGCGACGCTCGTCCCATTCATACCCATTGGTGTTCTCGCGGGCGTAGACGTTCAGGATGTCCAGATAGGCCACCAGGCTGAGGGGGCCAAAGCGGCGCTGGTAATCCGCGCGCAGGGCGAGCGAATGATAGTCAGGCAGACGCTCGGCGTTGGTGCGGGTCAGCTCCTTCGAATAGCGCAAGGGGCCAGCGCCTCCCAGCACGTCGCTGTGCACGATGAACGAATCGGTGGGCAGACCCGAAGCATATTTCCATTTCGCCGAGAATGTCCATCGGTCGCTCGGCTGCCAGGCGCCGACGATGCCGAAGGCGTGCGGCCGATCCCAATCCGAGTCATACGACCCTTCGCCGAGCCCGTCGTCACGGCGGGCGCGCGAGAATGAGTAGGTCGCGGAGGCGGTCCACTGCCGGCTCATGCGCTTGGCAAGCATCAGGTCGATGCCAGCCGCGGATCCCTTGCCGAAGTTGGTAGCGGCACTCGTGGTCCGATCGTCGAACACGATCAGGTTATCGAGCTTCTGATAGTAGCCTTCGGCCGAAAAGCGCAGGTCCTCGCGCAGGTAGCGGGAGTAACCCAGGACCCACTGCGTGGAGCGCTCACTCTCCAGATCGAGATTGGCGGGATCGGCCGCAATATCCAGATAGCGCGGCGCCTGGTAATACAGGCCACCTCCGGTCCACACCCGGGTGACTGCATCGGGCTGCCAACTCACCAGCAGGCGTGGGGCAACCACGGAGTCCCCCGAGAACGCGTCGCGCTCGTAGCGCATTCCGGGTGTCAACGTGAACTCGCCGACGGTCCAGGCGTAGTCGGCATACGCGACGACCTGCGTCCCGGCTGCGCTGAACGTCGAGTTGTATTCCTCGGGCGTCAGCACGATGTACTGCTGTGCAGGGTCCGGGCGAAAGTCCGACTGGTCGTACACATACCGTACCCAGTCGTCGGTGAGCAGGCGGTCGAAGTCGAGGTCGACGCGGGCGACCCGCGCGCCGGCGGACAAGATCCCATCTGATCCGATCACCGTGCTGAAGTCGCTGCGCCAGCCGATCTCTGTCTCGCGCTCGTTGATGCGAAGGATGTCCTCGCGGACCGGCGTGGTCTCGGGGGTCGGGTCAGGCCCGGCGAGATCCGGATAGGCCTCGCCCTCCGTGCCTGCCGTATCGCTGTCGCGGTAGTAGACCGTATTGAGCCACTGCGCGACCTCACCGGGAGACCACCGCCACTTCGCACCAAGCAGCGTGTTGTCCTGCTTCGAGTCCTCGAGCCCCACGTCCTCGAAGTTCTCGGACGCGAGCGCATTCTCGACCGTCCGCCTGGAATCCTCGCTGGCGTAGATGGCCAGCACCTCGAGACGATGAGCGTCACTCAGGTCGGTGACGGACTTCGCGATGACATCGGTCAATCGCTGCGTGCCGATGTCCTCCTCATCGATCGCCTCGAAGAGGTTGCTGAAGTCGAACCGGCGCGCCGATAGCAGCACGCTGGTGTTGTCGGCCACGTAGCTCGGCCCGTCGTAGTCCGCCTCCAGGCCGATGATGTCCAAGCGTGCGCCGACCGTGGAACTCACGGGATTGCCGTCCGCGATCTCCAGCTCCAGCAAGGATCCGTTCTTGCCGCCCTCGGCCGCCCGCCAGGCGCCGGGAGAGAACCTGGCGCTGCCGATGATGTTCGGCGCGAAGATCGAATATCGCCCGCCTCCATCGACGGCTTCCTGCTCGCCGAACGACTCATCGAAATGGGCCACCTTGTCGAAGGGAATGCCATCGACCAGGACCAGGTTGTCCCGTGGCCCGTTGCCGCGCACGGTGAAGCTCGAGAACTCCCCCGTCGATACGACGCCCGGCAGGACGTCCATCGCCCGCAAGACGTCGCCCGCGCTCCCGGGACTGCGTCGGATCTCCTCACGATCCAGCAGCACGGTGTTCGGCGTCGCCCGCGGATCCTCGGCCGTCGCGCGCGCCGAGACAACCACTTCGTCGAGCCCCTCCTCGCTCCCGCGCACCAGCGCGAAGTCGACCGCAGCCGCCCTGCGAAGCACGACCCGTACATCCGCCTGCACGGCCTTCAGATAGCCCTGCTCCTCCACCTCGACCGAGTACACACCCTCCGGAACGGGCTCGAACGAAAACTCTCCGGCGGCATCCGCCTCGACCGTCGCCTGGACCCGCTGGTTGCGGATGAGTTGCACGGTGGCCGTAGGCACCGCCCGTCCGGTCACCGAATCGACGATGCGTCCATGTACCGAACCCCCCGACTCCGGTTGCGCCTGGGCATGGGCCGGAAGCAGGACGGACATACAAACGATGGCGGCGAGCGGCAGGACGCGATGCAGCATGGGCTGTTCCTCGACGGGTTGAGCGGCCTCAGCACGCCAAGCTAGCAGCTGAAGCTGTCGCGAAACTTGCAGCGCCTGGCGATTCGTTACGCGCCCATGAGCGCGTCGCCGGCGGGGTGGATTGAATCGCCGGGCGTGCGGCGCGTAATGGCGCGAAAGTGCTCGCCCACGTGGCAAAGCTGGCGAGCGGGAGCTGTCGGCGCGTTACGATCCGGGGCCCGCTCGGATCACCAGTCTTCACAGTGGTACTGCGACCTACCCAGGCCTGCCCTGGCCTGGCCTTCGGCGCCATACCCCTCTCACGGCCAGCACCCCCAGCCCGGTGGCCGCGAGCCACAGCGTGGGGGGCAGTGGGATCGCCGCCACGCGGGTCACCTCGATCCCGGTGGGCGTGCCGCCGATGCGCCCCGCGCTGGACTCCCGGAACTTGGCGATGAACGAGTTTCTCGGTACCGGGTCACCGTCGGCAAGGTTCTCGAAGTCATCGATGGAAAGGCCGACGGTGCCGGCCAGCGAGTCATCCTGCAGCGCCGTGCGCGTGAAGTCCGTGTAGTCGAGGCCGATGTTGCCAACGCAGAAGCCGTCGATGCAGACAGACCCATCGGCACGACCTTCGATGAACACGAAGTCGGCGGGGTCGTCGTTTATGACATCGACGTATGGCGAGAATTCGGGCACGACGAGTGCTTCTCCAATGGTCATGGTCGCGCGGGTCGATGCATACCGGCCGACCCCGGGCGCCCCCGGGAAGGCATCCGGCGCGGCCTCTTCGACGAAGACCGTGGCGCGCCAGATATCGCCGACGACAACCGAAGTCAGGCCTGGCAGCAGACGGACTTCCGTGACGACCCCGGTGATGTCGTAGCGGAGGTACGCCGCGTCCGAGACCGCGGGCCACATCATCACGGCGATCAGGAACTGAGGTGCGATTGCCCGGCTATTCATCACGACTACCTCCTTCAAGGCTGGACGCCTTACGCGCTTATAGCGCATATCCGGACGTTCCGTATGATCGGGGCAAGTGGATGAAGGCGTGCGCGCCCGGAGAGATTCGAACTCCCGACCCTCAGGTTCGAAGCCTCGACCTCGAACTACGCCGGGGCACCCTGTAGTACTCTACACCTTACCGTTCAATGCCTTATTTTATAGCACCTCTGCTGTTGTGCCCCCATATACGCCGAGGTACTCTTTGCCACGGTAACTCACTGGTCACTCAATCATGCCGATAGTGAGACTCAGGCAGGACAGCGTTAAGTCCATACCCTACACGGGTAGCGACAACGCCCAGTGCATCTATTGGGACAATGGACTTGCATGCTTTGGTGTGCGGGTCTATCCGAATGGCCGCCGGAGCTACGTTTGCGCCTACCGCGTGAATGGCCGCAAGCGAATAGTAACTCTCGGGCGCGCGGATGTTCTTACCCTTGATAGAGCCCGGAAAAAGGCCCGCATATATCTCGGTCAAGCGGCTGACGGCGATGATCCACACGCCGCAGCGGACGCCCTGCATGCGTCCGGCACCGTGAAAACTCTTGCGGAGGTCTATGTTGAACGCCACGCTAAAGCAAAAAAGCGGTCCTGGCGAAATGACGACAGCTACATGCGGCGATACGTAATCCCGAAGCTCGGCTCTCGGCTTGCAGGGAGCATCACGACTGCAGACATTGCGCGTATTCATTCTGAGATCGGCGAGAACCATCCGTATACGGCGAATCGTGTAATTGAGGTCGTGCGTAAGATGTACAACGCAGCGCGAACC
>CALGMY010000045.1 GCA_937958785.1 uncultured Gammaproteobacteria bacterium | reverse complement strand
GCGACGGACGTCCCGGCTCAGTCGGAAGGGTCGGCGCCGGCGGAATCCGCCGGGCCGACCCCCGAGCTCTAGGTCAGGTGCCCGCGGCCTGGAAGAGCGCCGCCTTGCCGGACTCGACGGCCTGGTAAAAGGCGTTGGTGAGATTGGGGTAGTTGTCGTTGGGCTGGTCCCACGGCTCGGCGATGGGCTTCTGCTGTTCGTCCTTCTTGTACCAGACGAGATGGTTGTCCGTGAGATCCACGAGCGTAGCCTGCGAGGCGAAATACGCCTGGGGCGCGCCCGTGGGGAAGAAGCTGTAGTAGCTGCGGATCGTGCCCGCAGCCACGACCTCCAGTACCAGCAGCTGGTCCACGTTGTACTGCGACTTGAGGCTCGTGAAGTCCTTCTTGGCGAAGTTCGGCTTGGACTCCGTCGCCTTCGGCAGGCTGGCGACGTCCAGGCGGTCAGGGATCATCGTCACCTTCATGCCGCCCTTCTCGAAGCGGGCCTTCAGCAGGTTGGCGACCTCGTCGAACTCGGAGATGCTCAGTGACTCAAGGTGCTTGTCCGAGCCGCTTGCCACGCCCTCGTTGATCGCGAGGTCCAGCAGGCCCTGGCTGCCAACCTTGTGACCGGTGGGCGTCGGTGCCTTCGCAAGGACGATCCCCACGGATTTGCCGGGAGACTGCCAGTAGGCCTGATCGAGCATGACGTCCTGCTGGACAGCGCAGCCGCCGAGTGCAAAGGCGCCCAGAACGCCTAAGAGTGTCTTCTTGGAGAACATTCGGATTACCCCCTCTGGTTACTGGATGGCAGTGACCCCTGCCCCCACGCTGCCGGGTCTCTGCCGCAACCAAGCATACGTCAGCGGGCACGGAGCGTTACCATGGGAGTGCCGTGTGCCCGCCGATTGACTCCCCACCCGTATTGCACGGCAAAATCGCGGTGTTGAAGGGAGACGATTTCGCCCATGTACATGAATTTCTGGTACCCCGTCGCCACCAGCGAGGAGGTCACCAACGCAAAGCCCGTCCGTGCCCGCATCCTGACCCTCGATTTCGTTGCCTTCCGCGACACGGCGGGCAACGCCCACGTACTGGCCGACACCTGCATCCACCGCGGTGCGTCGCTGGGCAAGGGCAAGGTCAAGGGCGACTGCGTCGAATGTCCCTACCATGGCTGGCAGTACGACGGCAGCGGCCACTGCACGACCATCCCGTCCCTCGCGGCGGGCGAGAAGCCGCCATCCCGGGCCAAGGTCGATTCCTACCCCGTCGTCGAGAAGTACGGCATCGTCTTCGCGTTCCTCGGTGACCTGCCCGAGGCCGAGCGGCCGCCCCTCTGGGACATCGACGAGTTCGACGATCCGGCCTGGCGGCCGAACAAGCTCGTGGTATTCGACGTGAACTACTACTACGAGCGCTCGGTGGAGAACGGCCTGGATCCCGCCCACAACGAGTTCGTGCACCCCAAGCAGGGTGCGCCGGGGATGCGCCAGGACTTCCGCACCAAGCCCATCGAGGTCGAGGACATCGGCGAGTTCGGCAGCAAGTTCATGATGCCGTTCACCCAGGCCACCGAGGGGATGATGGGCAAGTCCATGGAGCGCGATGCCCAGTACCTCAAGGGCGGGTCCGGCCACCTTGGCCCCAACACGCTGGTCACCTGGCTGCAGTTCTCGAAGGACGCGATCTTCCACCAGTACTTCTTCGAGGCGCCCATCGACGAGACCCGCACGAGGATCTTCTTCGTGAACATGCGCCACTTCATGCTCGACCCCAAGCACGATGATCCGATCATCAAGGTGAACATGGAGATTGCCCAGGAGGACATCGACCTGCTCGTCGAATTGAATCCCGTGCGCACGCCCCACAGCACGACCCTCGAACTGCTGGTGCCGGCCGACCGGCCGATCGTGCGCTACCGGCAATACCTGGAGGACTGGCAGAAGCGGGGCTGGCGCCTCGATCTCGCGAAGCTGCGGCAGGCGCGGGGCGACGCCGCCTTCGCGATCCCGTGTCCGGACCGCCGCCGGCACAAGAACTGGGTGCTGCCGCCCGCGCCCGTCATGTAGGACGTCACCGCGCGGGCGGGCGCAGTCTTTCCGGCGTTATGACAAGCCGGTTCGCCACTTATGACAAGTGGCGGCCCATGGTGTTCATGGATCATTACGATCGCCCCCCGCAAACTGTCCACTCGAAGGGCAGTACTCCAAGGGTGGGCAATGATCACGACACACAGGGATGTGATGGCGCGTGCGGGGGCGATGTTCCTCGCGCTGTTTCTCTTCGCCGCAGTGCCGGCATTCGCCGAGGACACGGACGGCGACGGCATCGAGGACACGCTCGACAACTGCCGGCTCGTGGCCAACCCGAACCAGTCCGACGCGGACGGGGACGACTTCGGTGACATCTGCGACGGCGACCTGAACAACGATGGCGCCACCACGGCCCAGGACACCACGATCCTGCGGTCCCACCTGGGTACGTCGAATCCGGTGGCGGATCTCACGGGGGACGGCTTCGTCAATGCCAGGGATTCCACCCTGTTGCGCAGCCTCGTCGGCTCCCCGCCCGGGCCGGGAGCCCTGCCTGCCGCGGACATCACCTATCCCCTGCGGGTCGAGCCGGGCAAGCGTTACCTCGTCGACGCCGGCGGCCGGCCCTTCTTCATGAATGGCGACACGGCGTGGGACCTCATCGTCGGCCCCAACCTCGCCAATACTCGCCTGTACCTGGACGACCGGTCGGCACGCGGCATCAACACCGTGCTCGTCGAACTGGTCGAGCACGCGTTCGCCGGCCCGGCCACCGCGGCGGGGCTCGTGCCGTTCTCGCCCGCCGGTGACTTCGGCGCGCCGAACGAGGCCTATTTCAACTACGCGCGCCAGGTCGTCGAGGAGGCCGCCCAGCGCGGCATGCTCGTGCTGCTCACGCCCGCGTACCTCGGCTACAACGGGGGCAACGAGGGCTGGCTCGTGGACATGCGGGCGAGCGGGGCGGCCAAGCTCCGGGCCTACGGCGTCTATGTGGGCCAGAAGTTCGCCGGTCTCGACAACATCCTCTGGGTGCACGGCGGGGACCACGATCCGAGCGCCAGTGACATGCTGCTGGCCGATGCGGTGGCCGAAGGCATCATCAGCACCGACCCCCAGCGCCGGTGGCTGCACACCTTCCATGCGCAGCGTGGCACGTCGGCCATGCGTTCCCGCGCGGGCAGCCGGGCGTGGCTCGACGTGAACAACATCTACACCAGCAGCACCGACGTGGTGACGCTGGCCCATGCCGACTATGCACTCTCCGCCAAGCCGCTCTTCTTCCTGGAGGGTCGCTACGAGAACAATGGAGGCAGCGGCCTCTTCATCCGCCAGCAGGCCTACCAGGCGCTGCTCTCCGGGAGCCATACGGGCCACCTCATGGGCAACGACCCGATGTGGTACTTCGGCAACGGCTGGCAGAACTACCTCGGCAGCGCGGGCGCGCGCTCCATGCCCCACATCGACTCGCTGTGGCACTCCCTGCCCTGGGAGCGCCTGGTCCCGGACACCGGGGGCACGTTCCTGACGGGTGGCATCGGGTCCAGCGAGGGACGTTCCGCCGCGGCCCTGGCCGCGGACGGCAGCTTCGGCCTGGTCTACCACCCCGACAACACCCGGTCGTTCACGGTGAACATGGGGCGATTCACGGCAGCAACGGTGCGCGCGCGCTGGTTCGACCCGAGTTCCGGAACCTATTCAACCGTGGCGGGGTCGCCCTTCGCCGCATCGGGGAGCCGGACTTTCCGGCCGACCGGGTTGAATGCGTCGGGTGCGAGGGACTGGGTGCTGGTGCTGGACTAGGCGACCGGCGCCCTCAATCGTGACATAACGCACGGACCGGAGGCTCCCGGCCTCGCTAGGGTGCCCCCTGCAGCTCAGGCAGGCAGGCTTCCTATGGTCCGCGCCCTCCGATGCGCGCCGTCCGGCGCGGCGGTGTTCGCCATCCTCACGATCCTGGGTCTGGCATCGGCGCCGGCTGCCGCGGCGCGGCTCGAGGTCACCGTCACGTCTCCGGACGGCACCACCCTGGCCGACACGGTGGTGGTGGCCCGCCCCATCGGGGTTGTCCCGGTTCCGCTGCCCGCCGCCGGCGCCGCCGTCGTCCAGCAGGGCCAGAGCTTCAATCCCGCCGTGACCGTCGTTGCCGCCGGGGCGCGCGTCAGCTTTCCCAACCGGGACCGGATGCGCCACCACATCTACTCCTTCTCCGAGGCCAAGCGCTTCGAAGTCCGCCTTTACAGTGGCGAGGAGGTGCCGACGGTAGTCTTCGACCGCCCCGGCGTCATCACCCTCGGATGCAACATCCACGACTGGATGCGGGGCTACGTCTTCGTCGCCGACAGTCCCTACTTCGGCGTGACGGATGCGGCGCCGATCTTTCTGATTTTCCTGGCGAGCGTCTTCCCGATCACGGTGTCAACGATGTCCGCGGTGCAGAACATGCAGCTTGTGTATCTGCGAG
>CALGMY010000044.1 GCA_937958785.1 uncultured Gammaproteobacteria bacterium | reverse complement strand
CTTCCGTCCTTCTTCCAAGAAACCGAGCTTGAGATACAGCTCAATCGCCCGCCAGTTATTGCCGAGAACACTCAGTTCGATTCGACGCAAATGCTTCGAGAGCGCCCATTCCGTCAGCTGTCCCACTAGCTTTGTCCCAATTCCGGTAGCTCGGTGTTCGTTCAAGACGCCCATTCCAAACTCGCAGGAATGTTGAAGCTGAGGATGCCGATAGATTTCAGCGGTGAGGGAGCCCACGACGCGACCGCTGGCTTCAGCGACCAGCATGATGCCTGAGTTCCCATCTAGCTTCCTAATGAACGCTTCCTCCTCCTGGATCGTAGGTGGCGAGTCGTGCTCCAACACTGTATCCAAGCCCTCAGCGCGGAATTGGCGCAAGAACTCAAGCACCTTGGATGCATCGGCGCTGCTTGCTCGCCTGATGTTCATGGTGACAACGCCGGCGCTTACCCGCGACGACGGCGGCCGTCGGGCCGCCGGCTGGAGGCGTCGTAGTGGAGCGGCTGGTAAGGTGCACCGACTAGAGTTCGCAAGGGTTAATCAACTTCAGTTCAGAAGCGTAGCGCTCAAACCCCTTGTCGTGAGTTACGAGCGGAATGCGCTCGAGCTTGGCGATACAGGCATACAGGAGGTCTGCGCCGCGAAGCTGAGCGAACAAATCGTAGAGCTTCGCCTCGCTCACGGCCCAAAGAAAATCCTTAGTTACCTGAAAGACTTCGCATTGGTCCACGTACAATGGGGAATCCCGATAGACGGGTTGTCCAGGTCGCCGTTCCCGATACCGACGTGACTGGGTAGCCTGGAACTCAAACATGATTAGCCCAGGTATCACCCAAATTACGTCTCCTGCGTCGTGTCGGTCACGAAAGTACTGATAGCAAGGCTGGTGGAAAGCGTCGTCGGAGTTAACCACTGACGTGATCACGCTTGCATCGAGGACTACCCGCTCTTTCACCGTGCAGCTAACGCCTGAACTGAGCGGGCCGCAAAGCAGCCCCACGAAACGTCGCTTTGTCGATCCCGGCTGCACTCCAATTACTAGGTGTCACTGCGTCTCCCCTGGGCGAGATACAGGCGACTCGTCCTCCTTAGCGATCCTGACTACGTCCGATCGCAGCCCTGCGAGCTGCTCGAAGTGGTCCTTCCAGAAGATCGCCGCTAAGGCAGCGAATGGAAACGCCGCGATAGAGAAGCCAAGCGACCATTCCTGGATTGCGAGTGTGATCAGAACGGCCGCCACAATGGATGATATGCCGCCGACGGTGAAGTCTTTACGGTCTCGGAGCCGGAGAAATGCGATTGGTCCCCACTGAGACCGAATTGCCTCGTGCCGGTTCATAAAGCTTGGCCATTCTGGCACTTTCACTGGATCGACCTCCAAACGTGTGCAGTCCAATGAGTGACACTTGATGCCATGTTGAGCGGCGCCCGTCAGCCGCAGCCGGCCAAATTGTGAGTAGACGACCGAAGTGGTCGAATGAAACTGTACGAAGGTGTCCAATAACCCGCCGGTTCTGCGGTCACATCGGTGATGTACTGGGTTGCACTTTCAAGGCAGTCGCCCAAACAACCGAAGGAATGGCAGACAGCCGGGAATAGCTGATCGCGGCTGAAGCCGCTCCTACGGGCTGACCACATCAAACACCGCCTCCACCCGCGCCTCAAAACTCACCTGCCCCGGCACATAATTCTCCGCCGCCTTCCCCTCGGCCCTGGCCGACATCGCCTGCACCCGCATGTCCATCATCGGCATCGGCGGCTGGGGCATCGACGTGCCGGCGTTCACCATCCGCACGGGCCCGAGCTTCACGCCCAGTGACGTGGCGATCCGCTCCGCGTTCGCCTTGGCGTCGGCGGTGGCGGCGGCCAGGGCGTCCCGGTTCAGGTCCTTCGCCTTGCTGCTGTCGAGCTGGGGCGGGGAGACTTCATTGACGCCCGCGTCGATGGCGCCCTCGATCACGTCACCCAGCTTGTCCAGGTCGTTGATCTCCACCTGCAGCTGGCGCTGGACGAAGTAGCCGATGAAGACCTGCTTGTTCTCTTTTTCATCCCAGCGGTACTCGGGGTTGATGGTCAGGCCCGAGGTGCGGATCTTCTTCTCGGGGATGCCCAGCTTCTTGCACAGGGCCAGGAAATCCCGGGAGACCTTCACGGTCGCGTCCCGGGCCACGTCCATGGACACGTCCCGGCGCTGCACGGCCAGGGACAGGCGGGCGATGTCCGGCGTGCCCGACACCGAGATCGTGCGCGGCATCTGCATCATCGGGCGCATGTTCATGTCCATGCCCGGTGCGCCACCGCCCTTGCCCGGCATGCCCCCCATTTCCTGGGCGGCGGCGGTGTGGGCGGCGAGGCTGCCGGCGACCAGCAGGGGCAGCAGGGGCAGCAACGGCCGGAAGGGGCGGGTACGCATGGGGACTCTCCTGTAAGAGGGGTGGGGCGCCGCGGCCAAGGTAGAGGGAACTCCCTGAACAGTCTGGAAATCCCGGCCTGCTCTGACTACCATAGCGGCCCTCAAGACGCCCATCAATGCCGCTCGGGTAATAGTGAATCTCATGCAGAACAATCGGTTGGCCGTGCTCTTCAGTGTCGCCTTCGCCGGCCTCGTGGCCGTCACGACGGTGCAGGCCCAGGACGCCGCCGCCGGCAACGCCGCCCGGGGCGCCATGCTCTCCGACACCTGCATGGGCTGCCACGGCATCGCCGGCTACCGGAACGCCTATCCGTCGTACCGGGTGCCCAAGCTCGGCGGGCAGAGCGCCGACTACATCGTCATCGCGCTCCAGGGCTACAAGAACGAGACCCGGCCCCACAAGACCATGCACGCCCAGGCCGTGACCCTCTCCGAGCAGGACATGCGGGACATCGCCGCGTTCTTCGTCAGCGAGGGCGGCATCCAGAAGGCCTCCGCGCCCGTCGGCACCCCCCCGGAAAAGGCCGCCACCTGCGTCGCCTGCCACGGGGAAGGCGGCGTCAGCGTCGCCCCCAACTGGCCGTCGCTGGCCGGCCAGCACAAGGACTACCTCGTCCACGCGCTCAATGAATACAAGGCCGGCCTGCGCAAGGACCCGGTCATGGGCACCCAGGCCATCGGCCTCACCCCCGAAGAGATCCAGGAACTCGCCACGTATTTCGCGTCCCAGCCCGGGCTCTTCTCGGTGCACTACGCCGTGGGGCCGAAGACCGCCAACGCGAAGTAAGCCACCGGCCGCCGGGCCGGCCGTTCACCCGCACCCGGGGGCAGGTCCATGCAATCCTTCCGCGCCCTGCGCGTCCACCAGGCCGAGGCCGGCACCGTCGCCCGCCTCGAAAATCTGACCCTCGACGACCTCTCGCCCGGCAACGTGGTCATCCGGGGCCAGTACTCCAGCATCAATTACAAGGACGCCCTCGCCGTCACCGGCAAGGGCCGGATCCTGCGCCGCTTCCCGCTGGTCGCCGGCGTCGACATCGCCGGCACGGTGGTCAGCAGCGGGGATCCCCGCCTCGCCCCCGGGGACGTGGTTGCCGTGCACGGGTGTGGCCTCAGCGAGACCCACGACGGCGGGCTCGCAGGCCTTGCCCGGGTGCCCGCCGACTGGGTCAACCAGCTCCCCGCCGGCATCGACGCCCGCGCCGCCATGGCCATCGGCACCGCCGGCTTCACCGCCGCCCTCGCCATCGACCGGCTCGAGCAGATGGGCCAGCAGCCCGGCATGGGCCCCATCGCGGTCACCGGCGCCACCGGCGGCGTCGGCAGCATGGCCATCGCCATGCTCGCCGGGCTCGGGTACGAGGTCACGGCGCTGACCGGCAAGGACACCGCCGACGACTACCTGCGCGGCCTCGGCGCCACCGAGGTGCTGCACCTCAAGGGCCGGGAGCTCGGCACGAAGCCTTTGGAGAAGGTCCTCTGGGGCGGCGCCATCGACAACCTGGGCGGCGCCACGCTCGCCTGGCTCACCCGCACGGTCACGCCCGGCGGCGGCATCGCCAGCATCGGCCTCGCCCAGGGCCCGGAGCTCCACACCACCGTCATGCCCTTCATCCTCCGGGGGGTCAGCCTGCTCGGCATCAATTCCGTCGAGGTCTCCCTGGCCCAGCGCACCCGGATCTGGGCCCGGCTCGCCGGGGACCTCAAGGTCGCGAACCTCGACCGCATCGCCAGCCGGGAGGTCACGCTCGACGAGGTGCCCGCGGTGGCGGGCGAGTGGGTGGACGGCAGGGTCACCGGCCGCTGCCTGGTCCGGCTATAGTGGAAGACCTGCTCCGCCAGGGCCTGCCGGCGCTCGGCATCCCGGCGGATGAGGCGCGGGTCGCAGCCTTCGCCGGCTTCCTGAAGTTGCTGGCCGAGTGGAACGGCAAGTTCAACCTGACCGGGATCCGGGACCCGGCGGCCATGGTGCCGCTGCACATCCTGGATTCCCTCACGGCCCGGCCGTTCCTGAAGGGCGAGCGGGTCGTCGACGTGGGCTGCGGGGCCGGGCTGCCGGGCCTGCCGCTCGCGCTGGTGGAGCCGGACCGGCACTTCACGCTGGTGGATGCCACGATGAAGAAGGTGCGCTTCGTGCAACTCGCCATCGCCGAGCTCGGCCTGGCCAATGCCGTGGCGCTGCACACGAGGATCGAGGACTTGAAGCCCGAGCCGCTGTTCGACACCGTCATCTGCCGCGCGCTGTCCGCGCTGCCGGAGTTCGTCCGGCGGGCCGGGCCCGTGGTCGGCCGGGGCGGCCAGCTGCTGGCGATGAAGGGCAAGCTGCCGGCCGAGGAGATCGCCTCGCTGCCGGCCGGCTGGCGGGCCGCCGCGGTGACGAAGGTGCAGGTCCCCGGCCTCGATGCCGAGCGGCACATCGTGCAGATCACCCGCAGCCGGCACGGTGGCGCATGAGCCGCGTCATCGCCGTCACCAACCAGAAGGGCGGGGTGGGCAAGACCACCACGTCGGTCAACCTCGCCGCATCGCTCGCCGAGCTCGGCAAGCGCGTGCTGCTGGTCGACCTGGACCCCCAGGGGAATGCCACCACCGGTTGCGGCATCGACAAGCAGGCGCTCGAAGCCACCACCTGCGAGGTGCTGCTCGGCGAGGCCCAGGCCCTCGACACCATCGTCTCGGTGACGAACTCGGGGTTCTCGGTGCTGCCCGCCAACTCGGACCTGACGGCCGCCGAGGTGCGGCTGCTGCAGGAGATCGGCCGGGAGCTGCGCCTGCGCAAGGCCCTGGAGCCGGTGAAGGGGCTCTACGACTACATCCTCATCGACTGCCCGCCCACCATCAACATGCTCACGCTGAACGCCCTCACGGCGGCGGACGGCGTGCTCATCCCGATCCAGTGCGAGTACTACGCCCTCGAGGGCCTCTCGTCCCTGCTCGAGACGGTGAAGCAGGTGCGCAACACGGTGAACCCGGGCCTGAACATCGAGGGGCTGCTCCGCACCATGTTCGACCCCCGCAACCGCCTCGCCATGGACGTCTCCGCCGAGCTCGTGAAGCTCTTCAGGGAGAAGGTCTACGCCACGGTGATACCCCGCAACGTGCGCCTCGCGGAGGCCCCGAGCTTCGGCCTGCCCGCCCTCCAGCACGACAAGGGCTCCCGGGGCGCCCAGGCCTACCTGGAACTGGCCGCCGAGGTGCTGCGCGGGCCCCTGCCGCCCGGGGACGCTGGCCAGCCGGCCGGGGCATAGCGCTAGAATGCCGCCTTCCCCCGGCGGCGGTTGACAGAAGATGGTGGCGAAACGAACCGGCCTGGGTCGCGGACTCGAAGCCCTCCTGGGCACCCCGGTGCCGGCGGCGCCCCTCCCGGCGGCCGGCCTCGCCGGCGGCACGGACACGGCGCTGGCCACGGCCCCCCGCCCGGGCGGCGAGGGTCTCGCCACCCTGGACGTGGACCTGCTGGTCCGGGGCGCCTACCAGCCCCGCATCGACATGCACCTGGAATCCCTCGAGGAGCTGGCCCAGTCCATCCGGGCCCAGGGGGTGATCCAGCCCATCGTGGTCCGGCCCCTGGCGCAGCGGGGCCCGGACGGGGCGCCCCGGTACGAGATCGTGGCCGGCGAGCGGCGCTGGCGGGCCGCCCAGCTGGCGGGCCTCAAGGCCGTCCCCGTGGTGGTCCGGGAGATCCCGGACTCCGCCGCCATCGCCATGGCCCTCATCGAGAACATCCAGCGGGAGAACCTGAACCCCCTGGAAGAGGCCCTGGCCATCCGCCGGCTCATCGACGAGTTCGGGCTGACCCACGAGGAGGCCGCCGAGGCCATCGGCCGGTCCCGGGTGGCGGTCTCGAACCTGCTCCGGCTCATGCAGCTCGGCGAGCCGGCCCGGGAGCTGTTACAGAAGCGGGCCATTGAGATGGGCCACGCCCGGGCCCTCCTGGCCCTGACCGAGGGCCGCATGCAGGCCGAAGTGGCCCGGCTGGTGGCGACCCGGGGCCTGTCGGTCCGGGAAACCGAGCGGCTCGTTAAGAAGATGCTCGAGGGCCCCCAGCGGTCCGGCGGCGAGGCGGCCGGCCCCGGCCGCTCCACGGACCCGGACGTGCGGCGCCTCGAGAACGACCTGGCCGAGAAGCTCGGTGCCCGGGTGGCCATCCAGCATGGCCGGGGCGGCAAGGGCAAGCTGGTGGTGAGCTACAACAGCATCGACGAGCTCGAAGGCATCCTCGGCCACATCTCGTAATTGGGGACATGCCTAATTTGGCAATGCAGGTGCCATTCGTGCATTGCCAAATTAGGCATGTCCCCATAGAATGCCGCGGCTAAACGGCGCGGAATGCCATGAACGGCCTACCTAGCCAGGCAATCCGCACAGTCCTCCGGTGGCAGCTGATGGCCACCGCCGCCCTCGCTGTCATCGCCGCACTGGCCGCTGGCCGGCACGGCGCGCTGTCCGCAGCGCTGGGTGGTCTGGTCAGCTTCGTCGCCGGCCTCGGCTTTGCCGCGGTGGCGTCAGTGTCCAGGAAGGACACCGCGGGGACAGCGGTGCTCGCCGCGCTCCGGGCCGAGGCGTTCAAGATCCTCTTGATCGTCCTTCTGCTCTGGGTCGTGCTGACGGCTTACAAGAGCGTCGTGATCGTGGCCTTCATCGGCACGTTCATCGTCGCGACGATCGTGTTTGCGCTTGCGATTTTCGTTCGGGAATAAACAGGTAACCACGCAGCCATGGCCGCCGAAGGCTCCCCGACCTCCACGTCCTACATCAGCCACCACCTGAAGCACCTGGCGGAGCCCGTGGGCCCCGGCGGCTTCTGGACGATCCACGTGGACACCGTCATCGTCTCGGTCCTGCTCGGCCTCGTCGGCATCGGCCTCGTCTGGGCGGTGGCCCGCAAGGCCACCGCCGGTGTCCCCGGCCGGGGCCAGGCCTTCGTCGAGCTGGTCTTCGATTTCGTCGACGACCAGGCCCGCAGCATCTTCCACGGCGACGTGAACAAGTTCGTGGGACCGGCCGCCCTCACGGTCTTCCTGTGGGTGCTGCTCATGAACGCCACCTCGTTCCTGCCCATCGACCTGCTGGCGTCGGTGGTGCACCTGACGGGTGTCGACGAGTTCCGCCCCGTGCCCACGGCCGACGTGAACACCACGTTTGCGCTGGCCCTCACCGTCTGGGCCCTGATGATCTACTTCTCCGTCGCCGTGAAGGGCTTCGGCGGCTGGATGCACGAGATCTTCTGCACGCCCTTCGGCAGCAACCCGCTGCTCTGGGTCCTCAACCTGCTCTTCAACCTGGTCGAGCTGGTCTCGAAGCCCCTCTCCCACGCCCTCCGGCTCTTCGGCAACCTCTACGCCGGCGAGATCATCTTCCTGCTGCTCTGGGTCTGGGCCGCCACCGGCCTGGTGGGCGCGGTCGGCGGCTTCGTGCTCGGCCTCGGCTGGTCGATCTTCCACCTCCTGATCGTCCCCCTGCAGGCCTACATCTTCATGATGCTCACGGTCGTCTACATCGCCATGGCGCACGAGTCCCACTGATCCGACCCCAACCTATAACCACTGCTACTTACCGCTGAAGAGAAAAGGACACGACAATGGAAACCGTTCAGTACCTCGCCATGATCCAGGCCTACACCGGGATCGGCATCGGCCTGATGATCGGCCTCGGCGCCGCCGGCGCCTGCATCGGCGTGGGCATCATGGCCAGCCGCTTCCTCGAGGGCGCCGCCCGCCAGCCTGAGCTGGCTCCCATGCTCCAGACCAAGGTCTTCCTGCTGCTCGGCCTCATCGACGCGTCCTTCATCATCGGCGTCGGCCTGGCCATGCTGTTCGCGTTCGGCAACCCGCTCCTCGCCGTGGTCAGCGGCGGCTAAGCACCAGCGAAACCCGGAGTCCGGCCCATGAACATGACTGCCACCATGATCGCCCAGGCGGTGACTTTCCTCGCCTTCATCCTGTTCACGGTGAAGTTCGTGTGGCCGCCCCTGCTGGCGGCCATCGAGGAGCGCCGGACGAAGATCGCCGACGGCCTCGCCGCCGCCGACAAGGGCGCCCGGTCCCTCGAGGACGCCCAGGTGAAGATCAACGCGATGGTGGAAGAGGCCCGCGGCCAGGCCCGGTCGATCATCGACCAGGCCCAGTCCCGTGCCAACGGCATCGTCGACGAGGCGCGGGTGAATGCGACCCAGGAGCGCGAGCGCATCCTGAAGTCCGCCCAGGCCGAGGTCGACCAGCAGATCAACCGGGCCCGGGACGAGCTAAGGACCCAGGTGGCGGCCATCACGGTGGCGGGTGCCGAGCAGATCCTGGGACGGGAGATCGATGCCCGTGCCCACCAGGACCTCCTCGACAAGCTCGCCGCGCAGATCTAGGCAACGAATCCATGGCCGAACACGGCACCACGGCGCGACCCTACGCCCAGGCGGTCTTCGAGATCGCGCGCACCGACAACCAGCTGCAGGCCTGGTCTGACTTCCTCCGGCTGGCCGCCGAGCTCGCGCTCTCCCCGGACGTCCGGCGCCTGCTGGACGTGCCCGGCGCCGATGGCTTCGCCGTGGCGGCGGCCATCGCCGACATCTGCCGGGAGAAGCTCTCCGGCGCCGCCCCGCTCGCGGACGGCCCGAAGTCGGTGGGCGCGGGGTTCCTGAAGGTGCTCGCCGAGAACCAGCGGCTCGGCGCGCTCCCCGACATCCTCGGCCGCTACGAGGTGCTGAAGGCCGAGGCCGAGCGCACCCTCGACGTCACGCTCACCTCCGCATCCGCCGTCAGCGACGAGCAGCAGCGCCGCGTCGTGGATTCCCTCAACAAGCGCTTCGGGCGCCAGGTCCGGCTCACCGTGCAGCTCGACCCCGCGCTCATCGGCGGCGCCCGCCTGCAGGTGGGCGACCGCGTCATCGACGGCACCGTTCGCACCGGATTGGACAAACTGGCAACGGCGCTCAGCGCCTAGACCAAGGAATAAATCATGGCACTCAAGGCCTCCGAGATCAGCGAGCTGCTCAAGCAGCGCATCAAGAACTTCGAAAGCGCCGCCGAAGCGCGTGACGTGGGCACGGTCACTGCCGTGACCGACGGCATCTGCCGCATCCACGGCCTCGCCGACGCCCAGTACGGCGAGATGCTCGAGTTCCCCCGCAACACCTTCGGCCTCGCGCTGAACCTCGAGAGCGACTCGGTCGGCGCCGTGGTGCTCGGTGACTACAAGCACATCTCGGAAGGCGACCAGGTGAAGACCACCGGCCGCATCCTCGAGGTGCCGGTCGGCGAGGGCCTGCTCGGCCGCGTCGTGAACGCGCTCGGTGAGCCCATCGACGGCAAGGGCCCGATCCAGGCCGCCGGCCGCTCGCCCATCGAGAAGGTTGCCCCGGGCGTCATCACCCGCCAGTCGGTGAACCAGCCCGTGCAGACCGGCCTCAAGGCCATCGACGCGATGGTGCCCGTCGGCCGGGGCCAGCGCGAGCTGATCATCGGCGACCGCCAGACCGGCAAGACCGCCGTCGCCATCGACGCGATCATCAACCAGAAGGGCACCGGCGTTAAGTGCATCTACGTGGCGATCGGCCAGAAGGCCTCGTCCATCGCCAACGTGGTGCGCAAGCTCGAGGAGTTTGGCGCGATGGCCCACACCATCGTCGTGGCCGCCTCCGCCGCCGACTCGCCCGCCATGTGGTACCTCGCCCCCTACGCCGGCTGCGCGATGGGCGAGTACTTCCGGGACAAGGGCGAAGACGCCCTGATCATCTACGACGACCTCACCAAGCAGGCCTGGGCCTACCGGCAGATCTCCCTGCTGCTGCGCCGTCCGCCGGGTCGCGAGGCCTATCCCGGCGACGTGTTCTACCTGCACTCCCGCCTGCTCGAGCGCGCGGCCCGCGTGAACGCGGAGTACGTCGAGAAGGTCACTGGTGGCAAGGTCAAGGGCAAGACCGGTTCGCTGACGGCCCTGCCGATCATCGAGACCCAGGCCGGCGACGTGTCGGCCTTCGTGCCCACCAACGTGATCTCGATCACCGACGGCCAGATCTACCTGGAAACCGACCTCTTCAACGCCGGCATCCGGCCCGCCATCAACGCCGGCCTCTCGGTGTCCCGCGTGGGCGGCTCGGCCCAGACCAAGATCATCAAGAAGCTCGGCGGCGGCGTCCGCCTCGCGCTCGCTCAGTACCGGGAGCTCGCGGCCTTCGCCCAGTTCGCCTCCGACCTGGACGAAGCCACCCGCAAGCAGCTCGAGCGCGGCCAGCGCGTGACCGAGCTCATGAAGCAGAAGCAGTACTCGCCGCTCTCCGTCGGCCTGATGGCGCTGTCGCTGTATGCCGTGAACGAGGGCTACATCGACAGCGTGCCGGCCAGGTCGGTCGTCGCCTACGAGACCGCCCTGCACGCCCACGCCAAGGCCAAGTTCGGCGCGATCGTCGACAAGATCAGCGAGAAGGGCGACTTCAACGACGAGATCGCCGCCCAGCTGAAGCAGATCTGCGAGGACTTCAAGGCGAACGGGGCGTACTAGGGATCGCGGCTGAAGCCGCTCCTACAGGAAAACACGATGGCTGGCGCCAAAGAAATCCGCACCAAGATCAAGAGCGTCAAGAGCACGCAGAAGATCACCAAGGCCATGGAGAAGGTGGCAGCCTCCAAGCTGCGCCGGACCCAGCAGCGCATGCTCGCGGCCCGGCCCTACGCGGACAAGATCCGCGAGGTCATCGGCCACCTGTTCCACGCCAACCCGGAGTACCGGCATCCGTTCCTCGTGGCCCGGCCCGAGAAGCGGGTGGGCTACATCGTGATCTCCACCGACAAGGGCCTGTGCGGCGGCCTCAACGTCAACGAGTTCCGGCGCCTGATCCCGGAGCTGCGTCGCCACCAGGAGAAGGGCATCGAGGTCGATCTCTGCCTGGTCGGCGCGAAGGCCGTGCAGTTCTTCCGCCGCCTCAAGGTCAACGTGGTGGCCGCGACCACCCACCTCGGCGAGAACCCCCACATCCGGGACCTCATCGGCGCCATCACCGTGATGCTCGACGCCTACCGGGAGGGCCGCATCGACCGCCTCTACCTGGTCTACAACGACTTCATCAACACGATGAGCCAGAAGGTCGACATCCAGCAGCTGCTGCCGGTCGAGGCCGTCGATGCCACCGAGCTGCAGCAGAACTGGGACTACCTCTACGAGCCCGGCGCGGTCGAGCTGCTGGATGACGTGCTGACCCGCTACATCGAGACCCAGGTCTACCGGGGCGTGGTCGAGAACGTGGCCTGCGAGATGGCCTCGAAGATGGTGGCCATGAAGGCCGCCACGGACAACGCCGGCAAGCTGATCGAGCGGCTGCAGCTGGACTACAACAAGGCCCGGCAGGCCAGCATTACCCAGGAAATCTCCGAGATCGTCGGCGGCGCCGCCGCCGTCAGCGGGTAGGAGCGCCTTCAGGCGCGATTCAACCGGTCATACACGAATAGGTCGCGGCTGAAGCCGCTCCTACGGGACTAAAGGAAGGCACATGAGCACAGGCAAGGTAGTACAGATCATCGGCGCCGTGGTGGACGTGGAGTTCCCCCGGGATTCCATTCCGAAGATCTATGACGCGCTGAAGATCACCGATGGCAACGTCACCCTCGAGGTGCAGCAGCAGCTCGGTGATGGCGTGGTCCGCACCATTGCCATGGGCGCCAGCGAGGGCCTGAAGCGCGGCCTGACCGCCACCAACACGGGCAAGCCCATCTCCGTGCCGGTCGGCACCAAGACCCTCGGCCGCATCATGGACGTGCTCGGCAACCCCATCGACGAGGCCGGCCCCATCGGCAATACCGAGAGCTGGCCGATCCACCGGGCCGCCCCGAGCTACGAGGACCAGGCCAAGACCACCGAGCTGCTCGAGACGGGCATCAAGGTGATCGACCTCATCATGCCGATCTCCAAGGGCGGCAAGATCGGCCTGTTCGGCGGCGCCGGCGTGGGCAAGACCGTGACGCTGATGGAGCTCATCCGCAACATCGCCGTAGAGCACTCGGGCTACTCGGTGTTCGCGGGCGTCGGCGAGCGTACCCGCGAGGGCAACGACTTCTTCCACGAGATGAAGGACGGCGGCGTCATCGACAAGGTCGCCCTGGTGTACGGCCAGATGAACGAGCCGCCCGGCAACCGCCTGCGCGTGGCGCTGACGGGCCTCACCATGGCCGAGTTCTTCCGCGACGAAGGCCGTGACGTGCTGATGTTCATCGACAACATCTACCGCTACACGCTGGCCGGCACCGAGGTGTCCGCACTGCTGGGCCGCATGCCCTCCGCAGTGGGCTACCAGCCGACGCTCGCCGAGGAGATGGGCGTGCTCCAGGAGCGGATCACCTCCACGAACACCGGCTCCATCACGTCCTTCCAGGCCATCTACGTGCCGGCCGACGACCTCACCGACCCGTCGCCCGCCACCACCTTCGCCCACCTGGACGCGACCCTGGTGCTCTCGCGCAACATCGCCGAGCTCGGCATCTACCCGGCCGTGGACCCCCTCGACTCCACCAGCCGGCTGCTCGATCCCAACGTGATCGGCCAGGAGCACTACGACGTGGCCCGCTCCGTGCAGGCCGTGCTCCAGCGCTACAAGGAGCTGCAGGACATCATCGCGATCCTCGGCATGGACGAGCTGTCCGAGGAAGACAAGCAGACCGTCACCCGGGCCCGCAAGATCCAGCGCTTCCTGTCCCAGCCCTTCTTCGTGGCCTCCCAGTTCACGGGCCAGGACGGCAAGTACGTCTCCCTGAAGGACACCATCCGGGCCTTCAAGGGCATCGTCGCCGGCGAGTACGACAGCCTGCCCGAGCAGGCCTTCTACATGGTCGGCACCATCGAAGAGGCCGTGGCGAAGGCCAAGACGCTGCAGTAATGGCCACCATCCAGGTAGACATCGTCAGCGTCGAGGGCGCCATCTGGTCCGGCGAGGCGAACCTCGTGATCGCCCCCGCCCGCATGGGCGAGGTGGGCATCGCGCCCCGGCACGCGCCGCTCATGACCACGCTCCGTCCCGGCGACCTCCGGGTCCAGCGGGACGGCCAGGACGAGCTGTTCTTCTACGTGACGGGCGGCATCCTGGAGGTGCAGCCGAAGAAGGTCACCGTGCTGGCCGACACGGCCCTGCGGGCCGAGCAGCTCGACGAGTCCGCCGCCGACGAGGCCCGCAAGCGCGCCGAGGAAGCCCTGAAGGGCGCCTCCAGCCAGGAGGACCTGGCCCACGCCCAGATGCAGCTGGTCGAGGCCGCCGCCCGCTACCGGGCCGCGCAGAAGCTCAAGGGCAAGCGCGCGACCTGATCGGTAGGAGCGCCTGCAGGCGCGATCGGACTCAGCCCGCTAGCCCCAGGAACACCAGCAGCCCGCGGTTCATCCGCAGCAGGTCACCGTCGTCGAGGGCGCCGATCTTGCGACCCAGCCGGGTGCGCGGCACCGTCGTCAGCTTGTCCAGCATCAGGCTGCACCCCAGCCGCAGCCCGTTGCGCGCGGAAGGCTTCACCGGCAGCCGCAGCAGTGGCGACTCCAGCGTGTCGCTGGTCAGCACGCACAGCGTGACGGAGTTCGTCAGGCCGAAGCGGTCGTCCTGGACGATGACGGCCGGGCGCGGCTTGCCGGCGTAGCCGGAACCGCCGGCCACCGTCCAGACTTCACCCCGCTTCAATCCGCAAGATCCGTCGAAATGGCGTCGATGAATGCCTGATCCCCGGCCTCGAACGGGCTCGCGGCCACGAGGCGGGACTGCTTCCGGGCAGCCAGCAGGAAGGAACGGCTGCGGACGTCCGGCACCCAGATCTGCACGAGCCGCATGCCCTGGGCGCGCAGGCGGTCACGGTGCTTCTGCACCTTCTCCCGGGTCGAGGCCGATCTCTGTGCCATCGGGTGCCCCTCACAAGTTACATGTAACCGTAACAGACGCGATCCCCGCCGGCCACCCCTGAATCTGACGATTCCGTCAGGAAACAGGGCGGCAGTCAGCAGGTCAGCGCCGCAGCGACCCGCTAGAATGTGGCCATGCCAACCACCGTCATCATCCTCGCCGCCGGCCAGGGCAAGCGCATGCGCTCGGACCTGCCCAAGGTCCTGCACCCCCTGGCGGG
>CALGMY010000043.1 GCA_937958785.1 uncultured Gammaproteobacteria bacterium | reverse complement strand
ACGCCATACGCCGGCAGGCGCCAGAGCAGCGGCGCCACGCTGGAATCGACCAGGGAGAATTCGTCGCTGAGGAAGAAGCGCTTCGCCGCGAAGACATCGGCACTGGAAAGCAGACTCTCCTGCAGCATCTTGCGGACCTGCCCGGCCTGCTTCTTGTCGGAGATGCGGTCGAGCTGGTCGGCGAGGGTATACCAGTCCTTTTCAACCCGGTAGAGCGCAAGCCGCACCTGCGCCCGGCTCACCGGATCCACGGGCATCAGTGGCGGATGCGGGAAGCGCTCGTCGATGTATTCCATGATCACCCGGGAGTCGTAGAGGACGAGTTCCCGGTCGAGGAGCGTCGGGGTGGAATGGTAGGGATTGAGATCCAGCAGGTCCTCAGGCAGCTCGTCGTTCTGCACGCTGACGATGTCGATGACGATGCCCTTCTCGGCCAGGACGATGCGCGCCCTGTGACTGTGGATCGACGCCGGATTGGAGTAGAGCGTCATCGCCGCCCGCCTCCCCGGCCCGCTGCCGAAGCTGTTCCAGTCGTCGGTCACCTACTTGACGTCCTTCCAGATCTCCTGCTTCAGCAGGTAGGCGAATACCCCGAAGACCAGCAGGAAGGCAATGACCAGGATGCCGAGGCTCTGCCGCTTCAGCTTCATGGGTTCGGCGACGTATTCCAGGAAATTCGCCGTGTCCCGCACGAACTCGTCGTACTCCGCCGGGGACAGCTTGCCCGGCGTCACCTGCTCGAACTTGCGGAACACGACCTGCTTGATGCCCCCGTGCTCCTCCTCCTCGAAGACCGCGGACTGCAGGCCCTGGAGCTCCCAGAGGACATGCGGCATGGCGGCGTTCGGCAGCATCAGGTTGTTGACGCCGGACGACCTCTTGGGATCGAGGTAGAAGCTGCGCAGGAAGTTGTAGATGTAGTCCGTGCCCTTCGACCGGGCCATCAGCGAGAGGTCCGGCGGCGCGATGCCGAACCAGCGCTCGCCGTCGGCCGGGCGCATGGCGACGTCCATGGTCTCGGTGGGCTTCGCGGCGCCGAACATCAGGTTCGCGATGACCTGCTCCTCGGTCATGCCGAGGTCCCGCGCGAGCTGGTTGTACCGCACGTACTTCGCGGAGTGGCAGCCCTGGCAATAGTTGACGAAGTTCCGGGCACCGCGCTGCAGGGAGGCCACGTTCGAAACATCGTTGTTGGCCGGCTGCGCAAAGCCGCCGCCCGCTCCGCCGGCCGCCAGCGCGGTCGCGGAGCAGGCCACGAGCAGTGCGCCCGCCAGGGAAGCGATCGTGGCGCGAAGACGAAGACCGGGGGATTGTCTGGACATGTCAGGCTCACTCATGGCCGTGATACACGACGCGCTCGGGGACCGGACGCGTCCGCTCGCGGGACGTGTATACCGGCATCAGCAGGAAGAACGCGAAGTAGATGATCGCGAAGAACCGCGCCGCGTAGACGTAGACCTTCTCGGTCGCAGGCTGAAGGCCCAGGAAACCCAGGGCGACGAAGCTGACGGCGAATGCTGCGAGCGCCACCTTGAACTGCCAGCCCCGGTAGCGGATCGACTTGACCTTGCAGCGATCGAGCCAGGGCAGCAGGAAGAGCAGCACGATGGCGGCAAGCATGAGGAAGGCACCCCAGCCCTTGCTGGGAACCGCCCGCAGGATCGCGTAGAACGGCGTGAAGTACCAGACAGGGGCGATGTGCTCGGGCGTCTTCAGGAGGTTCGCCGGCTCGAAGTTGGCATGCTCCAGGAAGTAGCCCCCCATCTCCGGGGCGAAGAACACGATGGCCGAGAACACCATCGCGAACACGATGATGGCCACCAGGTCCTTCGACGTGTGGTACGGATGGAAGGCCACGCCATCCAGCGGGATGCCGTCCGGGCCCTTCTTCTCCTTGATCTCAATGCCATCGGGGTTCAGTGACCCCGTGGTGTGCAGCGCGAGGATGTGCACCACCACCAGGAGGATCAGCGCCAGCGGCACCGCAACCACGTGCAGGGCAAAGAAGCGGTTCAGCGTGATGTCGGAGATGAAGTAATCGCCCCGGATCCACTCGACCAATCCGTCGCCGATGACCGGGATGGCACCGAACAATGAAACGATGACCTGTGCCCCCCAGTAGGACATCTGGCCCCAGGGCAGCAGGTAGCCCATGAAGGCCTCGGCCATCAGCGCGAGGTAGATCAGCATGCCGACCACCCACAGCAGCTCGCGCGGCGCCTTGTACGAGCCGTACATCAGGCCACGGAACATGTGCAGGTACACCACCACGAAGAACATGGACGCGCCCGTGGAGTGCATGTAGCGGATGAGCCAGCCCCACTCCACGTCGCGCATGATGTACTCGACCGAGGCGAAGGCATCCTCGGCCGACGGCTTGTAGTTCATGGTCAGGAAGATGCCCGTGACCAGCTGGATCACCAGCACCACCAGGGCCAGCACGCCGAAGACGTACCAGACATTGAAGCTCTTCGCCGCGTAGTACTCGGTGGCGTGCTCCTTGATCATCGCGGTGAGCGGGAACCGCTCGTCGATCCAGTCGATGAACCGGGACATCCGCCCGCCGCCTGCCGAACCAGTC
The DNA here is from genome assembly GCA_937958785.1 of uncultured Gammaproteobacteria bacterium. GTDB lineage: Bacteria > Pseudomonadota > Gammaproteobacteria > Steroidobacterales > SHZI01. The sequence goes on along the minus strand of CALGMY010000043.1, from coordinate 876 downwards.
TGGACCGCGCTCATGCGACGGCTCCCGTGTCTTCGCCAACGATGATGAGGTCATCCCCCACGAACCGGTAGGGCGGGATCACGAGGTTGGTGGGTGCCGGTGAGCCGTCCATGACCCGGGCCGCCAGGTCGAACTTGGAGCCATGGCAGGGGCAGAAGAAGCCGCCGACCCAGTCGGGGCCGAGGTCGGCGGGGGCCACCTCGAAACGCTCGAGCGGGGCGCAGCCGAGGTGCGTGCAGTTGCCGATCACCACCAGGTAGTCCGGGCGAAGGGCCCGGGTGGCGTTCTTCGCGTAGGCGGGCTGGATGGACTCGGCTGAGTCGGGATCCTTGAGGGCCGCCTTCTCGCCGGCGAGACGGTCGAGCATCTCCTTGCCGCGGTGGAGGACCCAGACGGGCTGGCCGCGCCAGACGACGCGCACCATGGCGCCCTCCTCGAGCTTGCTCACGTCGACGGACACGGGTGCGCCGAGGGCCTGGGCCCGGGTGCTCGGCCGGAACGAAGCGATGAACGGGGCCGCCGTCAGGGCGAGGCCCACTACTCCGGTCACGCTGGTGGCTACCGTCAGGAAATGCCGACGGCTGACTGACGCCTCTTCGCTCATTGAGCTGATCCTCTAGATGGTCCGCGCCGCTTCCGGGGCAGGGCTTTCGCGCGGCGGAAAGCCGCAAAAGTATACACGGTGGGCTTCCGGGTTGCCTACCGCGGACGGCACCGGAGTCAGGCCTGGCGACGGATCCGGGCGCCCAGCTGCTGCAGCTTTTCCTCGATGCACTCGTAGCCGCGGTCGATGTGGTAGATGCGGTCGACGACCGTCTCGCCCTCTGCCGCGAGGCCCGCCAGCACGAGGCTGGCGGAGGCCCGCAGGTCCGTGGC
>CALGMY010000042.1 GCA_937958785.1 uncultured Gammaproteobacteria bacterium | reverse complement strand
GTGGGCCGGGTAGCGGCCGTTCAGTTCACTCCAGGGGCCCGCCGGGCCCAGCAGCCGGTCACGATTCTCGTTGTAGTAGGCCGGCAGGAAGGACATCAGGCACACGTGTTTCTGGAAGGTGAGGAAGCCGGAGTCCCGGTGGATGTCCCGGAACAGGGCGAGCTGGTCGTGCAGGAAGGGGTCGACGCTGGCCCAGGCTCCCATGTTCACCATGCTCCGCACGAGGTCCGGGCGCGCGAGGGCGACCTCCTGCGCGATGCAGGCGCCCATCCCCACGAGGCCCACGAAGTGGACCCGTTGCCAGCCCAGGTGATCGAGCAGCCCGATGACGTCGCCGGCGTGCAGCGCCATGGCGGGCGCGCGGTCCGGCTCGTCCGTGGAGTCGCCGATGCCCCGGTAGTCGATGATGAGCACGCGGTACCGGTCGGTGAGCCCCCTGGCCAGGTGCCGCTCGCCCCCGTGGCAATAGGTGCCCCAGCCACCCATGCAGAGGGCCGGGTCCGCACCCGCCGGCCCGTGGACCTCGTAATACATGTCGTGGCCGTTGATGCGGACGCTCGGCATGGGCAGGACCCCGGGGGTGGAATGCCGCGATTATCGCTTAAACTGCGCGCCTCACCTCAAGCACCCTGTCCAAGGACCCTTCCCATGCAGAACACGGCCAGCCCGGTCGCCGCCTCCCGCGGCTCCGAGACCAAGACCATCATGGAGTTCCTCGCCGAAAGCCCCAGCGTGGACGTGTCCCGCGCCTGGGAGCGCTGCTGGAACATCCATTCGCGGATCACCGACCGGATCATGGCGCGCTTCCCGGTGACACGGCATCCGTCGACGGCCGGGGAGGACTACTGGACCTCGCCCGACGGCCAGCTCGAGGGCTGCTTCAAGGCGTACTCGGGCCCCGAGATGGACTGGCTCGTGCATTCCTGGCTCGGCAACCGGAAGGCGAGCATCCTCGACATGAATGCGACGGCGTTCCTCGCCCAGCAGAACCAGGTGCCGCACCTGTGCATCATCTTCGGCACGATCCCGAAGCTGTACTTCTACGCCGAGTACACGCCGCGCGTGGACCTGCGGACGCACTATGACTACCTGCTCAAGTACTACGAGCCGGCCAACGAGGATTTCCTGAAGTTCCGCAGCGACCCCAAGTGGACCCGCTTCGTGAGCCACGGCACCTACCTGCGCGCCATGATGTCGCCCGTCGCCGTCAGCTCCCACGCGGAGCTCGACGACGACAACATCGGCACCTGCGAGAAGTTCCTGGTGAAGTTCATGGACCGCTGGTTCAAGTGGCTGGACGAGGCCGAGGTGCTCCCGGAGGAGCAGCGGGCCGCCCAGCAGCAGTACGACTACACCGTCAGGGAGCTCGGTTACCGGACGGATCCCATGAACGTGCTGCCCCAGAAGGTGCTGGGCATGCAGGAGTTCAACCGCCGCCTGGACATGCGGATTGGTGTCCAGCAGATGGCGGAGACGCGCGGGCGGTGGAAGTAGCGGGGGAGGGGGTCAGGTAGTCACCAGTAGCGAGCCGGAGACGGCGTCCCGGGGGAGTGGGACGGACGTTCCGGCCCGCACTGGTCAGGTCGTGAGGAACAGGGCAAAGGCAAGCACCGGGGCCAGCAGGGCCACGGCCGCGAGCATCACTTCGCCGAGGTTCTCGATATCGTTGAACGTGAAATTGCGAAACATCAGTCACTCTCCTTGTCGTCGATGGGCCCAGGTTCCCTCGGGCCCGCGTACTATGGGGTCCGGAGGTTGCAGCTTCCTTTCACCCGGGTAACACCCTGTAACACTTTGTAACTGCCGATCGTCCTTGCGGGACAAGGGCTTAGAATCAGGTCGTGATAACCAGCCGAGCAGTCCCCGAAGCGCCGCGCATTAGACAGGACCGGGTACCGGAAAACCGTGACCGATGACACGAATTCTCCTCATCGATGACGACGAGAAGCTGGGGGACCTGCTCAAGGCCTACTTCCAGCGCTTCGACCTCCACCTCGACACCGCGACCCTCCCGTCGGTGGGGCTCGCGAAGCTCCAGAAGGACAAGCCGGACCTCGTCATCCTCGACGTCATGCTCCCGGAGCAGGACGGGTTCGAGGTCTGCCGGACGATCCGCAAGACCAGCTCGGTGCCCGTCGTGATGCTCACTGCCCGCGGCGAGGTCACCGACCGGATCGTCGGCCTCGAGATCGGCGCCGATGACTACCTGCCCAAGCCCTTCGAGCCCCGCGAACTGGTGGCCCGTATACAGAACGTGCTCCGTCGCGGCCGGCCCCGGGGCGACGACAAGTCGCTGCGCTTCGGCGACCTCGCCGTGAACCTGGAGCGGCGGTCCGCCGAGCTGGAAGGCCAGCCGCTGGACCTCACCACGATGGAGTACCAGCTGCTCGTGCTCTTCGCGACCAACCCCGGCAAGACCTTCACCCGGGACGAGATCCTGAACGAACTCCGGGGCATCGATGCCCAGCTGTTCTCGCGCTCCGTGGACATCCTGGTCAGCCGCCTCCGCCAGAAGCTGCAGGACACCAGCCGCCAGCCGCGGTTCATCAAGACGGTCTGGGGCACGGGTTACGCGTTCGTCGGCGAGGAGGTCCAGCCCTCGTGATCCGGGAGATCAGCCGGTCCCTCTCGGCCCGCCTGCTCGGCATCTTCGTGCTCACCGCCCTCGTTTATGCGGTGGTCGGCCGGTTCGTCTACCTCCTGGTGCTCGACCAGGACTTCCTCCGCGAGGTCGTCGGCGCCCACATCTCCCTCCATGCGGACTACGTGCTGAACGACATCGGCTCGCCGCCGAGCATCGAGCGCGCCCGTGCCATCACCGAGCGGGTGCCGGTCGACATCCGGCTGAGCGGTCCCGGGGTCGACTGGACTTCGGACCCGAATTTCCCGCAGATCGACGAAATCCCCTTCGGGCCGATCCCCATCGGGTTCCTCGGCCTCGACGAGAAAAGCCAGCGCAACCTGGAGAGCTGGGCGCGCAACCTCAAGCTGGTGCGCTTCGGCGAGTACCGGCGGCACGCGTTCGTCGAGCTGGTGCGCGACGGCCACAAGATCATCATCGCCTCGCCCCGCATCAAGGAGACGCCTCGGCCTGACTACACCGAACTGGCGATTGGCCTGATCTCGATCGTCGTGCTCGTGGGTTGTTACTTCGCCGTGCGCTGGCTCGTGCGCCCGATCAAGTGGATCCAGAAGGGCACGGCCCGCATCGGGCACGGTGACCTGGACTACCGCATCAAGGCCACCCGCAGCGACGACCTCGGCGACCTCGCGAACGACATCAACCACATGGCCGACGACGTCAAGGACATGCTCGAGGCCAAGCAGCAGCTGCTGCTCGCCATCAGTCACGAACTCCGCTCGCCGCTGACCCGCGCGAAGGTCGCCCTCGAGTTCCTCGATGACAGCCAGGTGAAGCACGACCTGCTCGGCGACATCCGCGAGATGGAGAAGCTCATCGCCGACCTCCTGGAGAGCGAACGGATGAATGCCGGCCACACCACCCTCCGGCGGTCCGCGGTGGAGCTAGGGGGCATGCTGCAGGAGCTGGTCCACGCGGAGTTCGACGACCGCTTCGAGCGCATCAACCTGCGGCTGCCCGCCCAGCCGCTCGTGCGCGAGGTCGATGCCGTGCGCGTCCGGCTCGTGGCCAAGAATCTCATCGAGAATGCGCTCCGCTATACGCCGGCGGACGGGCCGCCGGTCGAGGTGGAGCTGGTCGCCAAGCCCGGGATGGTCATCCTCCGGGTGCGGGACCACGGGCCTGGCATCCCGCGCGAGCACCTGTCGCGGGTCACGGAGCCCTTCTACCGGGCCGACCCGGCCCGGAGCCGCAGCACGGGAGGACTCGGCCTCGGCCTGTACCTCGCGAAGCGCATCGCTGAGGCGCACCGGGGTTCGCTGGTGATCGAGAGCGAGCTCGGGCAGGGCACGCTCTGCACGGTCACGATCCCGGACTTCGTGGCGACCGAGGCCGCATGAGGTCGCTCCTGCCCTTGTTGCTGCTGCTGCCAGCCCTCGCGCACGCAGGGCCGAAGCATGGCATCGAGATCACGCCGTTCGCCGGCTACCGCCTCGGCGGCAGCTTCGAGGCCGAAGCCGCCGCCAATCCGGATACGCCGGACATCGACCTGGACGATGCGGCCACCTTCGGTCTCGCGGTGAACTGGCCGGCGGAGGAGAACACCGAGTGGGAGGTGTATGCCAGCCGCCAGGCCACCTCCCTCGAGACCGCCGGGCTCTTCGCGCCGGGCGACGCGCCGCCGACGGACCTCGACATCACCTACCTGCAGCTCGGGGGTACCTACTGGTTCGAGGGTGACCTGGCCCGGCCCTTCATCGTCGCGACGGTGGGCGTCTCCCGCTTCGAGCCTGACGACGCCGCCCTCGACTCCGAGACCTTCTTCGCCTTCGGGATTGGCGGGGGCTACAAGTTCTGGCCCACGTCCCGGCTCGGCCTGCGGCTCGAGGGCCGTGTGTTCGGTTCCCTCGTGGACAGCGACGAGGCGGTGTTCTGCCGTGCTGGCGGGGAGGCGAGCGGCTGCCTCGTGGCCGTGCGCGGTGATGCATTGTGGCAGTGGGAGCTGATGGCGGGCCTCGTGTTCCGCCTCTGATAGCATGGCCGCCCGGGAGCCTGGCGGAGTACTGCCCATGGATGACGACGACAAGACCTTGCTGGACGAAGCCGCCGAGCAGGTGATCGAGCTCGGCAACCGGCTGCTCGACGCCGATGACGAGGCCGATTCCTGGGAGATCGCCGACGGCCTCCTGGCCGGCGCAATCCAGTTCTGGCTGTATTCCCGCCAGCCCTGCGATGACCCCCGCTGCGAGAACTGTGCCGAGGTCAGCACCGCGGACCTCCGGATGCGCAAGCTCATGGAGGAGGCGAAGCGCTGGGCCGAGGACAGCACCTACTACCAGACCCCCTTCGACGTGAACGTGGGGCGGGCGTAGGCCCGCCGTGCTATATTCCCGCGCGATTTTCTGGCCACGGACAAGCAGATAGCGATGCCCACGATTCACGTCACCGACCGGGGTGGCAAGCCCCACACCATCCAGGTGGACAACGGCCTCACGCTGATGGAGCCGCTCCGCGAGCTCGACCAGGGCATCGAGGCCCTCTGCGGGGGCATGTGTTCCTGTGCCACCTGCCACGTCTTCATTGCGCCCGCGTGGTTCCAGAAGCTGCCGAAGGTGCAGAGCGACGAGCTCGAGTTGCTGGAGAGCACCGAGTGTTTCCGCGAGGGCGAGTCGCGGCTCGCCTGCCAGGTGAAGGTCTCCGACGCCATCGATGGCATCACCCTGACGGTGGCTCCCGAAGAATAGGGATGCCGATCGACTACGAGCACCTGATGTCGCTCCGGATCCGGGGCGAGCGGGTCCAGTACGCCGATCGCGACACCCTCCTGTATGCCCTGGCCATCGGCCTCGGCCGTGACCCGGCCCGGCGGCCCGAGGGCGCCTACCTCGGCGATCCGGCCGGCCTGAAGACGGTTCCCACCCTGGCGAGCATCCTCGTGGGCAGCCAGCTGCTCGACGACTGCGGCTGGAAGTCCGGCGAGGTCGTGCTGCGGGATGAATCACTGCACCTCGACCGCCCGCTCGACGAGGCGGGCAGCCTCCTGCTCGACACCGACGTGGCCTCCGTCCTCGACCGGGGCAGCGCCGAGGGTGCCCTCATCACCCAGGAGTCCCGGGCCCGCCGCGAGCGGGACGGGGTGGCGCTCTTCACGGTCCGGCGCACCTTCCTTGCCCGGGCCGATGGCGGCTTCGGAGGGCCCCGCGGCCGGGGCGAGACGGCGCCCGCGGGAACCCGGCCGGTCCCGCCGCGCCGGCCGGACATGCTGGTGGACTGCGATACCCGGCCCGACCAGGCCCTGCTGTTCAGCCTGGCCGCGGGACGGGACCGCCCCTGGCAGGCCCCCGCAGCCGGCCTCGGCGGGCTCGCCCTCCAGGGCATCGCCTGCCTCGCCGTCCTCCGGGAGATCTGCGAGTACGACCACACCCTCATCCGGGACTTCGCCTGCCGGCTGACCGGGTTCGCCCGGCCGGGGGAACGGCTGGTGGCCGAACTCTGGCAGGACGCCAACGTGGTCGCCTGCCGACTGCGCGCCCCCGACCGGGATGCCCTGGTGCTGGACGAGGGCCGCTGCGTGCTCGCCGCCTGACCCGGCGCCCGCCGTGTTTGCCGCCGCCGATTCGGCTAAACTAGGCGTCCTGAGTGGGGCCGTAGCTCAGCTGGGAGAGCGCCGCGTTCGCAATGCGGAGGTCGGGAGTTCGATC
>CALGMY010000041.1 GCA_937958785.1 uncultured Gammaproteobacteria bacterium | reverse complement strand
AGCAGGACTTCGCCTCGATCGCGCCCTACACGATCGAGGAGGCCTACGAGGTCGCCGACGCCATCGACCGGAACGACCTGGCGGAGCTCAAGGGCGAGCTCGGCGACCTCCTGTTCCAGGTCGTGTTCCACGCCCGGATGGCCGCCGAACTCGGGGTCTTCGATTTCGGCGACGTGGTCGCGGCGATCAGCGAGAAGATGCTCCGGCGCCATCCCCACGTCTTCGGTGCCGCCACGGTGGAGTCCGCCGACAGCCAGCGCGACGCCTGGGAGGCCCACAAGGCGGTGGAGCGGGCCGCGCGGGGCGACACGGACCCCTCGGTCATGGCGGGCGTCGGCCAGGCCCTGCCGGCGATGGTGCGCGCGGACAAGCTCGGCCGGCGGGCGGCCCGCATCGGGCTGGACTGGGCCGGCGTCGAGGGCGTGGCGGCGAAGGTCCGCGAAGAACTCGGGGAGGTGACGGACGCCGTGGCCGAAGGGCGGCAGGCGCGGGTCACGGAGGAGATCGGTGACCTGCTGCTCGCCTGCGCGAGCCTCGCGCGTCACTGCCGGGTGGATCCCGAGGAGGCGCTGCGGCAGGCGGGCCGCAAGTTCGAGGCGCGGGTGCGGCGCGTCGAGGCCCTGGCGGGCGAGCGGGGCCTGTCGCTGGCCGGCCTGGGCCCGGCGGCGCTCGATGCGCTGTGGAACGAGGCAAAGGCGGGCTGACGGTCCTATGGGCGCCCCGGTGCCTGTGGCATAGTCCCCGCGCATGAATCCCCCCGCGGCCGAGACATCCTGGCAACCCGCGAGCTGGCTGGCCCGGGTGGCCGGGCAGATCCCTGCCTATCGCGACGCGGCCCGGGCCGACGCGGTGATGGCCGCCCTGTCCCGCCTGCCGCCGCTCGTCACCTCCTGGGAAGTGGATGCGCTCCGCAGCCAGCTCGCCCTGGCCGCCGCGGGCCAGGCCTTCGTCCTGCAGGGCGGGGACTGCGCCGAGACCTTCGACGACTGTCGTTCCGACGTCATCGTCACCAAGCTCAAGATCCTGCTGCAGATGAGCGTGGTGATCATCTCCGGCCTCAAGCGGCCGGTGATCCGGGTGGGGCGCATGGCGGGCCAGTACGCCAAGCCCCGGTCCGCACCGACCGAGACCCGCACCGACCGGACCCTGCCGAGCTACCGGGGCGACATCATCAACCGCAGTGCCTTCACGGCCGAGGACCGGGAGCCGGATCCGGAGCTCATGCTGCGGGCCTACGAGCGCGCCGGGCTCACGCTGAACTTCATCCGCTCGCTGATCGATGGTGGCTTCGCCGACCTGCACCATCCGGAGAACTGGGACCTGGACTTCGTCAGCCACTCGCCGATGGCCGACCAGTACCGGCGGACCGTGCAGACGGTGGCGGATGGCCTCGACTTCTTCGAGAGCCTCACGGGGAAATCCATCGACCAGGCGCGGCGCGTCGACTTCTACACCTCCCACGAGGGCCTGCACCTGCCCTACGAGCAGGCCCAGACCCGCTACCTGGAGCACCGCCAGGCCTGGTACGACCTCACGACCCACTTTCCCTGGATCGGGGTCCGCACCAGCCAGCTGGACGGGGCCCACGTGGAGTTCTTCCGCGGCGTGCGCAACCCGGTGGGCGTGAAGATCGGCCCCGACACGACCGCGGACTACCTGCGCGGCCTGGTCCAGGCGTTGAACCCGGACCGGGAGCCGGGCCGGCTGACCCTCATCCACCGCCTGGGCGCGAGCCGCATCCGCGCGGTGCTGCCGGAGCTCATCCGCACCGTGCGCGCCACCGGCGTGCCTGTGGTCTGGATCTGTGATCCCATGCACGGCAACACCGAGACGGCGAGTTCGGGCCTCAAGACCCGGCGCTTCGACAACATCCTGGCCGAGCTCGGCGCCGCCTTCGAGGTGCACGGCGAGGCGGGCTCCCACCTGGGTGGCGTGCACCTGGAGCTGACCGGCGACCACGTGACCGAGTGCACCGGGGGCGCCCGGGGCCTCACCGACGCGGACCTCGCGCGCGACTACCGCACCCAGGTCGACCCACGCCTCAACTACGAGCAGGCGATGGAGGTCGCCATGCGGATCGCCGGCCATGGACGAGCCGTTTGACCAGAAGGCGTTCCTCGCCACCCTGACCCACCGTCCCGGCGTCTACCGCATGCTGGCGGCCGGCGGCGACATCCTCTACGTCGGCAAGGCCCGGGACCTGCGCAAGCGGGTCGGCACCTACTTCGGCAGCAAGGCCCACCACCCGAAGACCCAGGCGCTGATGGCCCAGACCGCCCGGGTGGAGGTCACGGTGACCTCCACCGAGCAGGATGCCCTGCTGCTCGAGCAGAACCTCATCAAGGAGCACCGGCCCCGCTTCAACGTCGTCCTCCGGGACGACAAGAGCTACCCGTGGATCTACGTGTCGACCGCGCAGGAGTTCCCCCGCTTCGAGTTCCACCGGGGCTCGCGCCGGGCACCCGGGCGCTTCCTCGGGCCGTGGCCCAGCGCCAGCGCCGTCCGCGAGACGCTCGGCCAGCTGCAGAAGCTCTTCCGGGTGCGGCAGTGCTCCGAATCCTTCTACGCCAACCGGACCCGGCCGTGCCTGCAGTACCAGATCCGGCGCTGCACGGCGCCGTGCGTCGGGCTCGTCTCCGCCGAAGACTACCGCCGGGACGTGGACGACGCGCTGCTGTTCCTGGAGGGCCGCAACGAGGCGGTGCTGGCGAGCCTCGTCGGCCGCATGGAGCGGGCGTCCGCCACGCTCGACTTCGAGACGGCGGCGGTGCTGCGCGACCAGGTCGCGCTGGTCCGCCGGATCCAGGCGGAGCAGGTGATCGCGGGCACCGGCATCGAGGAGGCCGACGTCATCGGCGTGCACCAGGCGGAGGGCCAGGCCTGCGTCGCCGTGGTCCTGATCCGGGGCGGGCGCGTGCTCGGCAGCCGCACCTGGTTCCCGCGGGTGGTGCCGGGCACGGACGACGAGGAGGTGGTGTCAGCCTTCATCAGCCAGCACTACTTCCGGGAGTCACCGCCGGCCGAGATCCTGGTGCCGGTCGCGCTTCCCGACGGTGCCGTGCTCGAGGCCGCCCTCAAGTCCCGGGGCAGCTGCCGGATCCGGGACCGGGTCCGCGGCACCCGGCGACGCTGGCTCGACATGGCCACCACCAACGCCCGCCAGGGGCTGGCCAGCCGGCTGGCAGGCAACGCGTCCCTCCGCAGGCAGCTCGAGAGCCTCGCCGCCGCACTCGGGCTCGACGACCCGCCGGCGCGCATCGAGTGCTTCGACATCAGCCACACGGGGGGCGGGGAGACCGTGGCGGCCTGCGTGGTCTTCGGGCCGGAGGGCGCGCTGAAATCCGACTACCGGCGCTACAACATCCGGGACGTGGAGCCCGGGGACGACTACGGGGCCATCCGCCAGGCCGTTGCCCGCCGCTACGGGCGCGCACGGAGTGACGGCGCGCCCCTGCCGGACCTGGTGCTGATCGACGGTGGCCAGGGCCAGGTGGACAAGGCGCGGGAAGCCCTCGCGGAGCTGGGCCTCGATGCCCTGCCGCTGGTCGGCGTGGCGAAGGGGAGGGACCGGCGGGCGGGGGAGGAGAAGCTGGTGTTCCCCGGCGATCCCCGCCAGCGCACCCTGCCACCGGCCTCACCCGCGCTGCTGCTGATCCAGCAGGTCCGCGACGAGGCGCACCGGTTTGCGATCACCGGCCACCGGCAGCGGCGCGGCAAGGCCCGGGTGGCCTCGACGCTGGAAACCATCCCGGGCCTGGGTCCCCAGCGGCGCCGCCTGCTGCTGCGCCAGTTCGGGGGCCTGCAGGGCATCCGGCAGGCCGGCGTCGCCGACCTCGCGAAGGTGCAGGGCATCAGCCAGGTCCTGGCCCAGCGCATCTACGATCACCTGCACGGGGCCCAGCCCTGAGCGGCTAGAATGATCCGGTGTATCCCGAACTCAACATCGCGACGTCGCTGACCTGGTTCCGCATCGCGGCCATCCCGCTCGTGGCGGTCGTCTTCTACTGGTCAGCGCCCTGGGCCCGGCCGGCCGCGGCCATGGTCTTCCTGCTCGCGGCGGTCACCGACTGGCTGGACGGCTACGTGGCCCGCCGGCTCGGGCAAACCTCCCAGTTCGGCGCCTTCCTGGACCCGGTGGCGGACAAGCTGATCGTCGCCACCGCGCTGATCCTGCTGGTGCAGTCGGACCCGCGGATCATCATCGCGGCCCTCGCCGCGATCATCGTCGGGCGGGAGATCGCCGTGTCGGCACTCCGCGAGTGGATGGCGGAACTCGGCACCCGGCACCGGGTGGCCGTGTCGGGCTACGGCAAGCTGAAGACCATCACGCAGATGACGGGCCTGACCTGCATGCTGTTCGAGCAGGAGCTCCTGGGCCTGCCCATCTACGAGATCGGCGTGGTCTTCCTCATCCTGGCCGCCGGCCTGACGCTCTGGTCCATGTTCGGCTACGTCCGTGCCGCCTGGCCGGACCGGACGGCGGGCAGCACCGTTCCTTGACACGCCGGTGGCGGGCGGTAGCATAGGCGTCCCTTGCAAGCGGGAATAGCTCAGTTGGTAGAGCGCAACCTTGCCAAGGTTGAGGTCGCCGGTTCGAGCCCGGTTTCCCGCTCCAGATTTCCGACCCTGCCGGCCGCCAGGCCGCCCGGGCTCCACTTCGGCTAGGTGGCAGAG
>CALGMY010000040.1 GCA_937958785.1 uncultured Gammaproteobacteria bacterium | reverse complement strand
GGAGGCGTTTGCCGACTACATGGCGCGCGTTTCGCGCGAGCATTTCGCCATCCTCCTGCTGCGGCTGGCGGACGAGCATGGCGCGGTGACGCCTGCCGGCGTCACCCTGCGCCTGTCCCAGGCCGAACTCGCGAGCTTCATGAGCGTGTCCCGGCAGATCGTCAACCAGTACCTGCAGGAGTGGCGCCGCCGGGGCTTCATCGAGCTCGGCCGCGGCCGGGTCACCATCACCGACCCCGCGGGCCTGCGGGGCGTACTGGACGCGGGCGACTGATGCTGCGCCGCCTGCTGCCGGGGCTCGTTGCCGGCGTCGCCATCGCCCTCGTCGGCATGCTGGCGGGCTCGTTGCCCGGCGTGCTCCGGCTCGAGGAGAACCTGGGCCTCGGCACGCTCTTCACCCTCCGCGGCCCGCGACCTGCGCCGCCCGAGGTACTCGTGGTCAGCCTCGACAAGGCCTCCAGCGACGCCTTCGGGCTGCCCAACGAGCCCGACGAGTGGCCCCGCCGCCTGCACGCCGAGCTCATCGAGCGGCTGGTGGCGGCCGGCGCCCGGGTGATCGCCTTCGACGTCTTCTTCGACGACCCCGCGGACCCGGCCGACGATGCCCGGCTCGGCCAGGCGATCGGCGCCGCGGGCAACGTGGTGCTGACCGCCTACCTGCGCAAGACACCCCTGGCCGGTAATCCGGATGCGGGCTACACGGTGAGCACCGAGACGCTGGTGCCGCCGGTGCCGGCCATCGGGGCCGGCGCCCTGGCCGTCGCGCCCTTTCCCCTGCCCGTCGTCCCGGACAAGGTCAGCCAGTTCTGGACCTACAAGGCCAGCGCCGGCGACCTGCCGACCCTGCCGACCATCGTCTTCCAGGCCTGGATGCTCCGGGAGTCCGGCCGGTGGCTTTCGGACCTGCGCGAGTTCTGCCCGGCGATCCGTGCGAGCTGGCCGGCCACGGCGCCGGAAGCCTGGCAGGCGGGCAATCTCACCCAGCTGGCCCGGGACGCGCGCCAGTGCCTTGCCACCGACCGCACCGCCGCCCGGGCCGTGCAGGACCGCTGGGTGCTGCGGCTCGCCGCCGGCACCGAGCTCCCGGGCACGGGGCTCGCGTCACTCTTCCGGCTCTACTTCGGCGCCGACACGCGCTACCTCAACTACTACGGCGCGCCCCGCACGGTGATCACCATTCCCTACCACCGGGCGCTCGACGGCAGCCTGCCCGACCTCGGCGGCAAGCTGGTGTTCGTCGGCTTCTCCGAGCAGTACCAGCCGGAGCAGAAGGACAGCTTCATCTCGCCCTTCTCCGACGACTCCGGCCTGCACCTGTCCGGGGTGGAGATTGCGGCGACCGCGGTCGCGAACATGGTGGACGGCAGCGCGATCCGTCCCCTGGATCTCGGGCCCCAGCTGCTGGTCGTCGGGTTGTGGGGCCTCCTGGCCGGCGCCTTCTGCCGCCTGCTGGTTCCCGTCACCGCAGTTCTCTTCAGTATCGCCGCCGTGCCGCTCTATGCCGCCGGTGCCACCTGGCTGTTCGGCGCCAGCAATGCCTGGCTGCCCCTCGTCACCCCGCTCGCCATCCAGCTGCCCGTCGCGCTGCTCGTCGGCCTGCTCGCCCAGTACCGGCAGTCCCAGGGCCAGCGGCGGCGCGTGGTCGAGGCCATCGGCGTGTTGCTGCCGCCCGCCGCGGTCAGCCGGCTCATGGCCAACGTGGGGGACCTCAAGGCCAACGCCGAGCTGCTGCACGCCACCTGCCTCGCCACCGACGTGGAGCACTACACGACCCTCTCCGAGGAGCTGGACCCGTCGGCCCTCGCCGACCTCATGAACGAGTACTACGACGCACTGTTCGCCGAGGTGAAGTCGGCGGGCGGCGTGGTGATCGATGTCACCGGTGATTCCATGCTCGCCATCTGGGCGGCGGCGGCGCCCGACGCGGAGCTGCACGGCCGGGCCTGCCGCGGCGCCCTCGCCGTGGCGGCGGCGGTGGCGCGCTTCAACGCGCTGCCCGGGCACCGGCCGCTGCCGACGCGCATCGGCCTGCACTCGGGGCCGATCCGGCTCGGCGGCATCGGCGGCGCGGAGCGGGTGCAGTTCCGGGCCACCGGCGACATCGTGAACACCACGTCGCGCATCGAGGGGCTGAACAAGGTGCTCGGCACGCGCCTGCTGGTATCGACGGACACGCTGCGGGCCTGTTCAGGGCTGGTTACCCGGGACCTCGGCACCTTCCTGCTCGCGGGCAAGGCGACGCCGCTGGGGATCCACGAACTCATCGGTACGGAAGGGCAGGTGGGTGCCGGCGTCCTCGCGCGACACGCGGAGTTCGCCGCCGCGCTCGCCCTGTTCCGGTCCGGCGACCACGCCATGGCAGGCACGGCGTTCGATGCGGTGCTCGCCAGGGTGTCCGGCGACGGTCCCGCCCGGTTCTACCGTGACCTCTGTGCGCGTTACCGGGCTGAGGGGGCACCGCCCGACCCGGCAATCGTCCGCATTACCGGCAAGTGACGGGCACGTAGTAGTCCTTACGGGTGGGTGATTCCCTGCCGGCAAGCCGGTGCTAGACTCCGGGCACTGCAGCACAACCCAGCGGCGAGTCTCGTGGGGCGACGCGCCACCTTGTAGAACACGGTCCGTGGGAGGCCGGTTGCATGGCGTTCGTTCCGAAGCCCCGATCCCGGCTCACGGGAGCCGGCCTGCTGGCCATCCTTGCGCCCCTGCTGCTTTCCACACTGACGTTGATGCCCACCGGCCATGCACAGGGCCAGGCGGCTGCCTGCGCTGCGCCGGTCGCCCGGCTGGTCTCGCTCCAGGGCACGATCAGCACCCGGCGCGCGGGTGCACAATTGAGGCCCGCGGGCCTCAACGAGAGCTACTGCCCGGGTGACGTGCTGGAGGTGGGCCCGGACAGCCGGGCGGCCCTGCAGCTGCCGGACCAGACGGTGGTGAGCCTTTCCCAGGGCACCACCGTCAGCTTCGCCGCGCCCCAGGACGACAAGCGCACCTGGCTCGACGTATTGAAGGGCGCCCTGCACATCATCGCCCGGGATCCCCGCGCGCTGCGGGTGATCACCCCGTTCGCCAATGCCGGCATCGAGGGCACCGAGTTCCTGGTGCAGGTCGGCGGCGACTCTGCCAGCGTGCTGGTCTTCGAGGGCCGGGTGAAGGTGGAGAACGCCACGGGCGCGGCTACCGCGGCCAGTGGGGAGCGCGTCGTGGCCCGGGCCGGCGCCGCGCCTGTCCTGGAGCAGGTGGTGCGGCCCCGGGACCAGGTGCTCTGGACGCTCTACTACCCGCCGACGGGGCCGGGCGCCGATCCCGCGGTCACCCGGGCGGAACAGCAGCTGGCGGTAGGCCGGGTCGAGGAGGCCGAGGCGGAACTCGCGGGCGCGCTTCGTGAGTCACCCGGCAGCGCCGAGGTGCTGGCCCGTCAGTCGGTAATCGCCTCCGTCCGCAGCGACCGGGCCACCGCCGCCACCCTGGCCGACCAGGCGGTGGCCGCGGCGCCGGCCCTGGCGGCCGCCCGGCTGGCCCAGTCCTACGCGCGGCAATCCGCCGGAAACCTGGACGGTGCCATCGCCACGCTGGAGGCCGCCGATCCGGCCAACGCCCTGGTGCGGGCCCGGCTCGCGGAGCTGTATCTCGCCTCCGGCGACGTGACGCGCAGCGAGGCGGCGGCGAACGCCGCCATCGCCGCGGACCCCCAGCTCGGCCTCGCGCGAGGTGTGCTGGGCTTCGCCCGGCTGGCGCGCATCGATCTCCCGGGCGCCCGGGCGGCCTTCGACGAGGCCATCCGGCTCGAGCCCTGGGCCCCCCTGCCGCGCTTAGGCCTCGGCCTCGCGAAGATCCGGGAGGGTGACCTCGCCGCCGGCCGGGCCGAGATCGAGACCGCCGTGATCCTGGACCCGAACAATGCGCTCGTCCGCAGCTACATGGGCAAGGCCTACTACGAGGAGAAGCGGGACGACCTCGCGGCCTCCCAGCTCGCCATCGCGAAGGAGCTGGATCCGAACGATCCGACGCCCTGGTTCTATGATGCGATCCGGAAGCAGTCGGTGAACCGGCCGGTCGAGGCGCTGGCGGACCTCGAGATGTCGGTCGCGCGCAACGACAATCGCGCCGTGTTCCGGTCCCGACTGGCGCTCGACCAGGATCTCGCCGCCCGGAGCGCGGGCCAGGGCCGCATCTACCGGGACCTGGGTTTCGATGAGTTGGCACTGCGGGATGGCTGGGCAGCCATCGCCACGGCACCGGCCGAGTTCGCTGGCCACCGTCTGCTGGCCGACTCCTACGCCAGCCTGCCACGGCACGAGATCGCCCGGGTGAACGAACTGCTGCAATCCCAGCTGCTGCAGCCCCTCAGCATGACGCCGGTCCAACCCCAGCTCGCGGAAGCGAATCTCTTCATCCTCGACAGTGCCGGACCATCAGCGGTTTCGTTCAACGAGTTCAACCCGCTGTTCAGCCGGGATGGACTCTCGTTCCAGGCGTCGGGGGTCGTGGGCGGAAACGAAACCTGGGGTGATGACCTGGTCGTGTCCGGGATTCACGAGCAGTGGGCCTTCAGCCTGGGCCAGTTCCACTTCGAGACCGATGGCTTCCGGGACAACAACGACCTGGACCAGGATGTCTTCAATGGCCTCGTCCAGTACCAGGCATCGCCGGAGACGAGCGTGCTGGCGGAGGTGCGCGTTGGCGAGAGGGACCAGGGCGACCTGCAGCTGCTCTTCGATGCCACGAACTACAGCGCCGACCTGCGCCAGACCGAGGACCCGCTGTCCCTGAAGCTCGGAATCAGGCATGCCCTTTCTTCCAGGTCGACCATCCTTGGGCTTGCCACGTACCAGGGCGGGGAATTCGGTACGACATTGGGAACCTTCTTCTCGTCGGATACGGATCTCGACGGCTGGTCCATGGAGCTGCAGCACATCTACCAGGCGACGTGGTGGAACCTGATTACAGGGGTCCGGTATGGCCGCCAGGCCATCGAGGAAGCGCAGAGCTTCGAATTCGAGATTCCGGATCCCCCGTTCGTGGTCAGTGGTACCGAGGTGTCCACCAGGCGCCCGGATGAGCTTAGCGCGTACAGCTACGCCCAGATCGACGTGACCGGGGATCTGGTGGTCACCCTTGGTGCCAGCTTCGACACCTTCGATGATGGGTCGATCGAGGGGGACGAGCTCAATCCGAAGGCCGGCCTGATCTGGCAGATTTCTCCCGCAACGGTGTTCCGGGCCTCTGCGTTCCGGACCCTGCGCTTCCCCGAGTATTCCCGGCAGGACATCCAGCCCTCCCTCGAGCCTGCAGCGGTGGCCGGCTTCAACCAGTTCTTCGCGTCAACGACGGGTGAGGAGGCCTGGCGGATGGGCGCCGGCCTCGACCACCGTTTCTCGGACCGGCTACGGACAGGAATCGAGGTGTCGAGACGGGATCTCGAGATTCCGAACCTTCAGGCGGCGCCCCCCCCCGGACATCGGGTTCTATCTCGCCACCGCCGATGCCGACGAGGACTCGGTTCGTGCCTACGGTTATTACACGCCGACCGACCGCGTTGCCCTGAGCGCGGAGTACGAGTACTGGAAGCAGGAGATTCCCGAGGAAGAGTTCTATGTGCCGAAAGGCTATCTCACCGTGGAGACCAACCAGGTTCCCCTGTCGGCCCGGTACATTCTCCCGTCGGGCTTCAGTGCAGGCCTGACCGGGACCTGGGTTCACCAGCGCGGACGGTTTCTCAACCAGATGGGATCCGGCATACCGACCACGGGTAGCGACTCGTTCGTCGTGTTCGATCTCCTTGCCAGCTACCGCCTTCCCCGGCGCCTCGGTCTCATCAGCCTGGAGGCCCGGAACCTGCTCGGTCGCGAAATCGAGTACCAGGACATCGACCCGGAGAACCCCAGGATCTACCCCGAGAGGGTGGTCCTCGGGCGATTCACGGTCGCTTTCGGGAACTGAGCAGCAATGACGACAAGGCCACCAAAACAGAAGGGAGATTCACGTGAAACTGAAGCCGATACTGGTGCTGGCCGGCGCAGCACTCGCGACTAGCCTGCTGTTGAACGCCCCGACCGGCGCGCACTCGGACCCCAAAGCTGCCGCGAGGTCGGCAGCACCCATGGTTGGAGTCGGACCCCTGCCGGGAGACAGTTTCCGCATAACGTTCCACAAGGATGGCCAGGAGCCAACGGTCGAGGGTGTGACTACGGATCCCGTCACCGGCGAGCGGTACTGGTCTGGACCGCAGGATACGGGGCCGATCGATCCGGGGAAGTCTTTCAAGGAGAAGTTCGGCCAGTTTCTGGATCCCGAGAAGGACATTCCCATCGAGATACTGGGTTTCAAACTGGATGAGCCGGATCCCCAGGGCAAGATCAAGACCTTGAACCCTCCCTGGAACACCCACTGCCACACCACGGTGATCATCGGGGGCAAGCCCTACACCGTGCACTGCTGACCGGAAAGACACTGGCGGTGGGCTACGCTTGCCCACCGCCAGCTGCCGCTCCAGAACCGCCGTAATCCCCGTCCCGACCACTTCTTGGCCGCCCCGGTGGCCGCGAACGAATGCGTGCGCGGAATTCATCACAGTGTAATGACATTCGTATTGACGTCGGGCCCCGAGCACCATTACCGTGCCTCCCATGCC
>CALGMY010000039.1 GCA_937958785.1 uncultured Gammaproteobacteria bacterium | reverse complement strand
GTCGTGTCGGATTTCTTCGCGTAGGAGCGGGCAAACTACCGGACGGTCGCCTTGATCATCCCGTCCGCGACCCGGGCCGTGATCTTGTCGCCCGGGGCCACGTCCGCCGCCCGTCGCACCACGCGGCCCGCCGCGTCCTGCACGATGGCGTAGCCGCGCCCGAGCGTGTTGAGCGGGCTCACTGCCTGCAATCGGCCACCCAGCACGGCGAGGCGCGTGGCCGGCGCCCCCAGCCCCGCGCGTATCGCGGCGGCGAGCCGCAGCCGGGCACTGGCGACCCGGGCGCCGTCGGCCCGGAGCCGGGCCGCTGGCGAGGCGCCCCGCAGGCGGGCGAGGGCGTTGGTCACCCGCCAGGCCTCCAGCTGCAGGCGGCGGGCGAGGGTACCGGCGAGCCGTCCCCGCAATTCGTCGAGCCGCTGGGCGTGCTGGCGCAGCACGTAGCCCGGGTGGCAGCGCCGAAGGCGCGCGTCCCCGGCCCGCAGCGTGGAGCGGATCCCCTCCAGGACGCGGCGCGCCCCGAGGGCGAGACGGCGCTCGAGCGCCTGCACCCGCCGGAGCCACTCCCTGGAGTCCGGCACCACGAGCTCCGCCGCACCGGAGGGCGTCGGTGCCCGCACGTCCGCCACGAGATCGGCAATGGTCACGTCCACCTCGTGCCCGACGCCCGCGACGACCGGGATCGGGCACGCGGCGATGGCCCGGACCACGAGTTCCTCGTTGAAGGCCCAGAGGTCCTCCAGTGAGCCGCCGCCGCGGGCGAGGATGAGGACGTCGCACTCGGCCCGGGACCCGGCTGTCGCCAGCGCGCCGGCGATGTCGAACTTCGCCTGTTCGCCCTGGACCTGCACCGGGTACACCACGACGTGGACGGCGGGGAAGCGCCGCGCGAGGATGTGCAGCACGTCGCGGATGGCGGCGCCGCTCGGCGAGGTGATCACGCCGATCCGCCGGGGCAGGTGGGGCAGGTCCCGCTTGCGGCCCTCGTCGAAGAGGCCTTCCGCGGCCAGCTTCTGCTTCAGTTCCTCCAGGCGGCGGCGCAGCAGGCCCTCCCCGGCGGGCTCCAGGTGCTCCACGATCAGCTGGTAGTCGCCCCGGGGTTCGTAGAGGCTGACGCGGCCCCGGGCAATCACCTTGACCCCGTTGGCCGCGGCCACGGCCGGTTCCCGGCCGCGCCCGCGGAACAGGGCGCAGCGGATCTGGGCCCGGTCGTCCTTCAGGGAGAAGTACAGGTGGCCCGAGGCAGGCCGGGCCAGGTTCGAGATCTCGCCTTCGACCCAGAGCAGGGGCAGGTCGGCCTCCAGCAGCTGGCGGGCCATGCGGTTCAGCTGGGAGACGGTGAGGACCTGCTTGCCGGAGAGGGCGCCCATGCGGGCAGTTTACGTGCCCCGGCGCCCTGCGTAGAATAGGTTATGCGGATCACCCACGACGCCCTGACCTTCGACGACGTCCTCCTGAAGCCGGCCTACTCGGAGATCCTTCCCCGCGAAGTGAGCCTCCGCACCCGGGTCACCCGCGGGATCGAGCTCAACATCCCCATCCTCTCCGCCGCCATGGACACGGTCACCGAGTCCCGGCTCGCCATTGCCCTCGCCCAGGAAGGCGGCATGGGCATCATCCACAAGAACATGAGTCCCGCCGACCAGGCCCGCCAGGTGGCCCAGGTCAAGAAGTACGAGAGCGGCATCGTCAACGACCCCATCACCGTCCGCCCCGACCAGACCATCCGCGAGGTGCTGGCCATCACCCATGCCCACAACATTTCGGGCGTGCCTGTCGTGGACAAGGGCCGCACCGTCGGCATCGTGACCAACCGGGACCTGCGCTTCGAGACCCGGCTGGACGCCCCGGTGTCGTCGGTGATGACGCCGGAGAGCCGGCTCGTGACGGTTCGCGAGGGCGCTGACAAGAAGGAAGTACTGGATCTCCTCCACAAGCACCGCATCGAGAAGGTGCTGGTGGTGGCCGAGAACTTCCAGCTGCGGGGGATGATCACCGCCAAGGACTTCCAGAAGGCGAAGGATTACCCCTACGCCTGCAAGGACGCCCGCGGCGCCCTGCGGGTCGGCGCCGCGGTGGGCACGGGTGGCGACACGCCCGAGCGGGTCCGCGCGCTCGTCGAGGCCGGGGTCGACGTGCTGATCGTCGATACGGCCCACGGCCACTCGAAAGGCGTCCTCGACCGGGTCTCCGCGATCAAGAAGGAGTACCCGAACCTCCAGGTCATCGGCGGCAACATCGTCACCCCCGAGGCGGCGAAGGCCCTGGTGGCCGCCGGCGCCGACGGGGTCAAGGTGGGTGTCGGGCCGGGCTCGATCTGTACCACGCGCATCGTGGCCGGCGTCGGCGTGCCGCAGATCTCTGCCGTGGCCGATGTCGCCGCCGCGCTCGAGGGCACGGGCGTGCCGCTCATCGCCGATGGCGGCATCCGCTATTCCGGCGACATCGCCAAGGCCATCGCCGCCGGCGCCTACTGCACGATGATCGGCGGCCTGTTCGCCGGCACGGAGGAGGCCCCGGGCGAGGTCGAGTTGTACCAGGGGCGCTCCTACAAGTCGTACCGGGGCATGGGTTCCCTGGGGGCCATGTCCCAGCGCCACGGCTCGTCCGACCGTTACTTCCAGGACCCGTCTTCCGAGCTCGAGAAGCTGGTGCCCGAGGGCATCGAAGGCCGGGTGCCCTACAAGGGCAGCCTCTCGGCCATCATCACCCAGCTCGTGGGCGGGCTGCGTGCCGCCATGGGCTACACCGGCTGTGGCAGCGTCGAGGAAATGCGCACGAAGCCCGAGTTCGTGCGCATCACCGGGGCCGGCATCCGCGAGAGCCACGTCCATGACGTGACCATGACCAAGGAACCGCCCAACTACCGGATGGACACATGACCGGGGATGCCGCGGCCCGGCGCATCCTGATCCTGGACTTCGGCTCGCAGTACACCCAGCTCATCGCCCGCCGGGTCCGGGAGGCGGGTGTCTACAGCGAGATCCTGCCCTGGGACGCGGATCCTGACGAGATTCGTGCCTTCGCACCCGCCGGCATCATCCTGTCCGGCGGCCCCGAGTCGGTGATCTCGGGGGCAACCTTCGGCGACGTCACGCCCGCCATCCCCGCCGTGGTCTTCGCACTTCAGGTGCCCGTACTCGGCATCTGCTACGGCATGCAGTCGATGGCTGCCCAGCTGGGCGGCGAGGTGGAGGCTTCGAGTCACCGGGAGTTCGGTCACGCGGTGGTGCGTGCCGCCGGATCGTGCCGGCTGCTCGACGGCCTGCCGGGCCCCGAGCTCAGCGTCTGGATGAGCCACGGTGACCGGGTGACGCGCCTGCCGCCCGGCTTCACTGCCATCGCCGCATCAGCCAATGCGCCCCTCGCCGGGATGGCCGACGAATCGCGCCACTACTACGGCCTGCAGTTCCACCCGGAGGTGACGCATACGGAGCAGGGGCAGGCGATCATCGAGCGCTTCGTCCGCGGGATCTGCGGCTGCCCGGCTAGCTGGCGCCCCGGCAACATCATCGCGCGCGAGATCGCTGCCGTGCGGGCGAAGGTCGGTCGCGACAGGGTCCTGCTCGGGCTGTCCGGTGGGGTCGACTCCTCCGTGGTGGCGGCGCTGCTCCACGAAGCCATCGGCGACCAGCTCGTCTGCGTCTTCGTGGACACCGGCCTGCTCCGCCTCCACGAGGGCGACCAGGTCATGCGTATCTTTGCCGAGCACCTGGGCGTCACCGTCATCCGGGTGAATGCCGAAGACCGTTTCCTCAAGGCCCTCGCCGGCGTCGAGGACCCGGAGGCCAAGCGCAAGATCATCGGCCGGCTGTTCGTGGAGGTCTTCGACGAGGAGGCGGGCAGGCTGGATGACGTGAAGTGGCTGGCCCAGGGCACCATCTACCCGGACGTCATCGAGTCCGCCGGCACCCGGTCCGGCAAGGCCCACGTGATCAAGTCCCACCACAATGTGGGCGGCCTGCCGGCCGACATGAAGCTGAAGCTGGTCGAGCCGATCCGGGAGCTGTTCAAGGACGAGGTCCGCCGCATCGGCGTCGAGCTCGGCCTGCCCCGGGAGATGGTCTACCGGCATCCATTCCCCGGGCCGGGACTCGGCGTGCGGATCCTCGGCGCGGTGAGGAAGGAATACGCGGACCTGCTCCGGAAGGCTGATCACATCTTCATCGAGGAGCTGCGCCGGGCCGACCTCTACGACAACGTCAGCCAGGCCTTTGCCGTGTTCCTGCCCGTGCGTTCCGTGGGTGTCATGGGTGACGGCCGCCGGTACGACTGGGTGATCGCCCTCCGGGCCGTGGAGACCATCGACTTCATGACGGCCCGCTGGGCCCACTTGCCCTACGACTTCCTGGACCACGTGTCCCGGCGGATCATCAACGAGACTGCGGGCATCTCGCGGGTGGTGTACGACATTTCCGGCAAGCCGCCGGCGACGATCGAGTGGGAGTAGGGGCAGGCACAGTGTCCACCGAAGTCTTCAAGTCGTGGCTGGCGCGGTTCGACGCCGCGGTGGCCGCCAAGGGCCGCCGGTCCGGCACCTATCCCCGGGCCTTCCACCACGACGGCGGCGGCCATGGTTTCCACCTGGTCTTCGGCAGCGTGGTGCATGGTGACGAGGTCGGGTCGCTGCCTGCCGTCGTGGCCGTGGCCGAGGGGCTGGTGGCCGGCACGCTGAAGCACGCGGGCCGGGTGACGCTGTTCGTCGGCAATCCCGAGGCCGCGCTCGCCGGCCAGCGCTTCCTGGAGTCGGACCTCAACCGGGTCTTCATGGACGAGCCGCCAGACACCCACGAGGGTCGCCGGGCCCGGGACCTCAAGCCGATCCTCGACGCCGCCGACGTCTTCGTGGACCTGCACCAGACCATCGAGGCCACGCGCCACGCGTTCTACATCTTCCCGTTCCAGGAGGACGGCTGGCTGTGGGCCCGGGCCCTCGCGGCCACGTCCATGTGGGTCACGCGCCACCCCGGCACCGCCTTCACCACCGGCGCCATGTGCGCCGACGAGTACGTGCGGGCGTTCCAGCGGCCCGGCATCACCATCGAACTGTCCCAACGGGGCTTCGGCCACGGTGCCGAGGCGCGGGCCGAGGCGGCGATCCGGCGCGCCCTGGCGCTGTCGGATGCCATCGCCCCCGGCGGCACCACGCTGCGCGACGCGGCCTTCGCCGAGCCGGAACTGACGTTCCTGGAGACGACCCACCGGGAGAAGTTCGACCGGGATGAGCTGGCGCTGAAGCCCGGCCTCGACAACTTCCTGGAGGTGACGGCCGGCGAGTTGTTGTCTGCCCCCGGCGCGCCGGAACTCCGGGCGCCACGGGCCGGCTGGGTGCTATTCCCGAAGTACCCGCCCCGACAGGCCGACGGCCGCTACAAGCGGCCGCTGCCGGGCGAGATTTACCGGATCGTCACCCCGCTGCCGGGGCACCCGCGGGACCTGTACAGGCAGGCCCCGGACTAGCCCCGCAGCACCCGCGCCGCCTGCTCGAGCGCCGCGATCTTGCCGTAGGCGCGCTCCCGGGGCAGGAACCACATGCCGCAGTCCGGGGCGAGCCGCAGCTTGTCGGCCGGCACCACCCCGAGCGCGCCCCGGGCCCGGCTGACGATGTGCTCCACCGTCTCCACCGGCGCCTCGGTGTCCAGGTTCAGCAGGCCGAGGATCACCGCCTTGCCGCCGCAGTGGGCAAGCAGGTCCGGGTCGTGGCCCGGCTGCTCGTACTCGAGGCTGATCTCGTCCACGTTGGTCGCGGCGAGCAGCCGGAGCGCCGACTCGTACACCGGGTTGACCTTCTTGCTGGCGATGTTCTTCGAGTACCCGTAGCACACGTGCACCGCGGTGGGAATCGTGAGGCCGTGGACAGCCCGGTTGATGGCCTCCACCGCGTAGTCCTTCACCTGGCTGTAGCGGAAGTGCACCTCGGGTTCGTCGATCTGCACGAGGTCGGCGCCGGCGGCCTCCAGCGCCTTCAGTTCCTGGTTCAGCGCATCACCGATGGCGCAGGCCATCTTCGCTACCGAGCCATAGTGGGCGTCGGCGAGCCGCACGGCCAGGGAGCACGGCCCGATGACCGTGGCCTTGGTCAGGCCCCGGGCGTGCCGCTTCAGGAAGGCGAAGTCCCGGCCGAGGATCGGGCCGTTCCAGGTGACGGGCGCGTTCACGGTGGGGATGGTGAACACCGGGGGCTTGGGGTCCGAGTCGCTGGCGAGCCTGGGGCGGGTCTTCATGGTGAGCGCGTCGCCGATGTCGCCCATGCCGACGACGTAGGGCGTGCGATTGACACTGTCGATCCCGCCGAGCACGTTGAAGTAGCCGCTGAAGGTCTGGCGGCGCTGCTCGCCGTCAGTGATGTAGGTCAGGCCCGCGCGCTCCTGGTCGTGGATCGCGAGGAGGGTGGCATCGTCCTTTGCCTCCTCCCGGAACTCCCTCGCGACCCGCCACCAGGTGTCCTCCGGGGCGAAGAAGAGCTCGTGGTTGCACAGCCACTTCGGCTTGCAGTAGCTGCCGACAACCTGGGTGGCGAAGGCGGGTGACTGGGGCATGGGACAGTCTCCTGGATGCGATGCGCGATTATGCCCTCACCGGCAGTGGCTCAGTAGCGCGGTGCCAGCACGCCCGGGTTCATCAGTCCCCGTGGGTCGAGTTCCGCCTTAAGGGCATCCAGCAACCGCCGGGTCCCGGGCGCCAGGTTGCCGTAGTAGCGATAGGTCCGGCCGAGCTGGTTCGAGGCGACGC
>CALGMY010000038.1 GCA_937958785.1 uncultured Gammaproteobacteria bacterium | reverse complement strand
GGCTCAGGGAGCCCGATTGCTGGACCGACTCACAGCAGAGGCCGACAGGCAGAAGGCGGTCCGGGGAATAGCGCTCGTCGCGGGCCAGGGCAGCCAGGCAGACCAACTCGCCGCGGCAGTTGAGGCAGAGGTGCAGGCGGACCGGGGCCGGGCGCTTCGTCAACGCGAGCTGGCGGGGAGGGCGGAACTCGCCCGCTGGATCGGCGCGACCGAAGCCGATCAACCGCTGCCAGATGAACTGCCAGCGATACCCGCTCCGCCGCCCCTAAATACCCTTCTGGAACGACTGGTGGATCATCCACAGCTGGCCGGGCGGGCCGCCACGGTGCGCATCGCGCAGACGGAGGCTCGACTGGCCGGACTTGCGACCAGTCCCGACTGGCGCATTGAAATGCGCTATGACCATCGGCTGGAATTCCCTGACCTGGTGACTCTGATGGTCGGCGTTGACCTGCCCTTCTTCGCTGGTGATCGCCAGGATCGATCCAGCAGCGCAGCCCGCGCGCGCGTCGTCGCCGATACCGCTGGACAGGATGACCAGTTGCGGGAAGCCACGGCACAGGTGACCTCAGCATATCGCCAGTGGCAGTCCGGCACAGATCGTCTGGGGCGCTATGACGAGAGCCTGCTGCCCCAGAGCCGGTCGAGGGTTAAGTCTGCACTCGCTGCTTACCAGTCCGGGAGAGGCACCCTGACGACGGTGCTGGACGCCCGGCGCAGCCTGCTCGATGTCGAACTGATGCGCCTTGATCTCGCGGTCGACGTCTCCCGTGATCGGCTGCGACTTCAATATTTCGAACCGGAGGTGCAGTGATGGGCGCGGGACAAAAAATTGTCGGTGGCGTCGTCCTGCTGGGTGCGGCCGCACTCTTGGGCTGGTGGGTCGGTCGCGGTCCACAGGTCCAGACCGGTGCGCCGGCCGCCGCGTCACCGGCGGCTGACGTCCTCTATTGGTACGACCCGATGCGACCAGAGGTCAAGTTCGACAAGCCCGGGCCGTCCCCGTTCATGAACATGGCGCTGGTCCCGAAATACCGGGCATCCGACGACCGGGGCGGCGTGTCGATCAGTCCGCGGGTGACGCAGAACCTGGGTGTGCGAATCGCAACCGCGAAGCAGGGGACGTTCACGCCCCGCGTATCGGTCACCGGGACCATTGCGGTTGATGAGCGCCGCATTGCCGTGGTGGCCACGCGGGCCAGTGGCTGGATAGAAGCACTCGACGTGCGGGCGACGGGTGATCGGGTACAACGGGGTCAGCGGGTCGCCGGCCTCTACAGTCCCGATCTGCTGGCCGCACAGGAGGAATACCTGCTCGCAGTTCGTGGTAGCGACAGGCCGGTTATACCGGCCGCACGTCGCCGTCTCGAGTTGCTTGGGGTGTCCACTGCCCAGCTCGACCGGATCCTTCGTGTTGGCACAGTTGAACGCCAGGTCGACGTGTTGGCGCCGACCTCCGGAGTCGTCACGGAGCTTCTCGTGCGTGAAGGCGCTGCAGTAACCGGCGGGATGCCCCTGATGACCCTCGCCGACCTTTCGACCGTCTGGGTGATCGCCGAGGTGCCGCAGTCCCAGGGCGCCTGGCTGGAGCCCGGACAAATGACGGACGTTCAGCTGCCCAATGCCGGACAGACGTCGATATCTGGGCGCGTCGAGTACGTGTACCCTGAAATCTCACCGGTCACCCGCACGATGCGCGTGCGCCTGGTCGTTGCCAACGACCAACGGACGCTCCGGCCGGGAACCTCAGTGCGGGTTAACGTGCAGGGTGTGCCCCGGGCGGCGTTGCTCGTGCCGAGCGAAGCGCTCATCCGTTCCGGTGAGCGCACTGCCGTCATCCTGGCGGAAGGACAGGGGCAGTTTCGCCCCGTCGCCGTGACGGTGGGGTCTGAGGAAGGCGATCAGACTGAAATCGTCAACGGACTCACACCCGGCGATCAGGTAGTCGTCTCCGGCCAGTTCCTGATCGACTCGGAAGCCAATTTGCGGGGTGCGCTTGATCGGCTGCTGCCCGGAGCCAGCCGATGATCGTCAATGTGATCCGCTGGTCACTCGACAATCGGCCGCTGGTCCTCCTCGCGACTGCGGCCCTCATAGCGATCGGGATCTGGAGCGTCGCCACACTGCCTCTCGACGCCATCCCCGATCCTTCGGACGTGCAGGTCATCGTGCGGACCAGTTACCCGGGGCAGGCACCGCAGGTGGTGCAGGACCAGGTGACCTACCCACTGACGACCGCGATGCTGTCCGTGCCCGGGGCGGTATCCGTGCGTGGCTACTCCTTCTTTGGTGACAGCTACGTCTACGTCGTTTTCGCCGATGGCACGGACCTCTACTGGGCGCGGTCGCGGGTGCTCGAGTACCTGTCGCAGATTCAGGGTCGTCTGCCAGCCACCGCCGTGCCGGCGCTGGGCCCGGATGCCACCGGTGTGGGCTGGATCTATCAGTACGCGCTGGTTGATCGCAGCGGACGTCACGACCTGGCGGAGTTGCGGGCCCTTCAGGACTGGTTTCTGCGCTTCGAGCTCAAGACCGTGCCCGACGTCGCCGAGGTGGCCACCGTGGGCGGCTTCAACAAGCAATACCAGATCGTCCTGGACCCGGTTCGACTGCAGGCGCTGCAGGTGACTCCGGAGCGGGTAACGGAGGCGGTGCGCCGTGCCAATGCCGAGAGCGGTGGTTCCGTCGTGGAGCTGGGCGAAGCCGAGTACGCGGTCCGGGTCCGTGGGTACCTGCAGAATATCGACGACTTCCGCAGTATTCCCGTGGGGCTGGACGCCAATGGCACGCCCATCCTGTTGCAGGACGTGGCCTGGGTGCAGACGGGTCCTGAAATCCGCCGCGGCATCGCCGAGCTGGATGGCGAGGGCGAGGTCGTGGGTGGCATTGTGGTCATGCGCTTTGGCAAGAATGCGCTGGTCACACTGCGCGCGGTCAAGTCGCGGATCGGCGAGCTGCGCAAGAGCCTCCCCGCCGGCGTGGAGATCGTGGAGACCTACGATCGATCCGGACTGATCGAGCGCGCCGTAGCCAACCTGCGCGACAAGCTGATCGAGGAATTCATCGTCGTGGCGCTGGTGTGCGCCGTGTTCCTTCTGCACTTCCGGTCTGCGTTTGTCGCCATCGTGACGCTACCCATTGGCATCCTCGCGGCCTTCGTGGTCATGCGCCAGCAGGGCATCAGCGCGAACATCATGTCCCTGGGGGGCATCGCGATTGCAGTCGGCGCGATGGTCGATGCCTCGATCGTCATGATCGAGAATGCGCACAAAAAGCTCGAAGCGTGGCGGCACACGCATTCAGGCGCCGAACCCGACCGGACCGACCGTCTCCACCTGATCAGTGAGGCCGCAACCGAAGTCGGCCCGGCGTTGTTCTTCGCCCTCCTGATCATCACCCTGTCATTCCTGCCCATCTTTACACTCGAAGCCCAGGAGGGGCGCCTGTTTGCGTCGCTCGCCTACACGAAGACCTACGCGATGGCTACGGCGGCGATCCTGTCCGTCACGCTGATTCCCGTCCTGATGGCTAACCTGATTCGCGGCCGGATCCGCGATGAGCTGGCCAATCCACTCAACCGGTGGCTCATCAATGGCTACCAGCGGGTGATCGAAACGGTGCTGCGGCGCCCCGCGGTGGTCCTGGTCGTCGCCGTCCTGGCGCTCGCAGCGACCGCGTGGCCGGCACTGCGACTCGGCAGTGAGTTCATGCCGCCCCTCGATGAAGGGGACCTGCTCTATATGCCGACGGCGCTGCCAGGCCTGTCCGCGGGCAAAGCCGCTGAAATTCTCCAGCAGACCGACCGGATCATTCGGCGCTTTCCGGAGGGGAAGCGGGTGTTTGGCATCAGCGGCCGGGCCGATACCGCAACCGATCCCGCGCCGCTGGAAATGTTCGACACCACCGTGCAACTCAAGCCACGCGACGAATGGCGCCCGGGCATGACCCCGGAGCGCCTGATCGAGGAGATGGACGCCGCATTGCAGATCCCCGGCATGGCGAATATCTGGGTGCAGCCCATCCGCAATCGCATCGACATGTTTGCCACCGGCATCAAGTCGCCGGTCGGGATCAAGATCGCCGGGCCCGACCTCAAGGTCATCGGTCAGCTCGGGGCCGAGATCGAAGCGGTCGTGAAGACCATCCCCGGCGTGACTTCCGCCTTCTTCGAACGGGTTTCCGGCGGGCGGTACATCGACGTGCAGCCGGACCGTGCCGCCGCTGCCCGCTATGGCCTGAATATCGCCGACATCCAGTACCTGGTCGCAACCGCCATCGGCGGCGAGTCCGTGGGACAGACTGTCGAGGGACTCGCACGGTTTTCGATCAGCGTGCGTTATCCCCGCGACCTGCGGGACTCGGTCGGCAAGATCCGCGAGCTGCCGTTCGTGACGGCCCGCGGGGAATCGCTGACACTCGGGCAGGTCGCTGCCGTAACGATCGTCGATGGCCCGCCCATGATCCGCAGTGAAAATGCCCGGCTGAATGGCTGGGTGTATGTGGACATTCACGGTCGGGACCTGGGCTCGTTTGTTGCCGAGGCGCGCCAGGCAGTGTTGGACAAGGTGAAGCTCCCGGGCGGCTACACCGTGGGCTGGTCGGGGCAATTCGAATACCTGCAGCGCGCTGCGGAGCGACTGCGGATCGTCATCCCCCTCACGTTGGGGATTATCTTTGTCCTTCTGTATCTGAGTTTCCGGCGCGTCACCGAGGCAGGACTCATCCTGCTGACGCTGCCACTGGCCCTCATTGGCCGGTTCTGGTTCGTGTACCTGCTCGGCCATCACTTGTCCGTGGCGTCGGCGGTCGGTTTCATTGCCCTGGCCGGCGTGGCTGCGGAGTTTGGCGTCGTCACGCTGGTCTACTTGGATCAGGCCATCCGGCAACGCGCGGTACGGGGTGAGTTGCGAAATTCCGCCGATCTCCGCGCCGCGATCATCGAGGGCGCTGTTCTGCGGGTTCGGCCCAAGGCGATGACGGTCACCGTGATTGTCGCCAGCCTGCTGCCGCTGTTCTGGGGGAGTGGCACCGGATCGGAGGTGATGCAGCGCATCGCCGCGCCGATGATCGGCGGCATGATTTCGGCGCCATTGCTGTCAATGCTGGTGATTCCGGCTGCCTATTATCTGTTGCGGCGTCGAGAGTTCCGAATTGTTCACGTCCAGCCCCCGGCTACCCGGCAATGATGTTTGCTCGGCCCAACAGTACCGATGTTGTGTGCAGAAGCGCAGAAGGCCGTTTGAATCTGCACGGAGCCTCATCACGGTACCAGGCGCGGTCGCGACACAGTCACCGGCACGCTTGCGACAAGGCGGTTCGCCTTTCGCCAACTTCAATGCGGTTTCCTGACCGCAAGAGATACTCTGGCGCAGCCGCTTCCTCCACGTGTGGGTTCGCCAACCCCGACGGAGAGTCCTGTGCTGGAGGCGCCTTATCCTGCCATTGGCACAGGAGAGCGACGGCCTCACGCTTCTGATCCGGCCCCAAGTGCGCATACCGCAGCGTCATTGCCAGTGAGCCGTGACCCAGCAGCTCCCGGACGGTATTGAGATTGACGTCGGCCTGGACGAGCCGGGAGGCGAAGTGGTGGCGCAGGTCGTGCCAGCGAAATCTCCTGATACCGGCCGCTTTCAGAACCACCGACCAGGCGGTCTTGAATGAGGTGCTGACCGCGAACACCTTGTCGAGGGGACTGGCATCGGGATTCTGGTCCCGCCAGCGTTTCAGGGTGTAGATGCATTCAGCATTCAGGGGGACGTGGCGAGTTTGCCCGCTCTTGGCCGACGTGGCCTGCACCGACAGCACGGCCAGCCGCAGGTTGATATCGTGCCAGCAGAGCGCCAGCAACTCACCGCGGCGCAGTCCCGTGTTGAGGCTGACCAGGACAGCGGGCGTCAGGTGGTCGCCGAAGCCGGTGAGCTTGGGCAGGGGCGCGTGATTCCGGGCCCGCCGCCAGGCGTTGCCGGACTCCCGGGCGGCCCTGATGCGATGGTCCCTATCCTCCAGTGCCGACCGCAGACGCGACTCTTCCTCCGGATCCAGGAACCGCACATTGGGCGTCCGGTCGAGCCGCGGCTTGAGGACACGCCGCATGGGGTTGTCAGCCAGAAGGCCCAGTCGCACGGCGAAACTCAGGATCCCTGACAGCGTGGTCAGGTCCCGGAGCACGGTAGCCGGCCGCTTGCCCTTTCCAAGGCGACCGGTCTTCCAGGCTTCAAGCTGGTAGGTGGACAGGCCGCACATCGGCTGGTCGTACCAGTGACCGAAGCAGTTCTCGACCCGGGCCAGGGCGGATGCCGAGTTCCGGGGCCGGTTGGCCTGGATCCAGGGCTCGTACTGGTTCCGGATGAACTCCCCGAGGCTGAGCCGCGCGGCCCCATCCAGACCCGCCAGCGGCTCCCGGCCGTGGGCGATGTTCCCCAGCACCTGCTCGCAGCGCTGGCGCGCCTGCTCGGGGGTCAGGTGGCCCACCTTGCCCAGGGTCAGCCTTCTGCCCCTGCCGAGCTGGACACAGAAGGACCGCGCCCCGGAAGGCTGGACGCGCAATAGGAAGCCCGCCAGGCGACTATCCCGGATGTCGAACGGTTTGGCCTTGGGCTGGGCGGCGCCGCTTGCCAGCAAGCGGGCACCGATGATGGCGCGCACAGTTGGGTCTCCCTTCCGTGCGCTCAAAGTAGAGCACTTATAAGTGCAACCGCAATGTAAGCCGGGCGTAGACCGGCGTACGCGCGCGCGCTTGGCGCGGCGCTATAAAATCTTGAGAACCAGCAACTTAGAGGTCAGAATCGGCCAACGTGTTGATTGCCAAGATGACGCCCTCAGAGGCCCCGGAAGCGCTCCGAAGGCAGGGGTCAGAGGTTCGAATCCTCTCGGGCGCGCCACCTCACCGCCGGTTCTCGCGCAACCAGGCCATGAGCTTCACCTTGCGACTCTCGGTCGTCTCGGCGGGATCATGGCCGGCAAGTCCGGCGACGGGTCGATCCTCGCCGGCAGTGAGCGCGACGATGTACGGATCGTAGCCGGCGAAGTCCACGTCGTGCTCCATGCGGGGAGCGGGAGGGGCGTCAGCGAAGTCCTTGGAGGCAGCCATTGTTCTTTATTCTTCTGGATGGTGCTGGATCTCGACTGCCTTGGAATATAGACCTCGCGACCTTACTCGCGACTGAAATTATACATAAGCTTCACTGCCGGTGAGCAGTGATTGTCCACCGGCATCGGGCGTGGAGGAGAAGCGATGGAGTGGATCATCCTGTTCGTGGCGGGCCTGCTCGAGGTCGTCTGGGCGATCGGACTCAAGTACACGGACGGCTTTTCCCGGTGGCTGCCGAGCGCGGTGACCATTGCCGCCATCATCGGCAGCATGTGGCTGCTCGCCCTCGCCCTGCGCGGCATCCCGGTCGGCACGGCCTACGCCGTCTGGACGGGCATCGGGGTCGTGGGCACGGCCCTGCTCGGCGTGGTGCTCTTCGCCGAGCCCGCGACCGTGCCCCGGCTGGCCTCCATCGCCCTCATCGTGGCCGGCATCGCCGGCCTCAAGCTCACCGCCTGACCTGTCGGGGAACCCCGGGCGATGGGTTTTGCCGCCGACCTCGTGCTGGTCCTCCATGCCGCATTCGTCCTGTTCGTAGTGGCCGGATTCGCGCTGATCCTGGCGGGACTGGCCCGCGGATGGCATTTCGTCCGCCACCCCGGCTTCCGCTACGCCCACCTGGGTGCAATCGGCATCGTGGTCGCCGAGGCCTGGCTCGGCCTCGCCTGCCCGCTGACCACCCTCGAGGGGGCGTTGCGGATCCGTGCGGGCCAGGAGGGCTACGCCGGCTCGTTCATCCAGGACTGGCTCTACCGACTGCTGTTCTACGAGGCCGAGCCCTGGGTGTTCACG
>CALGMY010000037.1 GCA_937958785.1 uncultured Gammaproteobacteria bacterium | reverse complement strand
GCGGACCTTCTCCGCCCAGTTCCGGTAGCCCTTCCAGGTGTACAGGGCGGGGTCCATCGCGATCCGGCGCTTGTCGGGCAACTGCACCCGGGAGAGCCACCGGCGGTAGGCGTCCCACCCGCTCACATCCCGGCCGTCCTGGGCTACGAGGTTCGGTCCGGCGCGCTCGGTCAGGGCCGGGCTGAAGCGCTGCGTGCCGTTCTTCTTTTCGTCTGGCATGTCAGGTTCCCCACTTCGTCAGCGTGGGCAAACTCTAGGCAGCAGGAGTCTTTCCCGGAAGGAACTGGGTCACAGGCACCACGCACCTTCACGCAGCGCACTCGCGCGTGACGCGGAATGTGTAACCGGATCCGACAGAATCAGCGCGGGAGCGAGACCGCGCTCGCAGTTCAGACGACGACGCGGTAACAGGGCTCGTAGGCGCGCCCCGGCAGCTTCATGCGGTGCTGGTCGACGAACGCGCGGAGCAGGTCGTCGAGGCGCGCGAGGATCGCCCGGTCGCCGCGGATCTCGAAGGGCCCGTGCTCCTCGATCGCGCGGATACCCTCCTCGCGGATGTTGCCGCTGACGATGCCGGAGAAGGCCCGCCGCAGGTTGGCAGCCAGCACCTGCGGCGGCAGGTCCCGCTGCAACTCGAGCTGCGCCATGGACTCGTGGGTCGCCACGAAGGGCCGCTGGAAGACATCGTCCACCCGGAGCCGCCAGTTGTAGTAGTAGGCGTCGTTGTGCCCGTGGCGGAACTCGCGCACGCGACGCACGTTGGCCAGCGCCCAGGTACCCACCGCCGCCGAATCGCCGATGATCAGCTGGTAGAACCGCCGTGCCTCCGGGCCGAGGGTCGCCGCGATGAAGGCATCCACCTGCTCCAGGTAGCCGCGGGCCGACTCGGGGCCCGTGAGGATGAGCGGCAGCGGCACACCCTCGTTGTCCGGGTGCATCAGCACACCGAGCAGGAACAGGATCTCCTCGGCGGTACCGACGCCGCCGGGGAAGATCACGATGGCATGGGCGATGCGGATGAAGGCCTCGAGGCGCTTCTCCATGTCCGGCATGATCACGAGTTCGTTGACGATGGGGTTCGGCGACTCCGCGGCGATGATGCCGGGTTCGGTCACGCCGATGTAGCGCCCATTGCGGACCCGCTGCTTGGAGTGCCCGATGGTGGCCCCCTTCATGGGCCCCTTCATTGCCCCCGCGCCGCAACCCGTGCACACGTTCAGCCGGCGCAGGCCAAGCTGGTAGCCCACGTCCTTGGTGTAGTCGTACTCGTCCCGGTTGATCGAGTGCCCGCCCCAGCAGACCACGAGGTTGGGCTCCACGCCGGTCTTCAGGATGCCGGCGTTCCGCAGGACGTGGAAGACGGCGTTGGTGATGCCGTGACTCGACCCCAGGTCAAACTGGCTGCCGCCGACGAACTCGCTCTTGATGTACACCACGTCCCGGAGCACCGCGAACAGCAGCTCGCGGATGCCGCGGATCATCTCGCCGTCCACGAAGGCGCCCGAGGGCGCATCCCGCAGGGCCAGCTTCACGCCCCGGTCCTGCTGCACGATGCTGATGTCGAAGTCCCGGTACTTCTCCAGGACCTCCCGGGTGTCGTCGGTGGTGGCCCCGGAGTTGAGCACGGCGAGCGCACAGCGCCGGAGCAGTTCGTGGTGGCCGCCCTCGCCCGTGCTCCGGAGGCGATTGACCTCGTGCTGGGACAGCACCTCGAGGGTGCCCTCCGGCATCACTTCAATGGCATGGCTGGCGGTCACGCGGCAGCCGTCAGGGCAGGATCTGGATGGGGGTGTTGTCCGGCGTCATGAGCCAGATGTCCACCATGTCGGCATTCGACACGGCGATGCAGCCATTGGTCCAGTCCCGGGTCTGGTAATACTCGAGGGGCTTGGTCGGGCGGTTGGGCTGGCCGTGGATCATGATGAGTCCCCCCGGCGCGACGCCGTCGGCAGCGGCACGGCGCAGGTCCTCCGGACCCGGGTAGCTCACCTGGATCGCGAGGAAGTAGTCGCTGTTGGCGTTGCGCCCGGCCAGCCGGTAGTTGCCCTCCGGGGTGCGGAAGTCCCCTTCGCGCTCCTTGTGGCCCTTGGGCGAGAGCCCGAGGGCGACGTCGAAACTGCGCAGCACGCGCTCCCCCCGCATGAGGAACAGGCGCCGCTCGGCCTTGCGGACCACGACCCGGTCGGCCATCTCGAGCGTATTGGCGGTGGCGGGGCCGGGAATGGCGATCATCCCCAGCATGGCCAGCAGGACGGGAATCAATGCCCGCATCAGCTGCCCTCCCCCAGGCGCAGCTTTTGGCCCGGATAGATGCGGTTCGGGTTGTCGATGGCGTTCAGGGCCATCAGGCGCCGCTGGGGCACGCCCGTGCGCTTCGCGATCACCGCCAGATTGTCGCCCCGGCGGACCACGTAGGTGCCGGCCTTGCGCGGCGCGGCCGGGGCACTGCCGGCCCTGCCCTCCGGCAGCTTCAGCACCTGACCGACGCGGATGAAGTTCTTGCGGGACAGGCCGTTCAGGCTGGCGATGCGGCTGGCCGACGTGCCATGACGGGCGGCGATGCCGGACAGGGTCTCGCCGCTGCGGACCCGGTGGGTGCTGGCGGCGACGCTGGCCTGGCCCGGGCGGCGCTCGCTGGCCGGGATGGCCGCCAGCAGCCCGTGGGCGTCGGTCATGTCGCCGGGCAGCCGCAGCGTGAATCCCCGGGGCGCGAACATCTTGCCGGTCCAGACCGCGGGGAGCAGCGCGGGATTGTAGGCCTGGAGCGTCTCCCTGGGCAGGCCCAGGCTCCGCTCCAGGGTGGTGACGCTGAGGTAGGCCGGCAGCTCGATGGTGGTGAGCTTCTCCGGCGGATCACGACGTACGGGGCCGAAGTACTTCTCGACGTTGCGCTCGACTTCCTCCGCCGCGAGGAACGAGATGTAGAAGTTCCTGGAGGCGAAGCCGAAGGCCGGGCCGTCGTAGTTGCGCACGATGGTCTCGATGTCGTCGGTGCCCGTCGCGCGGATCGCGCGGCGCATGCCACCGGTGCCGTGGTTGTAGGCCGTGACCGCCAGGGGCCAGGAATCCAGCTCGCCGTAGTTGGCCTTCAGCAGGCGCGCGGCCGCCTCGCTGGACCGGAACGGGTCGCGGCGCTCATCCACCGCGCCATCGATGCGCATGAAGCGGCGGCCGGTACCCGCCGTGAACTGCCAGAGGCCCGCGGCGCCCACGTAGGAGCGGGCTTCCGGGTTGAAGGAGGATTCCACGTGCGGCAGGGCGGCCAGCATCTCGGGCACGCCGGTCGATCGCATGCTCTCCCGGATGTAGTCCTCCCAGCGACCGCCCCGGACGTAGCCCTCGAGGAACCGGTCGGACAGGCCCAGCTGGACACGGACCCGGTCCGCAGCGGCGCGCAGGTTCCCATTGCCCGGCCGGCCGGCCCATAGCGCCAGCACGCGGCGTTCGTCGCTGCTGAGGTTCGAGCGGTCGCCGCTGGCGAGCCGGGTGAGGATGCGGACATAGCGCGTCTTGGCGGCGTCCATCGCCCGTTGCCGGGCAGCGTCCGAGGACAGGTCCGACAGGTCCAGCTTTTCGTAGACCACGCCGAGATGGCGGTTGTCATGGACCAGCGCTTCCCGGGTGGAGACCTCGCCGAAGATCTGGCGCCAGAAGCCGATGTCGGGCTCGAGGCCCGCGGGCCGGGGCAGGTCGGCGGCGGTGCCCGGCGCCGGCAGCAGGGCAATGAGGGTGGCCATGGCCAGCACCAACAGCAGTGCCCATGATTGCCGACCGTCCGAAGTCTGTATCAATGCGCTGCCCACCATTCCCTGTGACCGTGCCGCGAAGCCGGTGCGCTCCCCGTAAGTTACCCGCGAGTATCCACCAAGACTGCCACAGCTTTCACAATAACGGTTGATGCAACTCACGCAGCCAGTGTGACCCCCGCCACACCGGGCCGTGATACGGCCAGTGGCGGTGCGGATTCCGCGGCGCTGCCGGCCACCGGCAAAACCTGCTACCGTTTCACAGAAGTCTGGCACCTGTGCCGTACCCTCTGCAGCGTGAAATCCCGGATCAAGACATTCCTGCTCGCCGCGCTCCTGCTCGGCGGCTGCGGCGGCGACCGGCCACCTGCGGCCCCGCCCGCGCCGGCACCGGCACCGGCACCGGCCGACACCAGGCCCGCGCCCGCCGCCCCGGCCGTCCCGGCGCCGGCCGGCGACGCTCCTGCAGCCGGGCCCCGGGGCGGCATGCCGCTGGAACTGCTCGGGGAAACGCTGCCACCCGGCACCAGCCGCCGCCTCGCCTGGCGCGGCGGCCAGACCCTGGATGGCACCTCGGCGGAAGCGCCCGTGCTCGTCGTCAACGGCGTGGGCCAGGGCCCGATCCTGTGCCTCACGGGCGCCGTCCATGGTGATGAGCTGAACGGGATCGAGATGATCCGCCGCGTCATCCAGGACCTGGACCCCCGTCGGGTCAAGGGCGCGGTGATCGGCGTACCCATCGTCAACCTGGAGGGCTTCCGGCGCGGCTCCCGCTACCTGCCGGACCGCCGGGACCTCAACCGGTACTTCCCGGGCAACCCGACCGGCAGCGCGGCCTCGCGCATCGCCGCGTCGCTGTTCGAGGACATCATCCGCCACTGCGACGGGCTCGTGGACATCCACACCGGCTCGCTGAGCCGCACCAACCTGCCCCAGCTCCGGGCGGACCTGCGCAATGCCAGCGTGCGGGAATTCGCCAACGGCTTCGGCACGTTCATGGTACTGCACAGCCCGGGCACGGCAGGCACGCTGCGCCGGGCGGCGACGGACGCGGGCATCCCGGCAGTGACCCTGGAGGCAGGGGAGCCCGGGCGCCTGCAATCGGCCCAGGTGCGCGAGGGCACGGCCGGCATCGTCCGGCTGCTGGACGCCCTCAAGATCGTCAACCGGATGAACGTCTTCGCCGGGCCCCGGCCGGTGTATTACCGCTCGACCTGGGTCCGGTCGGACCATGGCGGGATCCTCTTCTCGCTCGTCCGCCTCGGCCAGCTGGTTTCACCGGGCGACATCCTCGGCACGGTCACCGACCCCATCACCAACGAGCAGAACCTCATCTACTCGCCGGTGCGGGGCAGGATCGTCGGCATGGCGCTGAACCAGGTGGTGATGCCGGGCTTCGCGACCTTCAACCTGGGGATCGAGGCCGATTCGGGGCCGAACGGCTCGCTGATGGAAGGCCTGGCGCCACCGCCCGCACCGCTGCCCGAGGAGGAGACGCCCGGGGCCAACGGCTCCGAGCGCGACGAGCGCCCGGAGTAGTCCGTCCTCAGGAGTTGCCCGCCCGCAGGGCCGCGATGCGCTCCGGCAGCGGCGGATGGGTCATGAACAGCCGCCCGAACCGCCCCATGCCGCCCGAGATGCCGAAGGCCTTCAGGCCATCCGGCAGTTCGGCCGGCTCGTGACCGCGCTGCAGGGCCTCCAGGGCCGCAATCATCTTGCCGCGACCCGCCATGCGGGCGCCGCCCGCGTCGGCCCGGAATTCACGCTGCCGCGAGAACCAGGCCACGATCATGCTGGCGAAGATGCCGAGCACCACCTGGGCAACCATCACCGTGATGAAGAAGCCGGGGCCATGGCCCCGCTCGCTCTTGAAGATCACCTGGTCCACGAACCGGCCGATGATCCGGGACAGGAAGATGACGAAGGTGTTCACCACGCCCTGGATGAGCGTCAGCGTCACCATGTCGCCATTGGCCACGTGGGCCACCTCGTGGCCCAGGA
This sequence comes from uncultured Gammaproteobacteria bacterium, assembly GCA_937958785.1. Taxonomy (GTDB): domain Bacteria; phylum Pseudomonadota; class Gammaproteobacteria; order Steroidobacterales; genus SHZI01. Next base: position 3,211 of record CALGMY010000037.1, on the reverse strand, counting down.
CGGCCTCGACCTCGTCCCTGCTCATCCGCCGCAGGAGCCCGGTGCTGACCGCCACCAGCGCGGAATCACGCCGGGCGCCGGTGGCGAAGGCGTTGACGTCCGGGGAGTCGTAGATGGCAACTTCCGGCATGCCGATGCCAGCCTGGGTGGCCAGGCGCTGCACGGTGGAAACCAGCCAGGCCTCATCCGCGTTCGCGGGCTGGGTGATGACCCGGGCACCCGTCGAGCGCTTGGCGATGAACTTGGACATGGCGAGCGAAATCAGTGCGCCGCCGAAGCCGAGGATCGCGGCGAACACCAGCAGGCCGCCCATGTCCTGCCCGGTGCTGGCCAGGTACTGGTCGATGCCGAGCAGGCGCATCGAAACCGACAGCACGGCCAGGACGGCCAGGTTGGTCGCCAGGAACAGGAAAATCCGCTTCAAGTTCGCCTCTCCGGGGGATGGACTGGCGCATTGTATGGGTGCGGCCGGCGATCGTTTCAAGGCCCGCACTGCTAGGATGTGCCACGCAACAGCATGACCAGCCCGAACTCCCCCACGACGCCCCCCGAGCTTGGCCGCTTCTGGCAACCCCGCCACTGGCCGGTGTGGGTGGGCGTCGGCCTGCTGCGGCTCGTGTCGCTCCTGCCGGTCCGGGTCCAGCTCGCGGTGGGTCGCGGGATCGGCGCCCTGCTCTACATGACCCTGCCCGGCAGACGCCGCGTCGCAGCCACGAACCTCGCCCTCTGCTTCCCGGACTGGCCCGACGCGGAGCGGCGCGCCCGGGTGCGCCAGCATTTCGCGTCGCTCGGCATGACGGTGATCGAGCATGGCCTCACCTGGTGGGCGAGCGATGCCGAGGTCGCGCGACTGGTGGCGGTGCGCGGCACGGAGCACCTCAAGGCGGCGCTGGCCACGGGCCGCGGGGTGATCCTGCTCGCCGGCCACTTCGCGTCCCAGGAATTCACCGGGCGCATCTTCCTCCCGCTCGCCCCGCGCATCGGGGCCCTCTACCGCCCGATGAAGAATCCCTTCGTGGACGCCATCCTCCGGCGCATCCGGAGCCGCAGTGCGAACCTGCTGATCCCCAAGCGGCAGATCCGGCGGATGATCCGTGCCCTGCGCGAGGGCAGCGTGGTCTGGTACGCGCCGGACCAGAGCTACCGGGGCCCCTCCAGCGCCCTCGTGCCCTTCTTCGGCGAGCCGGCCATGACCACCACGGCGCTCAGCGAGATCGCGCGGCTCGGCAATGCGGCGGTCATCCCGATCCTGCCGCTGCGGCTCGCGGCTGCCGGGCGCTACACCCTCGAGATCCTGCCGCCCCTCGCGGACTTCCCGGGCGAGTCGCCCGAGGCCGACGCGCGCCGGGTCAATGCCCTGATCGAGGACCACATCCGCACGGCGCCGGAGCAGTACTACTGGATCCACCGCCGGTTCAAGCACCGGCCGCCGCCGCTGACGGACCCCTACCGGGCCCCGTAGCCGTCCCGCAGCCAGCCCCACTCCCGGGCACTGAACGCGACGGCGCCGTCCTCGCTGATCTTGGTCAGCGAGCGGTGCAGCCGGGCCAGGTTGCCCGCCTGCCAGCCCCCGCCCGGCGGCCGGATGCGGCCCCGGTCGAAGTCCAGCAGGAAGATGCGGTCGGCCGTGTCGATCTGCAGGTTGTGGGCCGTGAGGTCCGCGTGGAAGACCCCGGCCGCGTGGAAGGCGCCGATGCACCGGCCCACCGCGGCCCAGACCTCCGGGGCCGCGGGTCCCCGGGCGAGGCGACTGGACAGGGGCTCCACGTCGGGGATCAGCACCGTGAGGAGGTCAGCGGTGTAGACGAACCCCCGGCGCCGGTAGCGGGCGGCCACCGGCCGGGGCGCCGGCAAGCCGAGCGCGGCAAGCTGCGCGAGCAGGCGCCACTCCCGGAAGCAGCGCGTGCGCGCCTCCCCGAGCCAGAGGAAATGGTCTTCGAGGACCCGGCCGATGGTGCCACCCCGGTGGTAGTGCCGGAGCACCCACCGCTGACCCTCGTGCTCGATGAACAGCGTGGCACCACGACCGCCGGAGTAGCCCGGGGCGACGGGGGCGCCGGGCCAGGCCGCCCGGTCGAGGATGGCGGGGTCCGGCCGGGGGAGGCGGCTGTCCTCGTAGAGGATGCCGTTGCCGTCCTGTCTCGCGATGCGCTCGGGCACGGTGGCTGTGGGGGCGGTCTTTCGCGCGGCCGGGGCGCGAGTCTAGCATCTCCGGCCGGTTGCCCCCCACGCCGGGCATGGCCGAAACTAGGCCCCAGCCAGGAGAGTCCCCCAATGCTGGAAACCTTCGACACCGACCGTCTGGCCACCGCCGGCCCCCGCACCCTGTCGGATGCCCTCGAGCAGGGTCGCATCGTCTACCTGCCGCGCTGCCCGGTCGAGTTGCCGGCCGAGGCGGACCTCGACCGGCTGCGCAACGACCTCGCGGGGGCGATCACCCGCAAGAACGTCAGTTACCACCCGGAGGCTGACTCGGTGCGAGGCCTCGACCCGAAGTCGCCCCTGTATCCCGTCACCCACCGGGTGCTCACCGAATTGCGGCTACGCATCGCCGAGTGGACCCGGCGGACCATGCCGGACCTGCTCCGCAACGCGGACATCGGCACCCTCAGCTTCCGGCCCATGGAGGAAGCGGGCCGGGCCATCGATGCCCACAAGGCGAGCGAACTCATCCATGTGGACGCCGGGGCCTACGGCGCCACCAACGGCGACCGGATCCTGCGCTTCCTGATCAACGCGAATCCCGCCAGGGACCGGGTGTGGGCCAGCAAGGGCGACTTCCCGAGCGTGTTCGCCCGCCACGCCGAACGGGCCGGGTTCACGGGCCCCAACGGGCGCGTGGGCCGGCTGGACAAGAACGCGCTCGACCAGCTCCTCTCTGCCCTGCTGAAGGGCGTGAGCGCCGTCGTGCCCCTCGCCAAGGTGCTGGACACCAGCCCCTACGACCGGGCGATGAAGCGCTTCCACGACTACATGAAGGACTCGCCCGAGTTCCAGAACGAGATCCAGCACCACGTCGAGGTCCGCTTCGCCCCGTACTCGGCCTGGATGGTCTTCGCGGACGGCGTGAGCCACGGCTGCCTGTCGGGCCAGCACTGCTTCATCTGGACCGCGCTGACGCCGCTCGCCAATGCCCGCTTCCCCGAGCTAGCGCCGATCAACGTGCTGCGCGCGGCCGCCTAGTCCCGTGGTCCCGTAGCCCCGTAGGAGC
>CALGMY010000036.1 GCA_937958785.1 uncultured Gammaproteobacteria bacterium | reverse complement strand
GGGCATGGCGGAACACGTGGCCGTCGCCGATCACGTCCCGGCCGGGCAGGAGCGGGAACTTCGTCGTCACCGACGGGTGCCCCGTCACCTTGCCCATCATGTGCTCGCCGAAGTAGAGGCTGCCGTCCCTGCCGAAGGTGACGCTGGAATACATCCGGTCCGAGAACCTGCGGAGCGGCTTCTGCACGCCATCGGGTCCGATCTCGACCACTGCCGGGGTGAGCTGGGCAAAGGCCCACAACGTGCGGTCCGGTGCGAAGGTGAGCCCGCCAACCTTGTGGCGCGTGCCGGCCAGGTAGAGCTCGCCCTTGGGCTGCAGGTTGCCGTCGTACTGGATCAGCCGGCCCGTGCCGCCGTGGTCATCGTCCGGGTTGTCCATGACGGTGGCCGCCACCAGGATGTCGCCCTTCGCAAAGGGCTTGATCGTGCTGGTGTATCGCGCCGTTTCCGCGTGGGCGCCAGCGGCGGCCAGGAGCATGCCTCCCAGAAGTGTCGTGATGATGCGGGTCATGCGGGCTCCGTGATCACTGGCTCGAGTCGATGCTGCCGCCCGAGTTGTCGCCAATCAGGTCGGCGGCGGTGGAAGAGTAGACATTGCGCACGGCGCCGTTGTTCCGGCCGATCAGGCCGCCAACCGCCTGCCGGCCGGCCACGGTCCCGGTGGCGAAACTGGATCGGACCCTGCTCTGGGAATTGAATCCCACGAGGCCACCCACGTTGGTGCCGGTCCCCTCCACATCGCCGCTCGCGAAGCTGTTCTCGACCAGCGCGTCGGTGTTGACGCCAACGAGGCCGCCGACATTGTCGGAACCTGCCACGGCGCCGGTGGCCCGGCTGTTCAGGACCTTGCCGGTCGTGCTGAGGCCGACGAGGCCCCCCACACCCTTGCCCGCGCTGACGTTGACGGACGCCGAGCTGTCCCGCACGGTGCCATTCATGTCACCGGCGAGTCCTCCAACGGCCGCCTGGCCGGCGACCTCGCCGGTGACGTGGCAGTTCACCACCTGGCCGGCGTGACCCCCGACGAGCCCGCCCGTGGCGAGCCGGCCGGTCACCTGCACGCTGGCCCGGCAGTCGGCGACGTAGCCGAAGTTGGCGCCAACCAGGGCGCCCACGCCGCCCCGGCCGGTGACGCTGGCATTCTCGAGGGTGAGGTTGCGGACCAGCCCGGACTTCGCGAGGGTGCCGAACATCCCGACGCCGCCGCCCTCCGGCTGGGCGATGGTGAGGTTGCGCAGCGTGTGTCCGTTGCCGTCGAGGGCGCCGGCGAAGCCGTACTTGTCGCGGGCGACCATGCAGTTCTTCTCGGGGCCGCAATTGCCCACCGGGACCCAGTCGGCGATGCGGCCCAGGTCGAGGTCCTGCACCAGCTCGTAGCGGCGGGCGGCGCGCGTCGCCGGATCCAGGGTGGTGCGCTGGCCGGCGCCGGTACCGAGCGTCTGGATGGCCTGGAGCTGCTCCGCGCTGCAGATGGCGTACCAGCCGTCGCCATCCGCGTCCCGGACGAACTCGCCGGCGTCGGCCGGCGCGGCGTCGTAGGCATCCGCGAGTCCGTCGCGGTCCCGGTCCCGTGTGGCGGAACCCGGGCCCGGGCAGGCCGCCAGTTCCACCGGCGTCGGCGCCGGTGCCCGGATGCCGGCGAGCGATCCGGCGGCGTCGGCCGTACTGAGGGCCGCCGTCATGCCGCCCCCCGCCGATGCCGCGGGGCTGCCGGCTGGACCGCTGGCCGGACCACTGGCGAGTCCCTTCTGCGCGGCAAAGTAGGCGGCGACGTCCTCGAGCTGCTGCCGGTCGAGGGTCTGCACGGCCCCGCTCATGATCGAGTCCGCCCGGGTGCCGGCCTGGTAGGCGAGCAGGGCCTGCAGCAGGTACTCCGCATGCTGGCCGCCCAAAATCGGGAAGGCGGGGGAAGGGCTGCTGCCGTCCGGTCCGTGGCAGGCGGCGCAGGCGGCGGCGATCTCCCGGCCGCGCTCCGCGTCCCCGGCGGCCGGCGCGACGACCGGCCCGAGCAGGATGGGCAGGAGCGTGGCGCGGGCGAGGATGGGGATCCGGATGCTCATGGCTGCGGGGCGTTCGCCCTGTCGAATTTTTCCTTGGCTTCCTTCGCCATCTTCCCGAAGTCGGCGTTCTCGCCGAACTTGAGCGTGCGGTCCGTGTACATGCCCACCGCGGTCCCCAGGTACCGGTCCGCAGTGGCCTGGGCCAGCACGAAGGCGCCGAAGTCCGCGTAAGTCATCATGGAGCCCTTGGGGGAGTCGGCGTCGATGGAGAGCCGGACGTCGTTTCGTGCGGGCTCCTCCACGAGGAACGGCGGGCGGAAGATGACGTACTCGAGCCCGCTGGCCCGCACGACGCCTTCCATGTCCTTCATGTTCTTGTAGAGGTAGCGGGATTTCCACAGCCAGCCCGCCCGGAAGTCGCCGGGTGCGGGCTTGGCCGTGGGAAACTCGTCCTCGACGCCCAGCGAGCTGGCGACGAGCAGCCGGCGGTTCCCCTTCGCCCTCATCGCCGCGATGATGTTGGCAGTGCCGGTCGTGAACAGGTCGAAGGTGGCGGGCGTCTCGGCGGTATCGGTGGGGTCAACCCGCGGGCCGACCATGGAGATGACGACCTCGCGGCCAGTCATGGCGGCAGCCAGAGACGCCTGGTCGTAGACGTCGCCCTTCAGCACCCGCAGCCGCGGATCCGTGACGGTCACGTCCCCGGGCCGCCGGGCGATGCCGGTAACCTGATGGCCCGCCGCAAGCGCCTGGCGGATGATCTCCGTCGAGCTCTTGGCCGTCGCCCCGATGATGACCAGCGGTGGCGGCTCCGCGGCGGCCGCGACCCCGGCCGCCAGCAAGGCACCGAGGGTAACGAGGAGCAGGGCGAATCCGGCGGGTCGGCTGCCAGTCAGGCGCATCGGCGGGCTCCGTGTTGCGGGGCGGTTGCCGGTGCTACTGTAGTCGGCGGTTCCCCGCTTTGCACCCGCCGAGGAGTCCCACCGTCATGCCAAGTACCGCACCGCGGTCAGTCCGCTGGTCCCTGCCGTCCGCCCTGGCCGGATTCATCGCCGGCGCGGGGGTGGTGATTGCCGCCAGCGTTGCCGCCAGCCAGGTGACCACCTGGGGGGAGCAGTACCGCTCCATACCCG
>CALGMY010000035.1 GCA_937958785.1 uncultured Gammaproteobacteria bacterium | reverse complement strand
GGGTCGTCCCCGGCACCGGCGCCGGCACCGGCGCCAACACCGGCCGGTGAAGCCGCCGTCAGCGACGCGGCACTCCGGGCCCGCATGGGCGACCTCAACTTCGCCGCCGGCGAGGAACTCGCCCGGTGCCGGCACGTGGGTGCCATCAGCCGGGCCGAGAAGGCCTTTGCCAGCGAGACCGATCCGGAACGCCGCAGCTACGCGCTGCTCATCCAGGCAATGGCCGCCGAGGAGTCGGGCAACGCCGCCAGGGCCGCGGCGATCTACGGCCAGTGGGGTGCGGTCGACCCGGTGCGGGCGAACCCGGACCGGGCGCGCAGCGACACGCTGGAGGGCCTGCTGAAGCTGCAGAAGATCCGCACGGACCACGGCCTGCCGCCGCTCTGCACATGAGCGCCATCGCCCACCTGATCCCGGGCCGGGAGCGGGACCTCGGCGGCTTCACGGTCCGGCGCATCCTGCCCGGCGGTCCCCGGCAGATGGTCGGCCCCTTCATCTTCCTCGACGAGATGGGCCCGGCCACCTTCCTGCCCGGGGCCGGGGTCGACGTACGGCCCCATCCCCACATCGGTCTCGCCACGGTCACCTGGCTGTTCGAGGGCGAGTTGCTGCACCGGGACAGCCTCGGGTTCGTTCAACCCATCCGGCCGGGCGAGGTGAACTGGATGACGGCGGGCAGCGGCATCGCCCACTCGGAGCGCACCCCACCCGGCAGCCGGCAGCGCCCTTCGCGGCTCCATGGCATGCAGTCCTGGGTGGCCCTCCCGCAGCAGGCGGAGGAGACGGCGCCCGCCTTTCATCATTACGGCACTGCCGCCCTACCGACGCGGGACGCCGACGGCGTGCACATCCGGGTCATCGCCGGCACCCTGCTCGGCCTCACCTCCCCCGTGCGCACCTTCAGCCCCATGGGCTACGCCGCCCTGGACCTGGCGCCAGGTGCCGCACTGCGACTGCCGCCGGAGTACCCGGAACTGGGGGTGTACGTGGTGGACGGGTCCATCGCGATCGACGGGGAGGCCGTGCCGGTCGGCACCTGCGCGGTGCTGGCCAGCGGTGCCCGGGTCACGCTCGAGGCCACCGCGGCCAGCCGCTGCATGATCCTGGGCGGCGAGCCGGCCGACGGGCCGCGTCATATCTGGTGGAACTTCGTGTCGAGTTCGGAAGCCCGGCTCGAGCGCGCACGGGAGGACTGGCGCCTCGGCCGCTTCGCGCCCGTCCCCGGCGAGACCGAGTTCATCCCGCTGCCGGAGCGCTGAGCGGCCTCCGCCCCGCGAATGCGGGCGAACGCGCGACTTTCGGCGCTTGGAAGCGCCGGAAGGCGCGTGCCAGAATCCGCCCATGACGGCTCCAGCCTTCGCCTTCGACCCGCGCAACCGGCGCAATGAGTACGACGTCACCAACACGGTGCGCGTGAGCTCGGTCGACGAGGTGCGCATCGCCTGCCAGGACGTCTTCGAACGGGCCTGGCCCGGGTGCGGCTTCGATCCGCTGTGGCTCGCGTTCCACGACTTCCGGCGGCTGTTCCGGGGCCAGGCCGAGGGCTATGTGGGTTGCGACACCCTCTACCACGACCAGCAGCACTCGCTGGACGTGACCCTCGCCATGGCCCGCCTGCTGGCCGGCTACGAGCTGACGGCCCCGGAGGCGGACCGGCTGGGGCACGAGCGGGCGGTCGTCGGCCTCATCTGTGCGCTCTTCCACGACGCCGGCTACATCCGCCGGGTCGGCGAGCGCCATCGCAACGGCGCCGAGGTCACGCCCCGGCACATCAGCCGCAGCGCCGAGTTCCTCACCACTTACCTGCCCCGCATCGGCCTCGGCCACTGGGTGCCCGTGGCCCGGCAGGTCGTGCATTTCACGGGCTACGAAATCGCACTGGACGACATCGAGCTCGACGACCCCCGGGACAGCACGGTCGGCCACCTGCTCGGCACCGCCGACATGCTGGCCCAGATGGCGGACCGCTGTTACCTGGAGAAGTGCCGGGACCGGCTCTACGGCGAGTTCGTGCTGGCTGGCATCGCGGTGGAGCAGAAGAGCCCCCGGGAGCAGGTCGTGCGCTATGCCTCCGGCGCCGACCTGCTGCGCCAGACGCCGGGCTTCTGGGAGCACTCGGCCCGCGCCCGGCTCGAGAAGAGCTTCAACCGGGCCTACCGGAACGTGGAGCCCCTGTTCGGGGGACAGAATCCCTACCTGCTCGCCATCGAGCAGAACCTGAAGCACCTGGAGCGCCTGCTCGCCGAGGGCGACGTGTCCAGCCTGAAGCGCAAGCCCCCGGTGTTCACCGTGCTGCCGAACCCGGCCGAGTCGGTGGGCGCGCTGGTGAGCCGCCAGCTCGCCAGCCTGAACGCGCCGGCAGCGTCGCTGGGTCTCTAAAGGCGATGTAGGAGCGGCTTCAGCCGCGACACTTTCCGGATTATGGCGAATTGCGACTGCCGCCGCCGGACCAGTAGCATTCCAACCATGCCTTCGCGCACCTCCCGCCTTTCATCCGCTGGCTTGGTGATCGCCCTGCTCCCCTTCATGGCTTCGTCAGCCATTGCAGCTACTATCACCTACGACGAAGCGGTCGATGGCGACCTGCCGTCGATCGAATGGGCGCCGCTCGAGCTGGGGATAGGGGTCAATTCCGTCACGGGAAGGTTTGGGAACGGCACCTCCACCGATTCGGCGGACGTGGACGCGTTCAGTATCCGGTTCGCTCCTGGTCAGGTGCTCGAGTCGGCAACCTTGTCGTGGTCGTTGGGCTGTACTTCCTGCCCTCCCGGCGGCGATTCCGGGTTTTCAGCCGGTTGGCAGAATCAGAACGTCTGGTACGTCATCGGTCCGGGAAATCCAGCGCCGGAGGTGGTCGATGCGACGATGGAAATCCGGGCGCCGCAGGCACCCTTGCTGATTCCGCTGGACAGCACGTTCCGCTCAGCATTCGCCGCGCCCACTGTGCCTCCCGTCCACTACACATGGACTTTCGCGGTCGTGCCGGCACCAGGTGGCATCTGGCTGCTCGGTACCGCGCTGTTAGCCGCCGCTGCGCGCGGAGTTGCCGGCCGGAAACGGGATCGCGGCTGAAGCCGCTCCTACAGCCTCAGCGCAGCGCCGGGACGACGCGCTCGCCGATGATCTTCAGCGCATCCATCGGGTTGTCGTGCAGCCTGAGCGCGATCTCGGTCTGTCCCGCCTTGCCGAACTTCCGGAAGCGCTCGATCTCCCGGTCCAGGTCCTCGAGGCCACCGGTGGAGGTCAGGCCCTCGCAGAGGCGGTTGCAGAGCTCCTCCGGCACGCCCTGGATGTGGCCGGAGCGGTCGAACCAGGCAGCGACGAACTTGTCGAAGTTGCTGGTGACCATCTGGACCTCGTCCGGGGTCGCCCAGAGCTTGATGAGGTCCCCGTCCAGCTTGCGGGCCCGCCAGGCGAGCTCCCGGCGGGACTCCCGGTAGGCTTCCTTCCGGTCGGCCTTCACGTGCCAGGCCCAGAAGCTGTTCACGCGGATGGGCGCCTTGCCGGGCTCGCGCTTGGCCTCGCCCACCCGGACCTGCTCCATGGCGGGCTCGATGATCTCGGTGGGGGTGCAGCCGATGAAGACGCCGTCGGCCACCCGGGCCTCCATGCGCATCATCATGTGCCGGTAGGCAGTGCCGTAGACGAAGGGTGGCGGCGCCTTCAGCCAGTCATAGGCGCAGGGGTAGGTGACGTTGAACTCCTCGCCCTTGTAGCCGTCCTTCGCCAGCTTCTTCTGGCCGGCGCCGATGACGATCTCCAGCGCCTCGCGCACCGCCACGACGATCTTCTGGGGCTTGTGCAGCGCCATGGCGTCCAGGTTGCCTTCGCCGGCGCCGATGGCGGCCATTGCCCGGCCGCCGGACAGCTCGTTGAGGCTGAGCAGGGCGTTCGCGATCTTCAGCGGGTGCATCTCGAAGGGGCTGACCGCCAGCGCACCCATCTTCAGGCGCTTGGTCGCCTGGGCCACCGGGACGAGGCTGATGAAGGGGTCCCAGTGGGCGAAGTAGTTGGACGTCCACAGCGCCCGGATGCCGTACTTCTCGGCGGTGGTGGCGAGCTCCACGAGCTGGGCGGGGCCCAGGTCCGGCTCCAGGATGATGTCGACTTCCACGGGGATGCTCCTGCCCTTCAGAGGGCGGCGAAAAGACTAGCCACATTATTGACATCTACTTGACAGTAGATCGACATAACCCGCCAAACCGGCCAATTATCAAGGCCTTCTGGCGGGCCGGCATTGTAGCCGAGTTGCCGCCGTAGGAGCGCCTTCAGGCGCGAAGGATCGCGCCTGAAGGCGCTCCTACGGCACCTCCCGGGGGGCCACCTTGGCGTAGTAGCCCCAGGTGCTGCCCACCGGGTGCTGGGACCAGTCCTTCGGCGCCACCAGCATGTCCGGGTAGTCCTTCTCCAGGCGGGCGAGGACCGGCCGGGGGATGTTGTCCAGCCCGCCGGTGATCTTGTAGCTGTGGGAGTTGGCGAACATCCGGCCCTCGATGCCACTCCGGCCCATGCGCATCCAGGGCAGCCAGGGGCACTGGCGGAAGAAGCCGGCGGTCATGGTGGCCCAGGGCCGGGACCGGTCCTCGAGCTCGGCGGCCGGGACGAAGAAAGTGAAGTGCTCGGATGGGTTGATGACGGGACCGGTGGAGGCCTCGGGCCAGCCCTCGGGGGTGACCGGGTTGGCCACCTCCAGCATCCAGTCCCAGCTCAGCAGGTAGTGGCTGCCCACCCGGCGCCAGGGCAGCACGAAGGGGACGGTGCGACCGGACTCGCCCTGGTCGCCCCGGTACTTCCCCGCCTCCTCCCGGCGGGACGCGGCGTTGCCGATGGCGATCTCCCACCGGTAGACATCGGTGGTCATGCGCTCGGCGGGATAGCGGGCCGGGATCGTCGTGCTCACCTGCTCGTTGAGGTACGGGTACACCTTCACCGCCTTGCCCGTGAAGGGGTTCTGCCAGGTGTCCAGCAACTCGCCCGTCGCGAGGTCGGTATAGAACGTGGCGTCCTTGCCCCGGTACTCGGCATCACCGTTCGGCAGGATGCGGAACTGCAGGCTGCCGAAGCCCACGTAGCCGAAGAGGGGCATGGCCCGGCGGCTGCCGATGCTCGCGAAGAACACCCCCTCGTGGCCGCCAAAGACGGGCTCCTCGCCGAGGGTGCCCCAGGTCTTGGCGAAGGCCTGGATGTTGTCAGCGGCGGTGGTGAGATCGAGCGGGCGGCTGGCCGCCCCGGCCGGCACCGGGCCCGCCAGGGCGCCGACCCCGGCGGCGACGCCGAGGCCGAGCAGGTGCCGGCGGGAGTAGCTGGCCACGGTGGCCTGCAGCGCGTCCAGGTACATGGTTTCGCTCCCGGGTGAGAAGATGTGGCGAGCCTACCGGAGAACCGCCGATGCCCGCCGCCGAAAACCTCCTCCTGTCCAATCGCCACCGCTGCTTCGACGGCTGGCAGCATTTCTACCGGCATCCCGCCCGGAGCACCGGCTGCGAGATGCGCTTCGGGCTCTACCTGCCGCCCCAGGCGGAGCACGAGCGGGTGCCGCTGGTGATCTACCTGGCGGGGCTGACCTGCAACGAGGAGACCTTCCCGATCAAGTCCGGGGCCCAGCGGGTCGCGGCGGAGCTGGGCCTCGCGCTGCTGTCACCGGACACGAGCCCCCGGGGCGTCCGGCTCCCGGGTGACGACGAATCCTGGGACTTCGGGCTCTCGGCGGGCTTCTACCTGGACGCGACCGAGGCCCCCTGGTCGGCGCACTACCGGATGTACAGCTACGTGGCCCGGGAGCTGCCGGACCTGGTGCTGGGTACTTTTCCGCTCGACGCGGATCGGGTGGGGATCATGGGGCACTCCATGGGCGGCCACGGCGCCCTGACCATCGGCCTGAAGCACCCGGAGCGCTTCCGCAGCCTGTCGGCCCTCGCACCCATCGTGGCGCCGATGCAGTGCCCCTGGGGCCAGAAGGCCCTGCCCCGCTACCTGGGGCCGGACCGGGACGCCTGGCGTGCCTATGACGCCACCGAACTGATGGGCGACCTCACGTCCGTGTCCGGCCGGCCGCCGATCCTCGTGGACCAGGGCCTGGAGGACGAGTTCCTGGCGGCCCAACTGAAGCCCGAACTGCTGGAGGCCGCGGCCCGTCGCTCGGGTTACCCGCTGGCAGTCCGCCGCCACGAGGGCTACGGCCACGGCTACTGGTTCGTGAGCAGCATGATCGAGGACCACCTGCGCCACCACGCGGAAGCACTCGGACTGTAGGAGCGCCTTCAGGCGCGATGCCGGGCCCCGCAATCGCGCCTGAAGGCGCTCCTACGGGCGCTCCTGCGGGCGCTCCTGCGGGCGCTCCTGCCGGATCAGGGCGCAGCCCCAGCCGTCGGGCTCGCCGCCCTGCTGGCGGCCGAGGCGGGCGACCTGCTTTTCCAGCATCACGATCTCGGCGTAGACCGGGACCCTGTGCACGGTGAGGGTCGCCTGCCACTTGCTGGTCTTCTCGTAGCGGGACACCGCGACCTCGAACTCGTGCCCGAGATCCGTCCGGCTGGCGAAAGCTTCCGCATCGGCCCGGGTATCGAACACGAGGAAGAAGTCGATATCCCGCGGCACCGAGAGATCATCGGCCTGCTCCTGCATGAGGCGCAGCAGCTCGCCGGTCTCGTCGTTGGGGAAGGTGGTGCTCATGACGCGGGCCTCGCGGTGAAACCCCGGCACACGGCCGCCAGCTTGTGGCCGTCCGGGTCCCGCACATAGGCGGCATAGAAGTCGGGCTGGTACTGGGGCCGCAGGCCCGGGGCCCCCTCGGAGGCGCCCCCGGACCGGATGGCGGCCGCGTGGAAATCGTCCACCTGCTGCCAGCGGGTGGCCCGCAGGGCGATCATGGACCCGTTGCCGGCGGTGACGGCCCGCCGGTCGAAGGGCGGGCACACCCAGAGCGCCAGCTCCCGGGCGCCCTGGTCCTCGTAGGTGCCCCACCCGGCCCAGCCGTCCCAGGCCTCCTCGGGCCCGACGACGCAGCGACGGTGGCCGAGCGCCGCCATCACCGGGTCGTAGAAGCGGATGGAGCGCTCGAGGTCGCTGGTGCCGAGGCAGAGATAAGTGAACACGGGCCTACTCGACCACCACCGCGGTGCCGCTCGCGGACACCATCAGCATGCCGTTCTCCCGGCCCATGACCTCGTAGTCCAGGTCCACGCCCACCACGGCGTTGGCACCGAGGTCGGCCGCCCGCTCCTTTAGCTCCTGCAGCGCGATGTCCCGGGCCCGCTGCAGCTCCTTCTCGTAGGTGGCCGACCGGCCGCCCACCAGGTCGCGGATCCCGGCAAACAGGTCCTTGAAGATGTTGGCACCGAGGATGGCCTCCCCCGCCACGATCCCGCAGTAGCGGGTGATGCGCTTGCCGTCGATGCCGGGGGTGGTGGTGAGGTGCATGGCCCGATTCCCTGGGGGAGACGGGGGCATTACACCACCGGTGGGGGCGGGGTGGAATCGCGGCTGAAGCCGCTCCTACAGAAGGCGCTCCTACGGGCGGCGCGGCTACTCGACCGTGACCGACTTGGCCAGGTTCCGCGGCTGGTCCACGTC
>CALGMY010000034.1 GCA_937958785.1 uncultured Gammaproteobacteria bacterium | reverse complement strand
ACGGCGCCGCCCGCGGCAGCGAGCACCGCGAGGAGCAGGCTGGTGGCGAGCCGCGCCGGCCGGGTCACGGGGCGTAGCGCTCGAAGTACGGCAGCACGTGGTCCGCGACGATCTTCAGGCCGGCCATCGGCTCGTCGAACAGGCGGATGGACAGCTCGGTCAGCCCCGCCTTCTCGAAGACCCGGAAGCGCTCGATCTGCCGGTCGATGTCGCCGAGGTCGCCGGCGGAGGAGCAGGCCGCGATCAGCCGGTTGACGATGGACTCGGGCACGTCGTCGATCTTGCCGGAGCGGGTCCAGAAGGCCTTGGCGAAGTTCTGCCACTTGTCGATGACGAGCTGGCGCTCCTCGGCGGTGACGTAGGGCTCCATGTCGTACTTCGGCGGCAGCAGCTCGCCGCGGAAGACGAGCTCCCGGCGCGCCTCGTACATCGACTTTTCCCGGTCCGCCTTGATGTGCCAGGCCCAGAAGTTGCCGACGCGGAAGTCGGTGGCGGGTGTCGCGCGGGCGGCGAGGCCGGCGCGCAGGTGCTCCATGTGGTGGCCGATCTTCTCCGGGGTCACGTCGCTCATCTGCGTGCCGTCGGCGATCCTGCCGGCCATCTCCAGCATCTTCGGGCCCGTCGAGCAGGTGAACACGCCGGGCTTCGGCGCTTTGGCCCAGGAGCTCTTCAGGGGCCGGGACAGCTTGAAGAGTTCGCCGGGATAGCCCTGCACGAACTTGCCCGAGGTGACGTGCTTGACCATTTCCACGGCCTCGCGGACGCCGCGGAGCATGCGCTGGGCCTTCGGATCCATCTTGATGCCGGTCGCGCCCATCACCGATCCGCCACCGCCGATGGCCACGACCGCCCGGCCGTTGCTGAGCTCGTTCAGGGTCAGCAGCGCGTTGGCGATCTTGAGGGGGTGCATCTCGTAGGGGCTGACGGCAAGGATGCCGAGCTTGATGCGCTTGGTGGCGAGGGCGGCGGGCACCAGCGCGACGAAGGCATCCGGATTCTGGTGGTAGTTGGAGTGCCAGAGGGTCCGGAAGCCGTGGCCTTCGGCCGCCACGGCGATCTCCGCCACCTGGGCGGGAGTGAGGTCAGGCTCGAGGATGATGTCAATCTGCATGGAAAAGGTACCGGACACTTAGTTATTTAGGTTTGGCACTGGGCCACGAAGGCGCCAAGATAACCCAAACCTAAATAACTAAGTGTCCGGTACCTTTTCGAGGCCAAGGCATGAACGTGGACGTGGTGCTGAACGCGCTGGCGACGCCGGCGGAGCTGGCCAGCCTGGCCGTCCAGGCCGAGGCGGCAGGCGTCGGGACCGTCTGGACCGCCAGCTACCTGGCATCCCGGGACCCCTGGTCGAACCTGGTCGCGGCGGCCCAGGCGACCCGCCGTATCGGGCTCGGCGCCATCGCCGTCAACCCCTACGACACCCACCCGGTGCGGATTGCCACCGGCCTGCTCACCCTGAACGAGTACGCCGCCGGGCGGGCCCGGATCGTGGTGGGCGGCGGCGGCGAGGCGCTGCAGGCGCTCGGCATCCGCCCGGAGCGGCGGGTCAGGGCCGTCGGCGAGTGCGTGTCGATCCTGAAGGGCGTCCGGCCCGGCACGCCCTTCGATTTCACCGGGCAGATGTACCGGGTGCAGGGCTACAACCCCTCCTGGGCCCGGGCGGCCAAGCCGCCCGTGTATGTGGCGGTCAACAAGCCCCAGATGCTGCGCATGGCGGCCCGCCTCGGCGACGGCATCATGCTCTCGGACCTCACGCCGCCCATTTGCGCCGAACGTATCGGCTGGGTCCGGGACCACCTGCGGGAATTCGGCCGGTCCGACGTGCCCTTCCGCTACTACAACTTCGTCGCCTGGCACGTCTACGCCGACCGGGAACGGGCCCGGCGGGAGGCCACCATGTGGCTGGGCTACCGGGGCCTCTTCCGGCGCTGGGTGCTGAACACCTTCATGAGCGACGCCGAGTACGATGTGATCGAGGCCAACAAGGCCGCGATCTATGGCATGGTCCCCCGCCAGGCCTGGACCGTGCCCGGTGTGCCGGACAGCCTGCTCGCCACCTGCGTCGACAACCTGACGCTCGCCGGCACTCCGGCCGACATCCCGCGCTTCGTGGACCACCTGAAGCGTATGCGGGACGCCGGCTGCACGGACATCGTGCTGGAGCTGCATGCCGAGCCGGCCGACGGCATCCGCCTGATCGGTGAGCGGGTGATCCCCGCCCTGTAGGGGCGGCGAGCGCTGTTCCTACAGGGGAGTGGCCTTGTCCCGGAAGATGAAGAACGCCGCGCCGGCGAGGCATAGCGCCGCCCACAGGTAGTTCAGCGTCAGCTTTTCCCGCATGTAGAGCAGCGCGAAGGGCACGAACACGGAGAGCGTGATGATCTCCTGCAGGATCTTGAGCTGCCCGAGGCTCATGACCTGGTAGCCCACCCGGTTGGCGGGGACCTGCAGCAGGTACTCGAGGAGCGCGATGCCCCAGCTCACGAGGGCGGCGATGATCCAGGGCCGGTCGGCCAGGTTCCGCAGGTGGGCGTACCAGGCAAAGGTCATGAAGATGTTGCTGCAGCAGAGGAGCAGCACCGAGGTGACGAAGGGGCTCATGGCACCAGTTGCGCGTAGAGGCTGGCTTCGCGCTTGCGGAAGCCCGTCGTGTGGAAGGAGTAGTCGAGGCCCAGCAGCACGAAGTCCAGGTGGTGGCAGAACTCGTGCAGCAGCGTGCGGAGGAAGGTGGGGTAGGCGACCACGCGACCCCGGGTGGCGGTGCGCATCCACACGGTGATCGTACCGCGGGGTCCCTGGGCCGGATTGTAGAGCCCGTGCAGCTCGCCCCAGTGCCCCGCCGGCCGTGCCGCGAGCACGGTGACCGCGGGGCCCGGCACCTCGAGGCGCGCCGCCACCCGCGATAGCAGCGCCACGCAGCTCTGCCCCACCTCGCGGGGATCCCCGCCCGCGAGGGCCCGGCCGACTGCCCGGGTGCAGGGGGCCAGCGAGGCAGCTGCCCGCACCCGGACAACGAGCACGTCGTCGCTCTGCCGGTAGGTGCGCTGCTGTCCCGAACTCAGCTGGTGGTAATAGCGGTGGACCACACCGCGAGTTTAGCCGACGATGCGCCCGTGCGCTTCACCGGAGACTGCGGATGCAATTGACGCTCTACACCAGCCTCGGATCGGGCAATGCCTACAAGGTGGAACTCTTCCTGCGGCTGCTGCGCCTGCCCTACGAGACCCGCGCCGTGAACCTCCGGCAGAACGAGCACCTGAGCGCTGCCTTCCTCGCCCGCAACCGCTTCGGCCAGATACCGGTGCTGGTGGATGGCGACGAGATCCTGACGGACTCCCACGCCATCCTGCTGTACCTCTCCGGCCGCTACGCGGAGTACACCCCACACGCCTGGGCACCCCTGGACCCCCTGTGCCTCGCCCGGGTGGCCCGCTGGCTGTCGGTGTCCGCCAACGAGATCCAGAACGGCCTCGCCATTCCCCGCGCCATCAAGCTGCTCGGGTGGCCCCTCGACTACCAGCAGGCGGTCCGCACCGGCTACCGGATCCTCCGCATCATGGACGACCACCTGGCCAGCCGCGAATGGCTGGCCCTGAAGCACGCCACCATCGCCGACCTGGCCTGCTACCCCTACGTGGCCCTCGCCGCGGAAGGCGGGATTGATACCGGGTCATTCGGTCACGTTCGCCAGTGGCTCGCCCGGGTGGAGGCGATCCCCGGCTTCTGGCCCATGCCGCGGATTCCGGGCCTGCCCGAAGTGCCCCTCGCGCCCATCCCCGCCATGTAGGAGCGGCGACCGCCGCGACCCTCACTCCAGGCGCAGCGGGAACGTGGACGAGAATTTCTTTCTGGCGCTCACCGTCGTACTCGACGGTAGCCAGAAAGAAAT